>DATJNC010000126.1:0-11884 GCA_035508395.1 Terriglobales bacterium | reverse complement strand
TCCTGGGAGCGCGCCAGTGCATCATTCAGGTGCATGGCTCCGCCGCCGGTGAGCAGGAAGACATGTTTAACTCCCTGCTGGGCGACGAAGCTCATGACGTAATCGGCAAGTCTCATGCGGCTTGTGCTCTCCTAATCCATTGATCCGACAAGATTTGACCTGGGCTGGGCGGGGGCGGAGGCGAGAAGCATGTCGATGATTTCGCGGACGGCTCCATTGCCGCCATTGAGTTTCGCGACGAATTGGCAACGCTTGCGGACCGCAGGGCGGGCGTCGGCGGGACAGGCGCTCAGACCGGCGATTTCGAGCGCGGCGAGGTCGTTGACGTCGTCCCCGATGAAGCATATCTCTTTCGTTTGCAATCCATTACGCTCGGCAAACGCATGTAACGCCGCTGCCTTGTCCTTGCAGTTCTTGAACATGTCGGTGAGGTTGAATTTGGCCGCCATGCGATCGACGAGAGGGCTGTCTTCTCCGGAAATGAGCGCGATGGCGAGGCCCGCTTTGCGGGCGAGCGAGAGGCCCATGATATCGGCGAAGTGAAAGCGCTTCCACTCTTCTCCGTTCGGGCCCCACCAGACGCCGCCATCGGTCAGGACACCGTCGACATCCATGGCAAGGGCGCGAATGTTTCCATGGGAGATTTTCTGCATTGCCTCGGGCAACAGAGTGATTGAGTACCTCCGCGGCTAAAGCCGCCAACTAAAGAGAATTTTGTATATCGCAGCTCTAAAGCGCTGCGGCACCCAAAATCAATTTCGGCCCTATGAGGCTCCCACGCGGCGGAGTTTCTTGATGATGGGTTGCTCGCGCTCGAGCACGCGTTTGACGCCATCGCCCATGGATTTTTCGATGAGGCGAATATCGCGAACCAGGCGCGTGATGCCGTTGGGCTCAAGCGAGGCGGCGTGGTCGGAGCCCCACATGGATCGGTCGAGCGTGATGTGACGCTCGACTATCGACGCGCCCATTACCGCCGCAGCGACGCTAGAAGGAAGTCCGGTCTCGTGGCCGGAGTAGCCGACCGGGACACCATAACGGTCGCGAAGGACGTCGATCACTTTGAGGTTCAACTCCTCGTAGTATGCCGGATAGGTGCTGCAGGCGTGGAGAATCACGAGATCTTTCTTGCCGAGAATCTCGACGGCACGATCGACCTGCTCGAGCGTGCTCATGCCGGTGGAGAGAATGATGGGCTTACCGATGGCGCGCGTGTGGCGGAGAAGATGATCGTCGGTAATCGAGGCCGACGCGATCTTGAAACACGGCACGTTGAATTTGGCGATGAAGTCAACGGAAGCCTCGTCCCAGCAGGAGGCGAACCAATCGATTTTGACCTCGCGGCAATAGCGGTCGATCTCTTCGTATTCTTCGCGCTCGAATTCGAGGCCGTACTTCAAGTCGCCGTTGGTCGGGCCGAACGGATTCTCGCGAGGCTTGGACAGTTCTTCGGGGGTGTAGACCACATCGATGGTCCGCTTCTGAAACTTGACGGCGTCACAACCCGCGCCAGAAGCGACGTTGATGAGTTTCTTGGCGAGATCGATGTCGCCGTTGTGATTGATCCCGATTTCGGCCACGATGTAGCAGGGGCGATTCGGACCAATGGTTCTGGAGCCGATTTTCACCTCGGGCGACATGGCAGAGGGGTGATTGTTATTTGCGTGCGGCATCGGACAGAACTCCTTTCGAAGCGATTTCGTTGATCGACTCCAGAACATAATCGAGCATGGCCGGCGTGAGCCCAGGGTAAACACCAATCCAGAACGCGCGATTCATGACGCGATCGCTGTGCGCGAGGTCACCGACAACGCGGAAGGTGCGATCGGCGTAGGCGGGCTGGCGAACGAGATTGCCGCCGAAGATCTGACGGGTTCCGATTTTTCGTGCGTGCAGAAATTCGCTGAGCGTCTTGAGCGAAAACGGCGCTGATTCGCGCAGCAGCAGCGGGAAGCCGAACCAACTGGGATCGGCATGCGGCAGCGACTCGGGCAGGAGGAAATTATCTTCTTTCTTACTGAGCTCGCGAAACCCAGCCCGAAGGTAGGAAAAATTCCGCTTCCGAGTTTCGATAAATGACGGGAGCTTCTGCAATTGCGCGACGCCGATGGCCGCCTGCATGTCAGTGGCTTTGAGGTTGTAGCCGATGTGGGAATAAATGTACTTGTGATCGTATCCGTAAGGCAGCTGGCCGAGTTGCCAGCCGAAGCGCTTGCCGCAGGTATTTTCCTTGCCGGGCGCGCACCAGCAGTCGCGTCCCCAATCGCGGAAGGACTCGACCAGCGTGCGGAGAGGAGGCTGGTTCGTCAGGACGCAACCGCCTTCACCCATAGTGATGTGATGAGCGGGATAGAAGCTGAAAGTAGCAAGATCGCCAAAGGTTCCAACTTTTTGAGCGCGATAAGTCGAGCCGAGCGCGTCGCAGCAGTCTTCAATCAGCCAGAGGTTATGCTTCTTCGCGAACGCGGTGACGGTTTCGAGATCAAAAGGATTGCCGAGCGTGTGAGCGAAAATCAAGGCGCGCGTCCGATCGGAAAGGGCCGCTTCGAGATAAGAAACGTCGACGTTGTAAGTGGGAATCTGGACGTCGATGAAGACGGGAACGAGATTGTTTTGCAGGATCGGATTGACTGTGGTGGGAAAGCCGGCGGCGAGGGTGATGACTTCGTCGCCCGGCAGCAAACGGCGATCGCCGAGTTTGGGCGAAGTCAGGGCGGAGATCGCGAGCAGGTTCGCGGAGGATCCGGAGTTGACGAGAACAGCTTCGCGCACGCCGACGAAGCGGGCCAAGTCGCGCTCGAATTGATCGGCAAAGCGGCCGGTGGTGAGCCAGAAGTCGAGCGCGGAGTCGACGAGCGACTGGATTTCGCACTCGTCGAAAACGCGTCCGGAGACTGGAACAGGCGATGGGCCAGCGACGAACTCGGGAGCGGGGAACGCTTCGCGATAGTATTCGACGACCATCTCGCGGATGCGGCTGCGTAATTCGTCTACTTTTGACACTACTGTAATGCCTCCCGGCTGTGGGGGACGATTGGGCACAGCCCGCCATTCAAGGTACATTGTTGCGAGCAATGCAGCAGGGTCTCCTCGCGCAAACGGGTGCCGAGTCCACCGCGCAACAGAAGCAATCTCACGCGATTCTCCGAGGGGTTTTGGTGCGAGTTCATTCTATTCATACGCCTGAGGGGCAGCAAGGTTACTAGTGGAAGACTGAGATGAAAGCCCGTGATGACTGCCGACTTCGGCAATCTTTTGCGTCTCATCCGACGATTGCGTATTCCAAAGCTGAGGGCTATTCTGCGCGCTTGGGGAATTGAGGATGGTCGGTAAGAAACTATCGCATTACACAATTCAGGAAGAGATTGGCCGGGGCGGAATGGGCGTGGTGTATCGCGCGCATGACGACCAACTCGACCGGGATGTAGCGATCAAGGTCCTCACGCCGGGCTCGCTTTCGGACGAAGCGGCGCAAAAGCGCTTTCGGACGGAGGCACTCTCGCTGGCGCGTCTGAATCACCCGAACATTGCGACGGTGCACGAATTTGGAAGCGAGGATGGAATCGACTTTCTGGTGACCGAGTATATTGCCGGGTCGATGCTGGATGCGTCCCTGGCGCGCGGGGCGCTGCCAATCTCGGAGGTGGTGCGGCTGGGAACGCAACTGGCGGATGGTTTGGCGGCGGCGCACGAACAAGGGATCGTTCATCGCGATTTGAAGCCGGCAAATTTGCGGCTGACGGGCGACGGGCGGTTGAAGATTCTGGATTTCGGGCTGGCGCAGTTTGCGCCGCGAGCGAGCGAAGCGGGCAAGACCGTCACCATGACGGGAGCGAGCGACGTGATGGGGACGCTTCCGTACATGGCTCCGGAACAGCTTAGCGGAGAAATGCCGGACGCGCGCACCGACATCTGGTCAGCGGGTGCGGTGCTTTATGAGATGGCTACGGGGAAGCGTCCTTTCGCCGGGAAGACGCAGGCGCTTCTAATTAATTCAATTTTGACGCAGAGCCCGCAGTCTCCTCGGAAACATAATGCCGAGGTGACGGCGGAACTGGACGCGGTGATTTTGAAAGCGCTGGCGCGAGATCGTGCTGCTCGCTATCAGAATGCCGCGGGGCTGAGGTCTGATTTAACCGGTCCAACAGCAGGAATCTCAGGCCCGATTGCGGCGGGAGTGCAGGGTGGCTCGCCTTGGTGGTGGATCGCGCTCGCGGTGGCGGTAATGGTGGCGGCTACGGCGGGATACCTTCTTCTGCATCGTTGGCAGGCATTGAAGAGCACTGGAGCGAACCGGCGGCGAACGGTGGCGGTGATGGGCTTCAAGAATCTCTCGGGGAATCCGGAGAAGGCCTGGCTTTCAACGGCGCTATCGGAGATGTTGACGACCGATTTGAGCCAGGGCGACCAGCTGCGAACGATTCCGGGCGAAAGCGTAGCGATGATGAAAGCGAGCCTGGCGTTGCCGGAAGCGGACAGCTTCAGCCGCGAGACGCTGGGGCGGATCCGGCAGAACGTGGGCAGCGACGATGTGATTGTGGGATCGTATGTGCCGGTTGGAGACGGCCAGCTGCGCGTGGATTTGCGGCTGCAAGATGCGGCGACGGGGGAGACGCTGGGGTCGATCTCGGAAAAAGGGAATGAGTCGGAAATCGACAGCATCGTGAACAAAGTGGGAGGCGAACTGCGGGCGAAGCTGGGAGCGGAGCCGCTTTCGGATGCGCAGTCGGCGCTGGTGCGAGCGTCGTTGCCTTCGAATCCGGAGGCGGCACGATTGTACTCGCAAGGATTGCAGCGGCTGCGGTGGTTCGACGCGCTGAAGGCGCGCGATTTGCTGGAGAAGGCGACGGAACTCGATCCGAATCACGCGCCGACACATTCGGCGCTGGCCGAAGCGTGGTCGATCTTGGGCTACGACAGCAAAGCGAAAGAACAGGCGAAGCAGGCGCTGGAGCTTTCCTCGCGATTTTCAAAAGAGGAGCGAGAACTGATCGAGGGACGCGCGCATGAGGTATTGGGCGAATCTGCCAAAGCCGTCGAGAGTTATCGCTCGCTGTGGGAGTTTTTTCCCGACAATGTTGACTATGCGCTTTTTCTGATTCGCAGCCAGGTGGCTGCAGGACGCGGAGAGGATGCGGTAAGGGTGCTGGCCGATTTGCGGAAACTAAATGTATCGGGAGCTGATGCGGCGCGAATCGATCTGGCGGAGGCAAGCGTTGCCAGTTCATTGAGCGACTTCAAGCGAGACGCGGACTTGGCGGGGCAGGCGGTGGAAAAAGGAAAGACGGTGGGAGCGAACCTAGTGGTGGCACAAGCTCTGGCGTTGGAAGCGGACGCGTTGGAGCGGATGGGCGAGGCTCCGCAGAAAACGATCGCGCTCACCAATGAGGCGCGCGAACTTTACCTGGCGGCTGGAGATCGGCGAGCGGCTGCGCGGACTCTGCTTTCGGTGGGAGACGCGCTCTACGACGAAGGCGACTACGAGGGCGCCAAGCGGCAATTCGAAGATGCGCTTCCGGTGTTTCGCGAGGTCGGCGCGGAAAAGAGTATTCGCGCTACCGAGGAGCGCATTGGCAACGTGCACTATTCGCAGGGAAAGCTGCTCGAAGCAAAGAGCGACTACGAAGAAGCGCTGCGCTACGACCGGGAGATCAACGATCCTTTTGGGCTTTCGAGCGACTATGGCAATCTGGCCAACGTGCTGGATGGGCTGGGAGATTTACAGGGCGCGCTGAAGATGCAGCTAGATTCGCTCGATGCATTCAACGCCATCGGGGACCGCCGGGGCGCCTCGGCGACACTGAATAACCTTGGAAATCTGTTTGTCGAAATGGGGAACCTGGGCGAGGCAGGAAAATATTTCGATCAATCGCTGGCCATGACGAGAGAGATCGCGTATCGGCGAGGAGAGCCGTATCCGATGGCGGGAATCGGCGACACGATGCTTTATGGCGGAGACCTGGCAGGAGCACGCAAACAATACGAACAGACGGTGGCTATGTGCCAGGAGATGAAGGATGAGGATTTTCTGGCACAGCAAAAAGTCGGCCTGGCTTTTATCTCGCTGAACGAAAAGAAATATTCCGATGGTGCGGCGCTGGCTCGCGACGCGGCCGGGCAATACGAAAAAACCAACTCGACGAATGCGGTCTGGGCCGAGGCGATACTGGCGCGAAATCTGCTGGCCGCGGGCAGCGTTGAAGAATCCAAGATCGTGGTGGCCAAAGCGGCGGACGTTGCGAAACAGGCGGCCGGCCAAGCTCCTCGGTATGAGGTCGCGATGGCCGAGGCGCGAGTGAAAGCGAAGACGGGAAAGGCTGACGAGGGGCGAAAAGAACTCGAGGCGGCGCTGGCTTCGGCGCGCAAATTTGGATATCGGACATATGAGTATCAGATCCGGCTGGCCATGGTGGAAATCGAGATGGCGTCAGGGGCGGCAGCCGCGAAGTCGCAGTTGCGCGATCTCGAAAGGGACGCTCGCGCACATGGCGCGCTGCTTGTGGCCAACCAGGCTCGCGCGCTCGCCCAGGGAAGCGGGGGATAGAAACGCTGCTTTCTCCGCGGCGGACCGCGCTCACACGATCCGTGATCTGGATCACATTCAGTGATCAGGATGGTTTGGGAACATCGAACCCGAGCCGGTCGTGAACCGTGCCGAGGAACGGAGTCCCTGGATGGATGGCGCAACCGCCGCCGATGCAGCCCTGCAAACTCTCCGCGGGGACATCATCAGTATCGTCCTGGGATCGGCGTTCTTAACTGTCGGGGCCACGGCCTGTGCCATCGCAAGCACTCGTGGACGCAGGGGCGTTCGCATCCTTCTATGGTGGGGAATCTTTAGCGGGGTGTATGGTCTGCAAATTCTCGGGCAGGCGTCCACTCTGTTGCTGCTTCTACCTCACTCCCTCGTGTCTGCAGTTCCCTACGTAATTACGGCGGTCCGGTACCTGTTGCTGGTTGCGGCGTTGTTCGCATGGCGAGAGCTGACGCTGGGTAAACTCAGGCTTCTGATCGAACTGCAAATTTTCGTTGGGATGATAATTGCTCTGCTGGGCATCGGTACGCTCGCTCTCGGTGGCCCTGCGAACAAATGGATCTTCTACAACAACCTGCTCGCCGCTCTGGGCACACCTCTCTTGTTAGCGGTGGTGCTGGTTCCGAAATTCTCCAGATTTCATGTGATACCTAATCACCATGCTCTGGCCGTCGTTTTGGTCATTTTTGCGATGGAGGTACTTTATACCAATCTGGGCACCGTGCTTGGATATCCTACGTTGCCGTTAATAGACTCGGTAGGATTTGCCCTCCTTTTGCTCTCCCTGGGATACGTAGCTCTGGAAATACTTTTTACGAACGAGCGCCGCCTGCTCTCGATTGATACAGAACTTGAGACAGCACGTCAGATCCAGTCCTCCATTCTTCCGGCCGCAGTTCCCGAGATGGAAAACCTGCGCATCGCTGCTTCTTATCAGCCCATGACTGCGGTGGCGGGCGATTTCTACCAATTCGTCAGCTGCGACGACAAGCATCTGGGCATTCTCGTGGCAGATGTGTCTGGGCATGGCGTCCCGGCGGCGCTTATTTCTTCGATGATGAAAGTGGCGATGCGGTCGGTCGCGGTCTTTGCCGGTGATCCGGCACAGGTTCTCGGCGTTCTGAACCGTATTCTGTCGAGCGAAGCGCCGGGCCAGTTTGCCTCGGCTGCCTATGTTTGGATCGACACTGCGAACCACAAGGTTCTCTATTCGGCAGCTGGACATCCTCCGCTACTATGCTGGCGAAATGCAAAGGGTGAGATGCAGCGAATCGAAAGCAACGGGCTGCTATTTGGAGTGAGGCCCGACTCTGACTATCCGGTCTGCAGTGTGGCTCTGGAACCCTCTGACCGGCTTTTGCTCTACACCGACGGGGTGACCGAAACCGAGAACGGGGCCGGAGAGGCATTTGGAGATCAGCAACTGGAGCGCGTAGTGTGCGAGGGCCGCGGCCGGCCAGCCTCTGAGTTGTCCCGTGAAGTGCTGCGCGGAGTTGAGAGTTGGCGGCCCGCCGCAATAACGCAACAGGACGACATTACCCTGATCGTGGTTGATATTCTTGAATCGTCGTCGGGATTTGCGAAACGTCCTGATGGCCTTATCGTCGTGGCTAGCGATGGATGTTTTTGAGCGGGCTCGCGCGTGACGATGTAGTGGTGAATCCTTTACTCGATCATCCTGAAAGAAAACTGAAGAACTTCCGAGATCAGCCATGAGCAAGAAGAAGTGCATTGCTCCGAAAGCCCTGGACGAGAACGTGCTGCCCAAGCCGCGCAAGCCGGTTCCGCATGCCTTCGTACTCGACGCTATCGCGGCGCTATCCCCCTACACGCGCCCGATGTTTGGCTGTCTGGCAATTTATGTGCGCGAGAAGATTATGCTCATCCTGCGGGAAAAGCCTTCGAATGCCGCAGACAACGGAGTATGGCTGGCCACTAGTGAAGAGCACCACGAGGGCCTGCGGCAGGAGTTTCCGAACATGCGATCGGTTCGTATCATGGGGAAAACGATTACCGGCTGGCAGGTGCTGCCGACCGAAGCGCCGGACTTTGAATCATCCGCGCTGCGGGCATGCGAGCTTGTGCTGGCGGGGGACCCGCGGATCGGTAAGGTTCCGGGAGCAAAGAAGGCGAAGTTGAAAACGAAAGCGGCGAGCAGGGCGGCGTCGAGAACGTCGGCGAAATGAAGAGTGAAATATTATGGGCAGTGGTCGGACTCGGGTTCTATACAATGTGGTTCCTTCGGCCGAAGGGAGGTTGAAGATGAAGCGATGCGTCGTCTTAGTGAGCGTGGTGGGGGTGGTATTTGCGGTTATGATCGCCAGCGCGCAGCAGCCACCGGTGAATTCTCCGCTGCTCGATCATCTTGCCGGTAAATGGCTCATACAGGGAACGGTGGGCAAGAATGCCACGCAGCATGACCTGGATGCGGAGTGGGTTCTTGAGCATCATTACTTGCGGTTCCACGAAGTGTCACACGAGAAAAACGACAAGGGAGAGCCGCAGTATGAGGCGACCGTGTTTATCGGGTGGAATGAGAAGAGCAAGCAATATGCCTGCGTGTGGCTGGACGTTTATGGGGGATTGGCCGTGGAGTCGATTGGAGTCGCCACGCCGAAAGAAAACGAACTGGCCTTCGTCTTTAAAGACGAGCACGGCGAGACCAACTTCACCAATACGTTTGTTTACAATCCGAAAACCAATACGTGGGACGATCGGCTGGACAACGTAATAAAAGGAGAGGCCAAACCCTTCGCGCGATTCAGTTTGACCAAACAATAGATCTCGCAAAGCTTCCCGTTATCTTCGACTGTTTTAGCGGCTGTATTCCCGCTCGATTGACTTGATTCCTCGCCGTGCATAACATGGCTGCTCGGCATGATCGGGCAGACTATTTCTCGCTACCGCATCGTCGAAAAGCTCGGCGGCGGCGGCATGGGCGTTGTTTATAAGGCTGAGGACCTGAAGCTGCACCGATTTGTCGCCCTGAAGTTCCTTCCTGACGATGTAGCCAAAGACCAGCAGGCGCTCGCCCGCTTTGAACGAGAGGCGCAGGCCGCCTCGGCCCTGAACCATCCGAACATTTGCACCATCCATGAAATTGACGATCAGCATGAGCAAGTGTTCATTGCGATGGAGTTTCTCGAGGGCCAGACGCTAAAGCACATGATCGAGAACCGGGCGGTGCGCCTGGAGACGCTGTGCGAACTGGGCGTACAGATTGCCGATGCTCTCGATGCGGCGCACTCGCGAGGCATTGTGCATCGTGATATCAAACCGGCGAACATTTTCGTGACCACGCGGGGCTCGGTGAAGATTCTGGATTTCGGGTTGGCGAAGGTGAATGCGCAGGCGTCGCCGGTGGGACACACGCAAGCAACGGCGGGCAGTGAGTTGAACCTGACCAGTCCGGGAAGCGCGATGGGCACGGTGGCTTACATGTCGCCGGAGCAGGCTCGCGGCGAGCCGCTTGATGCCCGGACCGATCTTTTTTCGTTTGGCGTGGTTCTGTATGAGATGGCGACGGGAAGACAGCCATTTACGGGAACGACGTCGGCGGTCATTTTTAATCAAATTCTCGAGCATGAGCCGCCGAAACCAGCGGCGGTGAATCCGCGGCTGCCGGCGCGGCTGGAAGAGATTATCGAAAAGGCGCTCGAGAAAGATCGCGAGTTGCGCTGCCAGACGGCGGCGGAGCTGCGTGGCGATCTGAAAAGGCTGAAGCGGGATATTGAGTCAGGGCGGAGTGCGGCTTCTTCGGGAGCGGGAGTGGCGGGAACGACAACTGGCGCGGCGGCGACTGGGGCCGTGGCAGCGATCGGCGCGACTCCGAGTGCGGAAAGCGGAAGCGGCTCAACTCTGGCGGCGGCGGCAAGTGCGACCTCGGCCAGTGGGCGCACGCCTGCGGCAACATCCAACAATCTTTCGAGCGCGCCCGCGAGGAAACCGTGGTGGGGATTTGCGGCCGTCGCGGTTGTAAGTCTCGCGGCGGGATTTTTCCTCGGACGGATGACCGTGAAGCCGGTTGCGCTCACGCCTCCCGTGTATCAGCAATTGACCTTCCGGCACGGCGGGATCCGGATGGCGCGGTTTGCGCCGGACGGGAAGAACATGCTCTACAGCGCTTCGTGGGAAGAGCGGCCGCTCGAGATCTATACGACTCGGCCAGAGAGCCCGGAGTCGCGGCCGTTTGGACTCGAAGGGGCGGAAGTCCTATCGATTTCTTCGCAGGGAGAAATGGCCGTTTTGCTGCGCAGCCACAACGTCGAACCTTATATCAACATTGGCACGTTGGCGCGCGTTCCGCTGGGAGGGGGCGCGCCGCGCGAGGTTCTCGAGGGCGTGCAGTGGGCGGACTGGTCGGCGGATGGCAGCGGGTTTGTGGTGGTGCGTGATTTAGAAAATCAGAACCGGCTCGAGTATCCGATCGGCAATGTGCTCTTCAAAACTGCCGGCTGGATCAGCCATCCGAGGATGTCTCCCGACGGTAAGTGGATCGCGTTTCTGCATCATCCCGAGCGCCGCGATGATCAGGGCTACGTTTCGATTGTCGATCTGACAGGCAAGAAAAAAGATCTCTCGGAGGAGTGGGAATCGATTCAAGGGCTGGCGTGGTCGCCGAGTGGCGACGAAGTGTGGTTCACCAGCGCGAAGGTTGGCAATGGACGCTTTCTCAACGCCGTCACTCCTGCCGGCAAAGAGCGGCTGCTGGCGCGCGAGCCGGGCACACTGACTCTGCAGGATGTGGCGCGAGATGGACGCGTGCTGTTGACGCGCGATGTGCAGCGCGTCGGCATGGTGGGGCTGGCGCCAGGTGCGTCGAAGGAGTCTGATCTTTCGTGGCTGGACTGGTCGGCGCCGACCGATCTTTCGGCGGATGGAAAGATGCTGTTGTTTCTTGAGTCGGGCGAAGGCGGCGGAGAGAATTACAGCGCGTACATCCGCACCACGGACGGCGCACCAGCGGTGCGACTTGGAGATGGAGCGGCGTATGCGCTTTCTCCTGACGAGAAATGGGTGATTGCCGGTGACATTCGAAATCAGCTCGAGAGCACACTGCTGCCGACAGGTGCGGGTGAAAGCCGCAAGCTGACACATGGTGGCGTCGCCCTGGTGCGGGCTCGCTGGTTGCCGGATGGAAAACGCTACATCTTTCTGGGCAACGAGAAGGACCATGGTTTGCGATTGTGGGTGCAGAGCATCGAGAGTGCGACTCCGACCGCGATTTCTCCCGAGGGCACGCAGGCTACACAGTGGGCACCATCTCCTGATGGCAAGCTGGTGGCAGCGGTGCAGTCGGACCACAAAGGATATTTGTTCCCCGTGGATGGTGGCGATGCGCGTCCCATT
>DATJNC010000125.1:0-13440 GCA_035508395.1 Terriglobales bacterium | reverse complement strand
GCGGGATCGACGGGAACTCCGGAGCGGCCGATGGCGGCGAGGATGCGTCCCCAGTTGGGATCGGCTCCAGCCCATGCGGTTTTGACGAGCGCGGAGTGCGCGATGGTGCGCGCGATGGTCAGGGCTTCTTCGCGGCTGCGGGCCTGGCGGATATGCAGGCGGATCACGTGCTCGACGCCCTCGCCATCGCTGATGATCTGCTCGGCGAGGGATTGACAGATGACGTTAAGGGCGGCGGCGAATTTTTTTTGGGTCGCGGAATTGTTGATGCGGGCGCCGCTCGCGCCGCTGGCAAGAAGCAGGACAGTGTCATTGGTGGAAGTGTCGCCATCGATCGACATGCTGTTGAGCGATTCGTCGCAGGCATGGCGCAGTGCCTTTCTTAGCTCCGGAGCGGTGGCTTCGATGTCCGTAAAAAGATAGACCAGCATGGTGGCGAGCTGTGGATGGATCATGCCGGCGCCCTTGGCAATGCCGAGGATTGTGACTTCTTTTGAGGACACGCGAATGCGGTGAGCGGCGATCTTGGCGCGCGTGTCGGTGGTCATGATGGCGCGGGAGAAGGCTTCGGCGGCAGCTGGCGTTGAGGAGCGCGCGGCGATAAGTTCGGGCAGCTTGGCCCGAATTTTTTCCGCGGGAAGCAGAACGCCAATAATGCCGGTGGAGGATGGAAAGATTTCTTTGGCGGACACGCCGAGAATTTTTGCGGCGTCGCGGCAGACGCGCTCGCAGGCGGCGACGCCAGAAGAGCCAGTGGCGCAGTTGGCGTTGCCGGAATTGACCAGGACGGCGCGAACTCGGCCGCGAGTTGAGAACAAGGAGGCGCGTCCCACGATGACGGGCGCTGCGACAACGCGGTTTTTTGTGAACAATGCCGCAGCGGTGGCGCCGTTTTCGGCTTCGGCTAGAGCGAGATCGGGACGGCCGCTGACCTTGATGCCGGCGGCGAGAGCGGCAAAAGAAAATCCGCGCGGCAGCAGAATTTTTTCGGGGGAATTCTGGAGCAATGTCATGCCTGGATCTTCAGCCAGCTCTTGGGCGGAGGCAGTATGGCGAAAGTTGGCAAGGGTCCGCGAATCATGGGAACTTCATCGCAGCGGGAGAGGCGCGGACACTTGAAACAATCTTTGTGAATCTTGTCGGGCAGATCCTGATGCGCGGCGACGGAAAAACCCATTTGCGCGAAAAACTGCGGGATGCGCGTGAACAAACAGACAGAGCGGACCTTTTGTTTTTCGGCCTGAGCGAGGAGAGCCTTCACGAGACGGCGGCCGCCTCCGTTGCTTTGGTAACGGGGATCGACAGTGATGGAGCGGATTTCGGCGAGGTGCATGCCGTAGAGATGAAGCGCGCCACAACCGATGAGGCGGCCTTCGGAATCTTCGAGCACGACGAAGTCGCGAACATTTTCGCAAATTTCGGCAAGCGAGCGGGGAAGGAGGGTTCCGTCGCCGGAGTAATTGGAAACCAGCGAGTGAATCTGCTCGGCGTCAGGGAGAATGGCTTCACGCGTGCGCATAGACCGCCTCGCGCGATGAATTCTCCGGCTCGACTTGTGCTTGGTTTGCTTCACTTTTATCAGTCTTATTCTGGTTACTATTGTTGCTTTCGTCGGACCTGCCTTCTTTCTTTTTGCTGGTTGCCACTTTGAGCGCCCGCGGTCGCGGGGCGCCAGTGGCGGCGTGCTGGTTGCGCGCGAGCGCGTGATCAAGAGCTTCCACTACCTGATCGACATGCTTTTTCTGCACGATGTACGGCGGCAGAAAACGCAGTACCGTATCGTGCGTGCGGTTGATAATGATCCCTTTTTCAAGCAATTCTTTGGCGACGGCTTTGGCAACATCAACCGAATCGAGTTCAACGGCCTGCATGAGGCCAGCGCCACGCACATCCTGAATCGTAGCGTGTTTTTTATCGAGTTCGGTGAGAGCGGCGTGAAAATAATTGCCGACCGAACCAACGTGCTTGAGCAGGCTTTGTTCGGCGCGGAGAAATTCGATGGCGACGGCGCAGGCAAGCGGGCCTCCGCCGAAGGTGGTGCCGTGCATGCCGGGATGGATGCAGGTGGCGACGCGATCGGTGAGGAGAATGGCGCCGAGCGGGAGACCGGCGGCGAGCGGCTTGGCGACGGTGACGATATCGGGCTTGACGGCGTAATGCTGATAGGCGAAATGTTTGCCGGTACGGCCGAGTCCGCATTGAATTTCGTCGAGAAGCAAAAGCGCGCCGCTCTGCCCGGTTAAACGCCGCGCGAGTTCGAGAAATCCGCGATCAACGGGCGCGACTCCGCCTTCGCCCTGAATGGTTTCGATACAGAGCGCGCAGACGGTGGAGTCGAACTTTTTTTTCAGATCGTTGAGATCGTTAAATTTGACGAAGGTCACGCCGGGAACGAGCGGAGCAAAGGGCGCACGATATTTTTTTTGTCCGGTGGTAGAGAGCGCGCCGAAGGTGCGACCGTGGAAGGAATTGTCCATGGCGAGGATGCGCCACTTTGGTTTGCGAGCGCTCTTGTCGTTTGATTTGGCAAAGGCGCGCGCGATCTTCAGCGCACCTTCCCAAGCCTCGGTGCCGCTATTGCAGAAGAAGGCGCGATCGAGGCCGGAGATCCTGGTGAGTTGCTTCGCCAGCTCCGCCTGATAGGGGTGGTAGTAGAGATTCGAAATGTGAATCAGGCGGCTGGCCTGGCTGCGAATCACTTTCTGGATGGCCGGATGATTGTGGCCTAGCGCGTTGACACCGATGCCGCTAAGAAAATCAAGATAGCGCTTGCCGGTGGAATCCCACAGGTAGACTCCCTGGCCGCGCTCGAAGAGAACGGGCTGGCGCTCATAGGTTGAAAGCAGAAGCTGGCTTTCCATTTTCGCGACCGAGGCCAAGCTCATGCGCGTAATACCTCCGTTCCAAATTCGATGCGTTCAAAATAGAAAAGCGGCAGGACTTCGACGCGATTTGCGGGGAGGATGCGCACGCGCCCGACGCCGCGTTTCAGGGCTTGCATGCAGGCTTCGAGCTTGGGCATCATGCCTCCGCTGATGACGGAGCCCTCGATGAGACCGGGGACGTCGGTTGTACTCAACCGGGGAATCACGGAGCCGTCGGCTTGCTTGACGCCGGGTACATCGGTCAAGAAAATCAGCGCGTCCGCCTGGCAAGCGATGGCGCAAGCGGCAGCCATCTGGTCGGCGTTGACGTTGTAATATTCGCCGTCGCCGCCGAGAGCGACGGAAGAAAGAACCGGAATGCCGCCTTCGGCCCAGATGGCCTTGATCCAGCGCGGCTCGGAGAAGCAGATTTCGCCGACGAAGCCGAGATCGTGCTCGGAGTCTTGCTTTTTGCGAGCGCGGAAGACGCCGCCGTCTCCTCCGCAGAGGCCGATGGCGGGTTGGCCAGCGGCGGCGATGGCGGCGACTAAACTTTTGTTGACGATTCCGGCGAGAACCATCAGAGCGACGTCGCGCGTTTCGGCGTCGGTAACACGCAGGCCGTGCACGAATTCACTTTGCTTGCCCATCAGCTTCAGAGTTCGCGTGAGCGCGGCTCCGCCGCCGTGCACCACGACGACCTGATGGCCATCCTGGGCGAGCTGCACGACAGCGTGAGCGCACTTTTGCAGCGTCGGTTTGTCCTCAACTGCAGCGCCGCCAATTTTTATCACGACCTTCAATTCAGCCCTTCTCCTTGATCCCATCCATACATGAGGTTCATGTTTTGTACTGCTTGCCCCGCAGCGCCCTTCACCAGATTGTCGAGACAGGAAACGACGATGAGGCGGCGGCCGTCGCGCGCGAGAGTGAAGCCGACGTCGCAGTAGTTGGTGTACAGCGAAAACTGAATCTCGGGCAGTGTTGAGGGCGGATAAATGCGGACCCATCTCTTGCCGGAGTAAAAATTCCGAAAACAATCGTCGATGTCTTTGGCCGACGTTTCGTTTTTGAGATAGACGTAGATGGTCGAGAGGATTCCGCGCGGAATGGGAAGCAGATGTGGAGTAAAAATGAACTGGCTGGACTCGAGTTTGAGCTGCTCGAGAATTTCTCCGGTATGACGGTGGCCGAAAACGGAGTAGGCGGAAAAGTTATCGGCGACCGAGACAAAGTGGGTGCGAGCGGTGGGCTCTTTCCCTGCCCCGGAGACTCCGGACTTGGAATCGGAGATGATGCCGCGATCGCGATCGACAAGATCGGCGGAGATGAGCGGCGCGAGCGCGAGGATCACGGAAGTGGCATAACAGCCGGGATTGGCAATGAAGTCGGCTTTTGCAATCTCGGCGGCATTAAGTTCGGGCAATCCGTAAACGGCATTTTGGTCGTGTTTGGCTGCGGTCGCGGGATCGGCATCTTTGAAGCTGTAGACCTCGCGATGCTTCGAACACTTGAGCCGCCAGGCGCCGCTAAGATCGATGACGCGCAAGCCGCGGGCAAGAGCCTCGGGAACGAGTTCGCGGGAAAGGGCGTGAGGAGTCGCGAGGAATAGGAGATCGGTTTCGCGCTGCTGAAGGACGTCCCATGAAAAAGGCGCTTCCGACAAATTCCCGTTGCCGTTGTATTGCCCGGGAAACGTGGGAGAAATCGGCCGGGGTTCGCCGCTTTCGGCGGAACGCCGCAAAAGCAATGCAGATTCAAGGTGAGGATGGCGCGAGAGTAGGCGCGTTAGTTCCAGACCGGAATAGCCGGTTGCGCCCAAGATTGCTGCTTTGAGTTTTGTCGCCATCCCGTATCTTTCGTTGTCGTGCCTCTTGGAACAATTGTCAGTTGAGGCATATTTATCCATTATCGTGAATAATTATTCATACTATCGCATGAGGCGGGATTGTCAAGATGAAAAGACTCGTTTCGCACCTTGCTGGCTGGGAGAATCAGAATCCGGGAGGATCAATGGCGACGCCGCCGCTCAAACCAGTCCCACAAGTCCACAAGGATCAGCTTCAGCGTAGCGGCGAACAAAATGACGGTTACTACCATAGTCACAGAGCCACGCGGCGTGTGGGTAAATTGCCTCGTCGCTCTTGTGTATTCTGACGAGTGAGGAACCAAGAGATAGGCGCCGATGATCAAAACCGTCAGAAGCAGAGCTAGAAGAAGTCTTGTAGGAGCTGTCACTTTCGCTTTCCTTCCGACTCTTAACTACATGGCGATTGCCTGATCGGCTAGAAATTCTCGCGTAGGTCGCTCGAAGTTCCTCCGGCTGCAGGGACGTAGCATTTGAATGTGTAATCCATCACCATGCGATCAGCATTGAATCTCCAGCCAAGGGTACGGATGGTGCGTTTCATGCGTTTGATCCAGCCACGAGGCAGGCCGTCGCGGTCGCGCTGATAGTAGAGTGGAATGACCTCTTCCCGAAGGACGCGCAGCAGATCTTCGGCGTCGCGGGTATCGTGGACGTTCATATCGGAATGGGTGCGGCCATCGCCGATGGCAAAGCCATTGAGCCCATCGTAGGCCTCAGCCCACCAGCCATCGAGAATGGAAAGATTCAAACCGCCGTTGAGAACGACCTTCTGGCCGCTGGTACCGGAGGCCTCCTGCGGACGACGTGGATTGTTAAGCCAAACGTCGACGCCTTGGACGAAATGGCGACCAACATTGATGTCGTAATCTTCGACAAAAGCGAACTTGTCGCCAAACTGTGAATCGCGCATGAGCTGCGCGATCTGCTGGAGCAGGCGCTTTCCGGGTTCGTCGTTGGGATGCGCCTTTCCGGCGAAGACAAACTGGACGGGACGATTGGGATCGTTGACCATTGTGGCCAGACGTTCGATGTCGGAGAGAATGAGGTTTGCGCGCTTATAGGTGGCGAAGCGTCGCGCAAAACCGATGGTCAGGGCATCGGGGCTGAGGACGCCGCGAAGCTTTTGCAGAACGTCTTGTGGCTCATCCCGGCGTTCAGCTTGTTTGACTGCGCGCCGGCGGACAAAGTCGATCATGCGCGCTTTCAGGTTGAGGTGAGTTTCCCAGAGTTCACCATCGTCGACATTCTCGATGCCATCCCAGATCTTCGATTCGCTGGAGTGCTGGTTCCACCCCGGCCCGAGATGACGGTCATAAAGACGGAACATTTGCGGGGCGAGCCAGGTGGGTACGTGCACGCCATTGGTAATGTGGCCGATGGGGACAGCGTCTTCCGATTTGCCTGGAGTAAGGCCCGTCCACATAGCGCGGGAAACCTCGCCGTGGAGCGAAGAAACGGCGTTGGCGCGGCGCGAAAGCTTCAGGCCAAGCACGGTCATGCAAAACGATTCGTCGGCGCTCTCAGGATTCTCACGGCCAAGCGCCATGAACTTCTCTTTTGAGACTCCGAGCGCTTCGCGCAGCGGGCCGAGGTGGTCTTCAATCACGTCGGGAGCGAAGCGATCGTGGCCGGCGGGAACCGGTGTATGGGTCGTGAATACGACCTCGCGCGAAACTTTGGGAGCAGCCTTTTCAAAGCTGATGCCCTCTTCCTCCATTCTCATGCGAATGGCTTCGAGAACGGCGAATCCGCTGTGGCCCTCGTTGAGGTGAAGAACGCCGGGAGTGATGCCGATTGCCTTCAGAGCACGCAGGCCACCGACGCCGAGCAACAACTCCTGGTGCACGCGCACGCGGCCATCGCCGCCATAGAGGCGGGAGGTCAATTCACGATCCTCCGGATGATTTCCTTCCACATCGGAATCGAGCAGAAACAGATCACAGCGGCCTACAGCCACGCGCCAGACCTTGGCGCGGATGGCTCCGTGGCGGGTTGTGACTTCGATTACGACCGGTCGACCATTCTTGCCAATCGCCGCTTGCATGGCGAGCTGATTCACATCGGTCTCGAAGTATTCTTCGCGCTGCCAGCCATCGCGATCGAGGCGCTGGCGGAAATAACCCTGACCATAAAAAAGACCGACTGCAACCAAAGGAATACCGAGATCGGAGGCGCTTTTAAGATGGTCGCCGGCGAGAACTCCAAGTCCGCCTGAGTAGACAGGCAAGGATTCGTGGATGCCGAACTCGGCGGAGAAATATGCGACGGGACGAGGACGAAGCACGCCAGCGCGCCGGGCTCCCCAGGTGTGCTCGGTTTCGAGATATTCGCGCAAGCGGCGGTAGGCGTAGTTGATGCGGCTATGCAAACCGAGTTCGGTAGCGCGAGCCTCGAGCTTGGGAAGGGGAAACTCGTTGAGCAAAGCGATTGGACTGTGGTTGAGCTGGCTCCAGCGTTGAGGATCGAGATCGCGGAAAATCTGGGCCGCATCGTTGTCCCAGCTCCACCAGAAATTTCGAGCCAGAGCCCAGAGACGTTCCTGGGCGGGAGCAATAAAGCGATCAAGGGTGCGAGCTTCGCTGATCACCGGCGCCACACGACTGGCTGCCTGCTGCAGCATCTGAATCTCATTCTCCGGAAACGCCCGCGCTTCGACGGTCTGAATGACAAGAACGCCCTGCAAGACGCCGCGATCGATGAACGGCACTCCGAGAAATGACTGATAGGGATCTTCCCCGGAATCGCTGAAGTATTTGAAGCGGGGATGTTTGCTGACCTGTTCAACAGCCACGGGACGAACCTGCTCGGCGACGAGTCCGGTGAGACCTTCAGAAATGGCCATACGGAGTTTGCCGATGCAGGAGGGTTTGAGTCCGACGGTGGCCGCGAGCACCAGATTGGCGCGATCCGGCTCCAGTAGATACGCGGAGCACACATCGGTGCCGAAGCGGCGCGCAATCAGCGCAACCACGTTCATTAGAGTTTCGGCGGGTTTCCCTGGCTCGGCGACCAGGCTGGCGATCTCGTCCAATTCGATTACGTGGTTGGCTTCGAGTGAACAGACGGCGCGTTCGGGAGGTTCAAGTCCGTGGTTTTGGCCGATGGCGGCCAGATCAACTCCATTGGTACGATCCACTTCAACCCTCTCAATTCGACTAAATAGCGTTTTGCCCGCGTGTCTTTCGATGCGGGCCGTTCCCTTGGATTTATCGTCGTTTGTGTGACCCCTGATGAGTACCGGCGACTGGGCTCGGCTCGCAGGTGGAGTTGTGCTTCCGACCGTTCGGTTCTGAGATCATAGCGAAATCAACGTCTTCAACGAAGCAATAAGATATGGCCGGAAGATCTTCGTCATCTATTCTAGCGACAAAACGGGTTGTAACAGGCTGTTAAGAAGGGCGAAGTTGATTACCGCGGTGCGCGTTCGAGCTAAGTCATTGGAAGAAAAGAAGGAATGCATTGCCAGTCTTTGTGGCAGTTTTCTGATTGCCATGCCCGGCACCCAAGCCTTCCGTGCAAAACCGAGGTCGCTAAATCAAAGGAAAAATGACGCTGCGCTCCCATTGCATGTTCGCAATGGGAGACGCGGCGTTATAGCAGTTTGATGATCGGTTCGCGCACAGACGATTCACGTTCCGAGCACTAGCCCTCCGAGGGATGCAGCACCCGGAAGGTCGTACCTCCATTCGACCAAACGAGAACTAGCGCGTCCTGACCCTTTGGAACACTGCCAAGCGCCTGGGCCACATCGGAGGCGGACTTCATCGGCTTGCGATCGACTTCGACAATGATGTCGCCCTGGCCAATGCCGGCGTTGTCCGCAGGGCTTCCAGGAACGACGTTGTCGACCAGAGCACCGTGGATCGACGCGGGAGCCTGCAACTGCTCGCGGGCGTCGGGGGTAACATCGCCCAAATTAAGACCCCAGCGGCCTTTTCCGTGTTCGTTGCTGGCTGTCTCGGTCGCGTCGGGTTTGTTGAGATCGGCCAGGGTTACGCTTACGCTGGTTGGCTGATCATTGCGCATCACTTCGAGATGCACCATGTCACCCGGCTGCTTCTGACCCACGAGCATCTGAAGCTGACCTGCATCGGTGATTGGCTTGCCATCGAGTTGGGTGATGACGTCACCGGTTTTGAGGCCAGCCTTCGCGCCGGGAGAATCGGGCGTGACATCGCTGATCAACGCGCCGGCGGCCTTGTTCAAGTGGAAGAATTTGGCATTGTCGGGAGTGACATCGGAGATTTGAATTCCGATGTAGCCGTGCTCGACTTTGCCGTAGTGGATCAGCGTGTTCACAGTAGGCTCGGCGATCTGGGCGGGGATGGCAAAACCCATTCCAGAGAATGAACCGTTGCTGGAGATGAGGAACGTGTTGATGCCGATCAGTTCGCCGCGGGCGTCGACGAGCGCTCCGCCGGAGTTGCCGGGATTAATCGCAGCATCGGTCTGGATGAACTCGCCGGGTTTGCGGCGATCGCTGTCGGGATTAGGGCGGTTGAGCGCGCTAATGATTCCGCGGGTCACCGTGAATTGAAATCCGTAGGGATTGCCGAATGCGAGGACAGTCTGTCCAGGACGCAGGTTGGCGGAATTACCCCAAGGAATACTGGGAAGGTTCGTGCGGTCGACCTTGATGACGGCGAGGTCTGTAAGAGGATCGGTGCCGATCAATTTGGCCGGCATGACCTCCTTGTTGCTCATCATGACGCGAATGTCGGTGGCGCCCTCAACCACGTGGTTGTTGGTGACGATGTAGCCGTCGGGCGAGATGATAACGCCGCTGCCGAGGCCATGCTCGACGTGATTCTGCGGTCCGAACTGACGGAACTGGCGGTGCGACGGGCCTTGTCCTTGTCCCTGGTCGCCGAAGGGATTGCCGAAGAAGCCAAAGGGACCGTTTGGACCAAAGAACTGTTGTATGTCGGGCTGGCCGTTGTCGTCGCTCGCTTGCACTTTGGACTTCGAGGCCACGGTCACATTCACGACTGCGGGCGTAACGCGAGCGGCGAGTGTTTCCATAGCGTGGTCGAGTGAAAGCAGAGCGCTGACGCTATTGTCGTCAAGAGCAGCAGCGGCTGGTGCCGGTGGAGTGAAGGACGACGGCGCAGCTTTGGCAAGGTTGAATGCCGCCAGCGAGCCAATGACTGCTACTGCCAGAACAGCCACGGCAACGCGCCGGGCAGCGGTTGACTTGAGCTTTTGAACCCACATCTTCATTTCATTTCTCCTTTACAACTAAATATCTAGTTGATATTCCGAAAAAAAATCTATGTGGAGTGCGCGGGCGGAACGATTGCCCTGTGCTTCCACGTGGCGTTTACTACGGATACACGCCAGATCTGAACACGCCACACCAGAGGACGAGAAGTGCCATCCGGGCGCGCAGCTGGCACGACAACTTCGGTAGCTTGCATGATGACGAATGTGGGCGACCCGGACAGGGCTCGCTGGTCGGCAAACAAACTCTCGTCAAACAGTACATTCGATACTGCGGCTAGGAAAGAGCGATCGGCGAGAGAATCGCGAATCGGATCCTTTTCGGCGGATGCATCGCTCGAAACTGATTGGTTGGCAGCGAGTTCCGTGCGGTACTTGGGGACGGCCTTTACGACCTTAGCCTTTGAGGTGAATGCGTGGGTTTCGGTCTGAGTCTTCAGAGATGCTGGGCGTGCTAACGGCCGCACAGATGAACTGCGCAAATCCGCATTGTGAATAAACGACGGAGGGACTTTAGGGAGTTGCGCAGAGACCGATGAGAATTCATTGGCAGCCGGCCGCGAACTTTGTTCAAACGAAATCACCTGCGGCGAGTTCGGCGCCATCACCAGACAAAGAACCGTGAATGTTCCTAGCAGGCCTAGGGCGGGTTTCGAAATGTGAGTAGCAACCGGGCGTTGTGGATCGAGAATTTGTGCCAGGCGCATCGAAGCCTCGCGAGCGCGGTGGACAATAGCCTGGGCCATGACCCAGCCGCGCTGCGCAAGACTTCTTTCCAGGAGGGACACCAAACAAGAGGCATATCCTGTCGGATTGCCGGTTTCGGCAACGACGACGTCATCGCAGGCCATCTCGCGTTCGACCGAGAGACGTTTTTCGATCCACCAAACGGCGGGATGAAAGAAGAAGACAACCCGGACGAGCTTTTGGAACAGGTTGGTCCAATCGTCCCAATGCCGGAGGTGGGCAAACTCGTGACGAAGAATGATGCTTAGCTGTGAAGCCGGCAGGTCACGTAATCCCCATGAAGGAAGCACGATCATGGGCTTCCACAGACCGATCGCGGTTGGCACATGCAGATGATCGGAGGAGGCAAGAGTTACTTGCCTTGAGAGCGGCGATTTTTGCGAACTGAGTTCCGCGACAAGGCTGCATAGAGACGGATCGAGATCTGCCAGATCGACTGGCTTGCAGGTTTGGCGCAACTGGTGAAGCCGCCAAATCCCCGTGGCGAGACGAACTATCAAGGTGGTGGCAACCAGAATCCAAGCTATGAAGATGACGGTCGCCCAATGAGAAGGCATGGTAACCGCTGTCAGGCTCGCTGAGGGGAAAGCGAAGTCGCTGGTCGCGTTGTTCGGCAACAGTGCGGGGAGCCAAGGGAGGATTGCAATCGCCACAAGAGCCACAAACCACACAGCGAATCGCGTGCGTGAGTTTTGTTTCGGAAGCAGGCGCAGAGCAGCCCAAGCAAAGAATGCGATCAAAATGCCTTCCGGCAATGAATTGAGAACACGCTCGATAGCGGCCTGCGCAAATGGATGAAGGGCGGCGGGGGTCACTTTTCGCGCCTCCCGGCTTCTCGCTGAAACTCGCCCTGAGCGCGGCTTTGGTCTTCTCCCTGATCAAGGCCGCGCTCCAGCATTTGGCGGAGGCGGTTCAGTTCTTCGGGATGAATGCCCCGGTCTTCCAGGATGTTCAGGACCAGATCCTCGTGCGAATCGCGGAAGAAGCGGCTCACCAGATGGCGGATCTCGGTGCGGGTCGCGTCCTGCTGCTGAACAACGGGTGAGTAGATGTGGGCCCGGCCATCTTTGGAGTGCTTGAGATATCCCTTGCGCTCAAGTATGCGGATGGTCGTAAGAATGGAGTTGTAGGCGAGTAGGGGCCTTTCGTTAAGCGAATCAAGCACTTGCTGGACCGTGCCTGAACCCTTTTGCCAGAGGATCTTCATCACCCTCAATTCGGCGTCGGTCAGGGTTTCTGATTGCTTTGGCGGCACCTGGGGCCCTCCTACCAGTATTGGACGCGTGACGTCCGTAAAAGGTACTAAATGATTAGTTGCAGGGAAGACTGAACGGGGTTGTATGGGTTGTGAGGCCGGCATGACGGAATCTGCAGGCATCATCGGACGTCGCGAAGTAGTCCCAAAGCAACCACAAAAGTGCGGTGTGTCTGTCGTCTCTCGAACGCGCGTAGCACTGTAGTAAATGGTTTTAGTATTACGAACGGGCCAGGGATTCCACGCAGCAAGCCGTGTATCATGTGAACGGCGAATTCTCGGGGGAGAATCCTCTTGGGTACGGGAAAGTGGCAGGGGAACAGCCCTGTCGGCAGCAGGCGAGCATTTGTGCGCGGAGCAGTGGCCGGACTGGCCTCAGTTTCGCTCGCTCGCTTTGCCGCGTTCGCCAAGAACGCAGACTTCATTGAGCCAGAGCGCATTTCCTATGAGGGCTCTGACGAGGCTCTACTCGAAGAGATCGAGCGTGCTGCTTTCGAGTTCTTCTGGGATGAAGCCGGCCCATCGACCGGCCAGGTAAAAGACCGGGCGCTCCTGAACGGCAACGATAAAAGGGTTGACTCGAGTATTGCGTCTACCGGGTTTGGGCTGACGGCGATGTGCATCGGGGATGCGCGGAGATACCGGCCGAAGCGCGAGATCACCGAGCGGGTTCGCGTTACTCTGCGATACCTCTGGGACAAACTTCCGAACGAGCACGGGTTCTTCTACCACTTCGTCCACATGAATAATGGGGAGCGCATGTGGGGATGCGAAGTCTCGTCGATCGATACGTCGTTATTGCTCTGCGGAGTGTTGAGCGCGCGCACACATTTTGGCGACAGCGAGATTCAGGACCTGGCAACCAATATCTATGAGCGGGTTGACTGGCCATGGATGCTGAACGGCGGCAAGACCTTCTCGATGGGATGGCATCCGGAAGAGGGCTTTCTGAGCTCGCGGTGGGAGCACTATTGCGAGCTGATGATGATTTATCTGCTGGCCATGGGATCGCCGACACATCCGGTGCCGGCGACGGCCTGGGCTGCGTTCACGCGGCCGAAGATGACGTTCCAGGGGATCGAATATATCTCGGGGAATGATCCGCTGTTCACGCATCAGTATTCGCATGCGTGGTTCGACTTCCGGAACAAGCAAGACGCGTATACCGATTACTTCGAGAACTCGGTGAAAGCCACGCAGGCGCACAAGCTATTCTGTCTCTCGCTGAGCGGGCAGTTTCCGGATTACACCGATCATCTTTGGGGTATCACGGCGTCGGACTCGCGTTCGGGTTATCGAGCGTGGGGATCGATGACGAACCTGAGAAAACTGGATGGGACGGTGGTTCCGTGCGCGGCCGGAGGGTCGCTACCGTTTGTGTATGGCGATTGCGTGGAGGTGCTGCGAACGGTGCGAGAGCGGTATCCGCAGGCGTGGGGAAAGTATGGGTTTGTGGACGCATTCAATCCGCTGGTGAAATGGTA
>DATJNC010000124.1:0-22113 GCA_035508395.1 Terriglobales bacterium | reverse complement strand
AAGCCGCCCTTTTCCGCCATGATCGGGTCCCAGGTAATGCGCTGAGGCTTGCGCTCGACCGGCTTGCCATCGAAATCGGTAACGCGCACTCCGTCGGGAGTGATTACTGCAAGATCGCCATCGTTGAGAAAGAAAAGATCGCGAGTATGGTCGAGAAGGGCGGGCACGTCAGAGGCGACGAAGTATTCATCTTTGCCCAACCCGATGACAGCCGGGGGGCCGTTGCGGGCAGCGACAATCTTGTTCGGTTCATCGACCGAGATGACGACAAGGGCGAAAACGCCGGTGAGTTCCTTTACGGCCTGGCGAACTGCTTCCTCGAGCGAGGGACGATGGCCGTTTCCTGTTTGCAAGAAATGCTTCTCGATCAGGTGCGCGATAACTTCGGTGTCGGTTTCGGTCGTGAACTTGTGGCCTTCTGAGATCAGCTTCTTCTTTAGAGAAAGATAGTTTTCTACGATGCCGTTGTGGACGACGACAATTTTGCCCGTGCAGTCGCGGTGGGGATGCGCATTCTCTTCGGTGGGGCGCCCGTGAGTGGCCCAGCGGGTATGGCCGATTCCGTAGGTGCCGGCGAGGGGTTTGGTGCGGATGACTTCTTCCAGATTCCGTAGCTTGCCCTCAGCTCGGCGAACCTGCAGGCCGGAGCCGTTGCCGGCGACGGCAATCCCAGCAGAATCGTACCCACGGTACTCGAGTTTCCTCAGTCCCTCAATAATTACGGGGACGACTTCTTTTTTGCCGACGTAGCCAACGATGCCGCACATGGGCTGGTTCTCCTTGATGCACTTCAGTGGGAGAGTGTTGCCGGCCAGTGTCTAAGGCCAGCAGCCGAAGATCTACTCTTCGAGGGAGAAGTAAAACTCCTCAATTACGGGGTTGGTTAGGACTTCCCGGGCGATCTTCTCGACCTCGGCCTCTGCTTCTTGTTTGGAAATACCGCCATTGATGGTGATTTCAAAGAACTTTCCCTGCCGGACCTCTTGCACGCCTTTATAGCCTATTTTGCGCAAGGATCCATGGATGGTCTTGCCCTGGGGATCAAGCACGCTTTTTTTTAATGAGACGTAGACTCGGGCTTTCATCGACAAGCCGGATTATACGTCACGGTACCTCGAAACGGTCTCCGGTTTTCCTTATGGAGGGTATCGCAAAGGCGGCTTGGACCCGGCGCGCTTAGCTCGTTCACGCCTCATAGCTCATTCAAAAGATGCCAGTTGCCGGTCGATCTCGGCGAGAGACTGCTCGATCATCTTCCGATGTGCCGGATGAGTCGATGACTGTAACTGACCGACCAGTCGCTTGCGCGACAGCAAAAGTCCCTCGCGCTTTCTGTTGGTCTCCTTCTGTGCCGGTGTAAGGCGCAGCTGGGAGGTCTTAGGTCCAGCAACCCGCTCTTCCTGTTGCTGCTCTACCGACTTACTTTCCCATCCCCGGGCCATGGCTGCTCATTTTACGTTTTGCGAACAGTTTCGACAAAAAGATTAAGTGGACTTTGCCGACCAATAAAATCATAATCGCGAGTCATCGTTTGTTAGTGCATAGAAGGTCGGCACCGCGGGAAAAGGATACGTTTCGCTGAATAGAGTAGTCCCCACGAATGGGACTAACGGAGCGGGACGGATGGATGTCGGCGTCATAAGCGCAGCTTGGCAAGCTGCACTTTCCTGATTCACATAATTGCGAAAGGCCCCCCCGGAGGGGAAGGTTTACGCTACCATGCGTGACAACGCTCCCGGGAAGGAACGGGAGTCCGGCGCGGCAGGAAATGTTCGCCCGGGCACGGAACCAATTAGTGCGAGCCACGGTGATCGAGAAGCCCTCTTAGCCATCACGGAATTGATCGCGGGCGACCAACCGTTGCCTGATCTGTTTAACGGTGTTGCTCCCCTGCTTCGAACGCTCACGAACTGCGATGTGCTGAATTTCGCCTTATACAACCCTGCGCGAAACTCCTTTATCGCTCGACTCTGGGACAAAGACCGACGGACGTTGGAGCGAGAAAAATCCTCGACTCCAGACTTGCCTTGCAACTGGGTCTGGCAACACCAGGAGCCAATCTTCATTTCCGACCTGAGTGGAGAATCACGGTTTCGCGAAAGCTTTCAAGAGCTGAGCAGTTTCGGAGTGCGTTCCTATGCTGCCTTTCCTCTGAGTGCCTCGGGCATGCGTTACGGTGCCCTTGGATTCGGTAGCCGAACTCCGCGATGGGAGAACCTCGGGGACCGTGGCTTTCTTTCGCGTCTTGCGCACCTGATAGCGCTCGCGGTGGAAAGGAGAGACCTGCGGAGGGAGTTGAGGGAGACACGCGGCCAACAACAAAAATCCGGTGAAACGGATCTTCATAAGCCACCGTTGGACGCGATCATCGGAAACAGCCCTTTGCTGAAAGCGGTGCTTAAGTCGGCGGGAATCGTCGCCCAGACAGATGCTACGGTTTTGATTACGGGCGAAACAGGAACAGGGAAGGAGCGCGTCGCGCGCGCCATCCATCTCTTAAGCCAGCGCAAAGGGCACGCCTTCATCAAGCTGAATTGCGCTGCCATTCCTACCGGATTGTTGGAGAGCGAGCTGTTCGGCCACGAAAAAGGAGCGTTCACCGGCGCGGTGAGTCAAAAAATCGGGCGACTGGAGTTAGCCGATCAAGGCACTCTGTTGCTCGACGAGGTGGGAGACATTCCGCTGGAATTACAACCGAAGCTTTTGCGTGTGCTGCAGGACCAGGAATTCGAACGGCTTGGCGGGACGAAAACACTGAAGGTGAATGTGCGCATTCTCGCTGCCACAAACAAAGATCTGGAGCAGGCGGTCAACGAAAAGCATTTCCGCAGCGATCTCTATTACCGGCTGCATGTTTTCCCCCTCCATCTGCCTGCCTTGCATGAGAGGCGCGAGGATATTCCCCTGCTTGTGCGCCATTTCGTTCGGAAATACGCGGCGCGCTTGAACAAGCAGATTGACATCGTGCCCGATGAGGCTGTCGAAGCCATGATGGACTATGACTGGCCGGGGAATATCCGCGAGTTGGAGAACTTCATCGAGCGCTCAGTGATTCTTTCTGAAAGCGGCCGGCTGCGACCGCCGTTGGCCGAGTTGCGAAACCTGCCCCGCGTGAAGCAGTCCGACTCCGAGGGAACGCTCCGCGATCGGGAAAGAAACCACATCGTTGAAGTCCTTCGTCAGACCAGAGGTGTGCTGTCTGGACCTGCCGGAGCGGCGGCGCGACTTGGTCTAAAACGGACCACGCTCCAATATAAGTTGCAGAAACTCGGCATCTCACGTCATGACTATCTCGACTAACCCTTGTGACCGCTGCCAGATATTCGTCAGTTGCTGACTAGAGGGCGGCATCAAGCCAGTTCTTCCAATTTCAATATCCAGAGGAAAGTGCTGAATTGCGAAGGACTTTGATCTTTCCCATTGGTGGCAAGTTGAGTGCAATGGCAGATGGCTCGGCGCATCTCGACCCTCCCCGACGATGACCTTGTAAGCCGAGTTAGTTGTCGAAACGCAGGAGAGTTGGTTGATGAGTACCCCGCGCCGCCTGGTCATACCAAACGATTGCCTTGACTGCACTCTTCGTAAGAACGGTGATTTCTGCCATCTGCCTGGGCCGGCCCTGCACTCTTTGAATTCTGTGGGACACATTACTTGGTATCCAGCCAATGCCACCCTGTTCCGGGAGGGAGAAACACTGCAGGGCGTCTATATTGTTTGCTCCGGCAGGGTCAAACTCTCGCTCGAGACCCCCGAGGGAAAAACGGTCATTCTCAAAATCGCGAGCGATAGAGAAGTGCTGGGAATGAGCGCTGTGCTGGCGGGACGGTCGGCTCCTGTGTCTGTTACCACCGTAGACTTTTGCCAGATTAGTTTTGTCGAACAGTCGAGATTCCTTCACCTGGTGGCGACTGAACCTGACGTTTCGGTTGCTTGTGCGCACGAGTTGGCTCGGAAGGTCAACGAGACGTTTGCTGATGTTCATGAGTTGCTGCTGGCCAGGAGTTCGACCGAGAAATTGGCGCGGCTACTGCTGTCATGGGTGGCTAACGAGCCCCGCAACCGTGATCTGAGAGTAGCAGCTGAGTTCACGCACGAAGAGATCGCGCAGATGATCGGTTCATCGCGGGAAACGGTGACGCGCCTGATGAGCGATATGAAGCGGAGAGAGTTGATTCGAATTGAGGGCTCAACCCTGGTGATTCCTAATCGGGTTGCCCTGCAAGCGATTATGTAACGAGGCTAGGGAGTCCTCCCCCGGGCGGGCGTTGAAAGTTTAGCGACCGCCCCTTTTTTCATGGTTCGCCGGACGAGGAATCGGCTTCAGAGGTTTACAAGTTCACGCAGGCGGCGGGTTTGGGCACGGCTTACTGGAATCTCCGTCTGTTTCTTGTCGTCCATGCGCAACTGGTAGGAACTCTTGAACCACGGGACGACTTCGCGGATGTGATTGATATTGACAAGAAACGAACGGTGGGCACGCCAGAACTCATTGGGATCGAGATTCTCGTAAAGCTCTTCGAGCGTGCGGCAATTCGACTGGCCTTCCATGCCCGCGTGGCCACTGGTGGTGACGGTGATGACCCCGTCTTCGATGGTGGCGAAACAGATGTCTTTCGGATCCGCGAGCAGCAGGCGGCCTGCGGCTTTGATGAGAATTTTCGCGGTAGATGGCTTCTGCGATTCGAGCATCCGCACCAGGGTGCCGATCTTCTCTTCGGGGCCGCTACCCGCTTCGAGCGTTGCGCGCACCTTTTCGATCGATTGAGAGACCCGCTTTTTGTCGAAGGGCTTCAGAATGTAATCGACGGCATTTACCTCAAACGCCTTCACTGCATATTGATCAAACGCGGTGGCAAAGACAATCTGCGGCAGTGGAACCTTACGGTCAAGCAGCTTCTTGATGACTCCAAAACCGTCGAGCCCGGGCATTTGCACATCGAGGAAGAGCAGATCGGGATTATGCTCGCGAACCAGATTGATGGCTTCCAGACCATTCTTGCCTTGCGCCACGACGTTGACGTCGGCATGACTCAGCAAGTAAGCAAGCTCGTCGCGCGCCAGTTGTTCATCGTCAACGATTACGGCAGAAAGGGGCATAGAGTTTGCGGGGAGCGGTTCACTTTTGGGCCGAACACTGGCACGAAGATGCACGTTCCGCCTCGAAAAAATCCGTAAGTAGTATATCGAGCGCAAGAAAGCGGGCGCAAGGCGAGTCGTGTGGCGGAACCTTGTTAGTTGCCAGCATTTTCGATGGCGAGCGTCATTCCCATGCCGCCGCTGACGCAGAGAGTTGCCAGGCCGCGACGAGCTTTGCGGCGTAGCATCTCGTGGAGGAGAGTGACCGTGATGCGGGTTCCGGTGCAGCCGATCGGATGGCCCAGCGCGATCGCCCCGCCGTTGACGTTGAGTTTCTCGGGATCGAAATGCAGTTCGCGATCACAAGCCAGCACCTGCGCCGCGAAGGCTTCGTTTAGTTCAACCAGATCGAAATCCGCCAGCTTCAACCCGTGCTTCTGCTCAAGCTTGCGGATCGCGGGAACAGGGCCAATTCCCATGATCCGCGGGTCGACTCCTGCCGAGGTGACAGCCAATATCCGAGCCAATGGCTTGAGGTTATTTTGCCGTACGAACTGCTCGCTTGCCAAAACGACCGCAGCGGCCCCATCGGTGATGCCGGAAGAATTGCCCGCCGTGATGCTTCCCGTTTTCGAGAAAACCGGCGCGAGCTTGGCCAACTTTTCAAGCGATGCGTCAGAAAAGAGATGCTCATCGCGCGAAAAGAATGTCGTTCCTTTCTTGCCTTCGATGGCGACCGGAACGATTTCAGAATCGAAGCGTCCGGCCGATTGAGCCGCTGCGGCACGCTGTTGCGATGTGAGCGCGAACTGATCCTGCTCTTCGCGTGGAATCTTATACTTTTCGGCAAGCACCTCGGCAGTCTCACCCATTACCATTTTGGCCATCGGACAGAAGAAACCGTCGCGGTACATGCCATCGACCAGTTCCTGATTGCCGAGGCGATAGCCCCATCTTGCTCCCTCGAGATAATAAGGAAGGCGCGACATCGATTCGGTGCCTCCCGCGAGCACGCAGTCAAGATTGCCAACGGCGATCTCCTGGAGCCCCAGCGCGATCGACTTTATTCCCGAGGCGCACGCCTTGTTCACAGTGTAAGCAGGAACTTCCTGGGGAACACCGCTGCGAATCGAAATCTGACGCGCGGGATTGGGGCCGCCTCCAGCCTGGCGCGCGTTGCCAAATATTGTTTCCTCGACCTGCTGCACTCGAATGCCGGCGCGCTCGATGGCGGCCTCGGCGGCGACCGTCCCCATATCGGCTGCCGTTTGCGAGGCGAGTGACCCGCCAAATTTGCCAATGGGCGTGCGTACGGCGGAAAGAATATAGACGGGGTTCAATGTGCCTCCCGAAAACCCACTAGTCTAACAGCGGGTGAGCTGCTGTTCCGCGCCAGCCATCGGATGAAAGAGTTCATAGGACGTTTGATGTCGCAAGATGCTGTTGCGCATCATCCCGCGATACACTGAACCCGGTGAATACTCTCTACGGCATCAATACGGTTGCCGAAGCGTTGAAGGCCCGGGGGCGCGCCTTTGAATGGGTCGGAGTGGCCAAGGAACGCAATGACATCCGCCTGAAGCGCATTATCGATGAGTGCCGCAAGATTGGTGTTCCCGTGCGCGTTCTGTCCCGGGTTGAACTCGATCGCATGGCGGTTGCGGGCGCGCACCAGGGAGTCGTGGCCGTTACTTCGGCCAAACAATACACTGATCTTGATGATCTCGTAGCCGCGCGCCGTGGCGAATATTCGCTGATTGTCGTTCTGGACGGAGTTGAAGATCCCCATAATCTTGGAGCGATTCTGCGCACGGCCGACGCAGCTGGCGCCGATGGCGTGATCATCCCTGAGCGGCGCTCTGCCGGAGTGACCGGGACGGTGGCGAAGGCGTCGGCGGGGGCGAGCGAGCACTTGCCGGTCGCCAAAGTCACGAATATTTCGCGAGCGATCGAGGATCTAAAATCAAAACAAATTTGGGTGGTTGGCCTCGATGAGCGCGGGCAGCAGACCTATGACGCGATTGATTACAAGATGCATTGCGCGGTTGTGCTCGGCGCTGAAGGCAAGGGACTGCATGATCTGGTACGCAGGCATTGCGATTTTCTGGTTTCGATTCCCATGATGGGCCAGGTGCCATCGTTGAATGTTTCGGTTGCGGCGGGCGTGGTTTTGTATGAAGTCGTGCGGCAAAGGCGGCTGGGCGCATCGAAGTGAACAGCATCCAACCATCCATGAGACTGGCCGCGACGCTTAAACTGCTTTGTGTTCTCTGCCTTCTCTCGAGTTCGGGTTCTCTTGCGGCTGCCCTGGACCGTGAGGCATTCACCATCACCAAGTACGATCTCGACGTGCGGCTTGACCCCGAGCAACAGAGGCTGGGCGCCCGCGGAAAGATCACCCTGCGTAACGATTCGGCACAGCCGCAGAAGACGGTCGCCCTGCAGATTTCTTCCTCTCTCAGTTGGCGCGCGATTCGCGCGAGCGAGAAGCCGCTGCAATTCGTCGCGCAGCCATTTACCTCTGACATTGATCACACTGGGGGGCTTTCGGAAGCGATTGTGACTTTGCCCACCGAAATCAAGCCAAGAGATTCCGTTGACCTGGAAATTGGTTATGAGGGCGTGATTCCGCTGGACATGACTCGGCTCACCCGCGTTGGCGTACCTAAAGAGATCGCGCGACACACGAGTTGGGACCAGATTGGCCGCTCGTTTACCGCGGTGCGCGGTGCGGGGTATGTGGCGTGGTATCCGATTACGACCGAGGCAGCGGACTTCTCCGAGGGCAACAGTTTGTTTGAAGTGACCGATCGTTGGCGGGCGCGCGAAGCCGGCAGCGAGTTCAAAGCGAAGTTGAAGATGGAGGGTGGAAATGGCGAGCCCTTTTCGGTGATCTGCACTCCTCGAGATAGCAAATCAGCCCGCCCCGAGTCCGATGGCGGCAACTGTTCCTGGACACAACTCGGCGATGTAGCGCCGACCTTTGCCGTGGCGAGATATGTGGGCGAATCCAAGCCGCCAGCAAGTTTTTTCAGCCTGCCGGGTCACGAAGCGGGAACGAAGACTTACTTGGACGCGTTTGTACCTGCATCCGTTTTTGTCTCGAATTGGTTCGGCAAGCCGACGACTCCGATCGCAATCGCCGATTTTGTCGATCCGCATGCGGCTCCTTTTGAAAGTGGAACACTCTTGCTCGTGTCTATGGCCGGAGAGGACACAAAATTAGCCGGGGTCAATCTCGTGCACGAACTCGTCCATTCGGTTGTGAGTTCGCCGCGTCCCTGGGTTTACGAGGGATTGGCTCATTTCGGAGAAGCTCTCTATCGCGGGCAACAAGGCGGGCGCGAAGCTGCGCTTGACGTGCTCTCGCTGCATAGTGCGGCTCTTATTGACTTGGAGAAAGATGCGGCCGATCCGCGTCTGAGAGTTTCTGGCCAGCCGCTCGCGACCACCTTCGACGAAACCTACTATCGAAGTAAAGCGGCTTATGTCTGGTGGATGTTGAGCGATATGGTCGGCCCGGACGCGCTGCAAGAAGCAATTCGCAACTACCGCGGCTCCGACGATACAGATTCGAAATATGTTGAACGGTTGCTTGAAGCGGCATCGAAGCGTGACCTAAGCTGGTTCTTCGATGATTGGGTGTATCACGATCGAGGCCTGCCAGACTTCCGTGTGCAATCGGCACACCAGTGGAAAGACGAGAATCAAAAGGCGGAGAAACAGACCAAGATCCTGACCGTCACGCTGGAGAACCTGGGACTGACTGGTGCGGAAGTGCCATTTACGATTCGCTGCGAGGCAAGCGAGGTAACGCAACGCCTCGAAGTCCGCGCAAAAAGTACAGCTACCACCCGCGTTGAAGTGCCTTGCGCTCCCTTGGAGGTTGTAGTGAACGATGGCAGTGTGCCCGAGAGCGATCTGACTAACAATGTGCTTAAGATTGAAGCGGCAACCGAGAAGTAATAAGGCAGAAGTAGCCAAATCTTGCCTCAGTTCAACTTCTTCATTCGGACCTCTCGCTTCTGCATGGAGGAAGCTTGCCCTACATCCAGTTTCTGGGCGCGGCCGGCACCGTGACCGGCTCCAAGCATCTGATCAATACCAGCCAGGATTCGAGCAGCGGTTTTCAGGTTCTGATCGACTGCGGCCTTTTCCAGGGACCGAAAGAATGGCGAGAACATAACTGGCAGGATTTGCCGATTTCGGCCCGTGACATCGACGCCGTCATTCTTACCCACGCCCACCTCGACCATTGTGGCTGGATTCCGCGCCTTGTGAAGCAAGGGTTTCGTGGGCCCATCTATGCCACGTCGCCCACGATAGATCTTTGTTCGGTCGTGCTGCCTGACTCCGGCCACCTGCAGGAAGAAGATGCTGAATTTCACAATAAGAAAGGAACGTCCAAACACACACCTGCTTTGCCTCTTTACACGCTCGAAGAGGCGCAGGATTGCCTGCAGTACTTCAAGCCCGTCGATGTTGGAAAGACCATCGAACTCTCGGCTGAGCTTTCGTTTCGTTTTGTGGACGCGGCCCACATTCTGGGGTCTTGCATGGCGGAAGTGACACTGAAGACAAATGGGCTCAGCCGCCGGCTGCTGTTCACAGGGGACATTGGGCGGGTACGCGACAGCGAGATCGCACCGGGCAAAGTCGTTCACTCCGGGCCGCACGAGGGCGAAAGCGCCGATTTGATGGTGATGGAGTCGACATACGGCAACCGGCAGCACCCGACAACCGATCCCCGGCCGGAGTTGGCGCAGCTTATTCGCGACACGGTCGCGCGCGGGGGATGCATCGTTGTTCCCGCCTTTGCAGTCGAACGGACACAGAAATTCATCTTCATGTTGAAGGAGTTGATCGAGTCCGGTCAGATCCCGCGCATTCCCGTTTTTTGCGACAGCCCGATGGCCATCAAGGCGATCGAGATCTTCATGAAGTACACGGACGAGTACACGCCGCAGGCCGCCGATTTGGTCAAGAAGTACGGCTCGCCAACGGAATGGGCGGGTTTTACCTTTGCGCAAACTCGGGAGCAATCGAAGAAGATTAATGACAGTAAATTCCCGTCGATCATTATTTCGTCGAGTGGGATGGCCAGTGGCGGCCGGATCTTGCACCACTTGGCGCAGCGCCTGCCAGACCCGCGGAATCTTGTCATCTTTATCGGCTTTCAGGCGCCTGGAACGCGCGGGGCAATGATCAAAGACGGGGCCACTGAAGTGAAGATTTTTGGCGAAATAATTCCCGTTCGAGCCCGCGTAGCCGCGATTGAGCAGTTCAGCGATCATGCCGATCCTCCTGAATTGCTGGAGTGGCTGAGAACGTTCAACAGCAAGCCGGGCGTGACCTATCTCGTGCATGGGGAGCCGCAGGCCTCTTCCCAATTGCGCGACCTGATGACAAAAGAATTGCAATGGAACGTCCAGGTCGCTAAGTACATGCAGCGAGTCCCGGTGAGCTAGCTTTCGTAGAACCCCGCGTTGCCGCTGGTGCTCGAAGAATAATGTCAGCCGAATAATGACAGATCACGCCATTCGCTGCCGAGGGCGATTCTGCTGACCGTGTGGTTTGTTATAACGATCTCGTGGCTTTGCGCTCTGCTTACGACCGCTGGATGTACGCCTGGGAGACGCGTCTCACGTCGGTGGATAACAACCGCGTGGTACGCCCGCTGGACTGGGGGGTGGAGTGGACTGGAAGCTGGCCCGGGCGCAATGGCGGGCCCAGAGGGACGGACGCCGGCGCTGCACTCGAGTATTTTTCGCACTTCAACGATCAAATCATTGCGAACAGCGACGATTTTTATTCCTACCGCACATCCACGGATTTTCGTCTCGAACGGCGTGAAGTGAAGGTTTTCAGCACACGGGAGACGCCGGATACACGGCTGGAAGAAAAAGTTCGTGGAACTTATGCGCAGTTCCTGCGCTTTACATCGCCGGTTGAAACGCCGTACCCGGAAAACAATCTCGCGAATGCTCGTTGGTTTCCAGCTCGGGGACGGAGAGCCGTCGTGCTTTTGCCGCACTGGAACTCTGATGCATTGCACTATACGAGCCTGTGCCAGGTATTGAACTGGCTGGGCATTGCCGTGTTGCGGCTGAGCATGCCTTATCACGATATTCGGCGTCCCGCTGAAATTGACCGCGCCGATTATGCGGTATCGGCAAATATCGGGCGCACGCTCGATGCGACGCGTCAGGGAGTTATCGATGCGCGCTGTTGTCTTGATTGGCTGGAGTCACAGGGCTATAACCGGCTGGGCATCGTCGGAACCAGTCTGGGATCGTGCTATGCATTTATCGCGACGGCACACGATCCGCGCATTCGAATCGCCGCATTCAATCATGCTTCGACTTATTTTGCCGATGTTGTCTGGCACGGACAGTCGACGCGGCATATTCGTGAAGGACTCGAAGCCTCAATTAGCGCTGACGATTTGCGCCGGGTTTGGCGGGCTGCAAGCCCCATCGTGTACTTCGACAAATTTGCCCGCTGGCCGCGCCGCTCGCTCATTATTTATGCGAAGTACGATTTAACGTTTCTGCCTGAATTTTCAAAGCAAGTCGTTGACGAGTTTGCGAAGCACAATCTCGACCATAAAGTCGTCGTTCTTCCTTGCGGGCATTACACGATGGGCGAAACTCCATACAAGTACATGGATGGTTGGCATCTGGCGAGCTTCCTGCGAACTGCATTCGAAACCGTATCGTAAGAACGCAGCGGCCGCCGACCGTGTCTGCCTCATTTTCGACCTGCCGAATCTTTCTTTCCCCAAGCTTAATCTCATAAGGCCGGAGCGAATCGATGAAGGGAAAAGTCGTGCTCGTTACCGGCGCCAACGGTGGCCTCGGTGGCTTTGTGACCCGCGCGTTCCTTGATGTCCAAGCAACGGTTGTCGGGACGTCTTTAAGCATCCAGCAGAACGCGTTCGACGGCCCGAATTTTACGGCGGTGTCCTCGGACATTTCGAAGCTGGAAGACGCCAATCGCCTCGTGGAGAAGATCGCGGGAAAGTTCGGGAAACTGGATGTACTGGCGCACACCGTGGGTGGCTTCGCGGGCGGACAATCCGTGGCCGAAACGGACGACGCGATCTTTCAGCGCATGCTGGACATGAATCTACGTGCCACCTTTTACATTCTGCGCGCCGCAATCCCCGCCCTGGTTCGAAATCCAGATAGCCGCATCATCGCAATCGGCAGCCGCCAGGCGATCGAACCGGGAAAGAATGTGGGCGCGTACAGCGCATCGAAGGCCGCCATGGTCTCGTTGATTCGAACGGTTGCGCTTGAGAATAAAGACTCGGGATTAAAGGCCAACGTGATCCTGCCCGCCACCATGGATACGCCGGCTAATCGTCAGGCGATGCCGAAGGCGGATTTCTCAAAGTGGGTACAGCCTTCCTCAGTAGCGAGTCTAATGGTCTGGCTGGCCGGCGACGCGGGCAGGGACGTCAACGGAGCCGTGATTCCCGTCTACGGGCCTGAAGGCTAAGGCGCGGCGTTGTGTCTGTAAGAATCCGGAAGGGTCAGGAACCTGCGTTACCATTCATTCATGGGTGATCTCGAGGAACGCCTATTGAAGGCGATCCGGAAGCAGGGCTTCGTGCGCGCCGGAGACCGCATAGCCGTCGCAGTTTCAGGCGGTGCCGATTCTGTGGCCTTGCTCCTGTTGCTCATCGAATTGCGAGGGGACATTGGGATCGTGCTCTCGGTAGCCCATGTGAACCATAAGCTGCGCGGCGCGGAGTCGGAAGCGGATGAGCAATTTGTGCGGGAGTTGGCGGATGAGCACAAACTTGAGTTTCTGAACCACACAGCGACCATCGAGATGGGAAGTCATTCCGGGATTGAGGGCGAAGCCCGGCGACTGCGGTATGAGTTCTTCTGCCAATTGATGCGTGCTGGCAGGGCCACCAAGATCGCGACCGCGCATACCCTTGACGATCAGGCGGAAACAGTGCTCTTAAGAGTATTTAGAGGAACGGGAATTCGTGGCCTTGCGGGGATTCATCCCGTGCTGGTGATGGAGAAGGACGGCGTGGCTTACGGGGAAGTGGTACGTCCGCTGCTTGCATTCAGGCGTGCTGAGTTGAGGGAATATTTGTCCGCGCGCGGCCAGGGCTGGCGGGAAGACTCGTCGAATCAGGACGAAGCATTCCTACGCAACCGCCTTCGACGGCGCCTGCTTCCAATAATCGCGGAAGAGTTCGGCGATTCAACGATGGAACATCTGGCCGAGTTGGCGGAGATTGCGCGGGCAGAAGAGGAGCTCAATATTCAGTACCCAGTACCTAGTACTCAGCTTTCCGAGGAAGTACTGGCGGTGGATTGGCTGCTTGCGCTCCCTCTCGCGGCGCAGAGGAGAGTCCTAAGGGCGTGGATGGAGTCGAATGTACCTCGCGCCAGAGTTTCATTTCGTCTCATCGAATCCACACTGGAATTGGCGAGAAAGAGGGCCCGGCGCGAGATTGACGTCCCCTCCGGGGCCGATGACACAGATCCAAACCAGAGCGGCGAGTCATCCCGCCTTCTCAATGACAACCGGTGGATAATTCGGATCGGGCCGAGAGAATTGATCGTCGAAGAAGTTTCTGATTATTTGCCCGATTATCAATACACGCTCTGCGTGCCGGGCGAAGTTTTTGTTCCCGCACTGCGACTCACGATTTCAGCGGAGATTGCAGAGGTGGAAGAGGTGCCCGAAAGCAGCCGTTCCGGGCTCCTTGATGCGGCGCAAGTCGGGGGAAAATTAATCGTCCGAAACTGGAGAGCCGGCGACCGCTATTGGCCCGCCCACACGAAAGGAGAAAAGAAGGTTAAGGAACTTCTCAGCCAGCGGCACATCAGGGGACCGGAAAAGAAGCTCTGGCCGGTCGTCGAGAGCGGAGGTGAGATTGTGTGGGTTCGCGGTTTCGTCGTACCCGAGAAGCTACGGGCACATACCCGAAGGGGTATCTGGATTCAGGATGCGCCGGCCGTTCATTGAACGTTGCAGGCAGACTCCTGCCGGCGGCTTTTCGGACGCTAAGAGCCTATCCTTCATTTTTCCCACGCAGAACAGAATAGACATCCTGCACCTGTTTTTCGGTGGCAGCCAGTGCCCCGGAGTTGTCGATAACAAAGTCAGCAGCTTTAATCTTCTCCTCGTCAGGAATCTGGGCGGCCATGCGGCGTGCCACTTCGGCGCGTGCAGCGGCGTCGGGGAGATTGTGCCGTCGCGCGAAGCGCTGAACCCGCTGTTCAGGCTGGCAGGTAACGACAATCAGATAGTCAAATCGATCCTCGGTGTGCGCCTCAAGGATAAGGGCCGCTTCAACGATAGCGATGGCCTTCGGATCGCGGGCTCCGATCTCATCCATCCATTCATTTTCATATCGGATGACGGCGGGATGAACAATAGCATTCAGTTCTTCAACCCGCGGAGCTGATGACGACCCGCCCGATCCGAAGGCAGCCTCGGCAAGCTTTGAACGATTAATTGTGCGGTCGGAGTTGAGAATGTCCTGCCCGAAGGTTTGCACGACCTGCGCATAGACAGGACGTCCGGGCTCCATGAGCCAGTGTGCGATGGCGTCGGCCTGGATGAGATGGGCTCCGAGTTTTACGAACATCTCGCCAGCTGCCGATTTTCCGCTGGCGATACCGCCGGTCAGGCCGATCTTCAGCAAGGGAACGTTTACCTGTGACGCGAAGAATTTATCACGGGAGCCCAAATTGAAGATTTTCGATTGTAGATTGCAGATCTAGAACACCAAGAGAGCGGCGTATGGTTCACTTGTGCAATCTTCAATCTGCGATCTGCAATTCCCGGGTTCCCCTCCGCATTTTGGCGGCCTTCACTGTGTTCGCCATCAGCATGGCAATGGTCAGTGGGCCGACTCCGCCCGGCACAGGCGTGATCGCGCCAGCGATTTCAGCAACCTTGGGGTGGACGTCACCGACCAGCGTTGAGCCTTTGGCTTGGAAGCTCTCCAGGCGTTTGGCATTCCCATCGAAGAAGCGGTCAAACTCCGCGCGGTCGGTGACTTTGTTAATGCCGACGTCGATCACTGTCGCTCCGGGCTTCACAAAGTCGGGCGTAACCATGCCGGCGCGTCCAATGGCAGCCACCAGGATGTCAGCGCGTCGACAAACGCCCGCCAGATCACGAGTCTTCGAGTGGCAGACGGTGACCGTAGCGTTCTGGTTGAGCAGGAGCATCGCCACGGGCTTGCCGACGATATCGCTGCGTCCAACAACGACCGCTTCCTGGCCAGCGACGGGGATGTTGCTCCTGCGTAAGATTTCCATCACGCCTGCTGGGGTACAGGGAACGAGACCCGGACGTTGGGTGGATAGATATCCAACATTCATGGGGTGGAAGCCATCGACGTCTTTGGCAGGATCAACAGCCAGAAGCACCTTTTTTGAATCGACATGTGAGGGAAGAGGCAACTGGACGAGGATGCCATCAATTTCATCACGGTGGTTGAGCGAATCAACCAGGTCCAGGAGTTCGTCGGTAGACGAGGATTCGGCAGGGGAATGCTGCTCGCTATAGAGCCCGACCTCCTCGGAAGCTTTGACTTTCCCCCGAACGTAGACCTCGGATGCCGGATTGTGGCCGACCAGAATAACGGCCAGGCCAGGCCGCAGACCGGAGGCGCTCAACCTTTGAATTTCTTGGCCGATCTCGGCTCGAATTTCGTGGGCCAGTTTTGTGCCATCAAGGATACGGGCTGCCATTCCACCTCGCGTTTTCGCTGAAAACCGATTCTATCCCATCGTTGATGGCTGAAGGTTTATCGCACGGGCCCAGGAACGCTTTCCTTGCCGATTGGGCTAAAATGTCAACGTCATGGTCTCGCAAGAACTACTCAACATGCTGGTTTGTCCGCTTTGCAAAAAGCCGGTTGCTCTGACCGGAGATAAAAAAGGATTGAAATGCGCTCAATGCCACCGCGTCTATCCCATTCAGGATGACATTCCGATCATGCTGATCGATTCCGCCACCATCGAGCCATAGCGGCCCCACAATAGTTCCAGACAAAGTGCGGTTTTTGTTTCGATACAGAACGACACATTGTGTCATTTGGGGCACGAGCGCGTTCTCGTGCGCCACCAGACGCATGCGCTCATGCTCGGCGCAACCTGCGGCAAAAATTAGGGTTTTATACAGCAGGCAATTGGAAAAGATAGGTGGGGTACTAGTACGGAAGTTACGGCAATTCGATTGCATGCAACGAAGTGACTTGCCGATGAGTCTAATGAACCAAGAGGGACGGAAGGTGAGGATGGCGATGAAAGACAGGTTCACGGTGACGGAGTTATCAGCTTTGCGCAATGACTTGCTGCAAAGCGGGATGGTGGACTCCCGCGAGGCAGGCGAGTTATTGCAGGTCTTCCTGATGGGCCGGGGCTATGGCGTCTCTCCGGAGGCGGCCATCGACGCGGCGGGCCGGGTAGAAATGGCCGGCTGCTCATTGCCGGTGCTTGAACGCGAACTCGAAGGGCTCGCACTCGTCATGTAAGAACCACAACTCCGCCGGTGCGGTGACCGGTGGCTGAAGGTCGGAAGTCGAATTCAGATGAGTTTAAAGGGAAACTGAGTCGAAACGGGCCAGTTTCTCACTACGAAAAGCCGGGCTTCATGCCCGGCCTTTTGTTTTTGCGACTTACCGGTTGGCCCAGCCTGGTGCCGTTCCTGGTTACTTTGGTCGTTCCACTTCCCGCCTCTTATCACGTCAACCGGTCTCGCCCACAATGGAAACCATGGACCGGAGCGGCAAAATCGGAACGGCGATCCTTTTTGTGTTTGCGACGCCATTCGCGCTGTTTGGTCTCTGGGCCCTTGGCCAGGCATGGCAACAGTTGATGGCTCCATCTGGAAACACACCCTTCTGGTATCCGTTGATATTCGGCGCGGTATTCAGCGCGATTGGCTTTGGGCTGATGTCAGCCGTGTTCTTCGGTTCGAAGCGCTATAAGAAACAGCTGCGAGTGCAGGCAGAACATCCCTCCGAGCCTTGGCTCTGGCGCGCCGACTGGGCCGACGGACGAGTGAAATCGAACACTCGCGGCAGCATGATCGGCGCCTGGATATTTGCCATCTTCTGGAACATCGTGTCCATGCCGATCGCCTTTCTGGCGCTGCCGAACGCCGTCAGGCAGAAGGGCCCGGGGATCTGGATCGCGCTCATTTTTCCCGTCGCCGGCGTTTTCCTCCTGATTCGCGCCATCCGGCAGTCTGTCGCCTACGCGGAGTTCGGCAAGACCTGGTTCGCCATGGCCAGCGTGCCCGCGGTCATTGGGCGAGATCTGAAAGGCACCATCGAAGCCCGCTTTCCTCACTCGCCCGATCATGGCGTCCACCTGCGGCTCTCATGTGTTCATAAAGTCACCACCGGTTCAGGTGACTCGCGCACCACTCACGAGACCATCTTGTGGCAGGATGAGGCAGATCTCAATTCAGCGCAGTTGTGTCCAGGGCCAGTCGGCACCACCATCCCAGTCGCCTTCCACATCCCGCTGGACGCACATCCGACCGAGAAGATCAATCCACGAGATGAATATCTCTGGCTGCTCGAGGCGCTGGCAGATGTGCCTGGCGTCAATTATCACGACATATTTGAAGTTCCCGTATTTCGCACGGCAGCAACCCCAACGCCCGAAGAAGAAAAGACCATCGAGCAAACGCGGGAATTCGCGGCCGCAAGGGCATCCGCCTTAGAGCGGCCGATGCAGTTGACCGTTGAAGTTCAGCAGACGCCCGAGGGAACGGAGTTTTTCTTTCCCGCCGCGCGCAATCGGAGTTTCGCTGCTTCGCTGACGACCTTTGCGGCAATATTCAGCGGCATCACTTGGTTCGTCGTCCGTCCCGGCGTTCCCCGCATCTTCCCGCTGGCCTTCGGATTCTTCTCGCTCCTTCTGATCTACTCCGCGATAAAGATGTGGCTGGGCACAACGCGGGTAGTGATCGGCAATTCGCTCAATCTTCAGGATGGATTGCTTGGCGGAGGCAAGGTGCAACAGATCGCCTTCTCCGACATTTCCTCGATCGACGACACGATCAAATCGCAACAGGGCGGGGCGACGGGCACGCCGTATTACGACATCACGCTCACGCGAAAAGATGGCAGGACTGTGACACTAGGGCGCACGCTCCCAAGCAAACACGAAGCAGAGTGGCTAGTGGGCGAAATGCGACGGCTCGCCAGCTTGCAGCCTCGCGGAGCTGCGGCCGCTGCCTCAAATTCGTAGTTCGCGCATGGTGGCTCTTCACAAACCTTCCACAATCTCACGCAATTCCTTCGCGATCGCGGCCGGATCTCTGCCTTGTTCGAACTGAACCGGCTTGCCGATCCGGATTACGATTTTCCCTGGCGGCGCAAATTTCTTTCCGGTCTTTTTCACGTCGAACAATCCGTCGATACGCACGGGGAGGATTGGAATCCCGAGATTATTCGCCAGCAATCCGATACCGGTGCGAAAGGGCCGCAGCCTCCCGTCGTCGGTATGGCGGCCTTCAGGAAAAACGAGAACGCTGTAGCTTCGATCGACCGCTTCTCCCGCATAGGCGAAGCTCTTCCGGTAACCGGCCTCTCGCGGAAGAGGAAAAAGATTGAGAAGCATCACGCCCAGCCACCATTGCAGGCGGTCATAGAGACGTAGCGGCCAGGCACGCCCAGAATCTGGCGAGCGGAGGGCTTCGAGTGCTTCTCCGCCGGCGGCAGTTGCCAATCTGTGACGTATTCGAACTGGGAGAACCGTCTGGACAAATCCGACATCGACGTCAGCGATGTGGTTCGAGATGACTAATAGTGGCCCATTCACGCCGCGCAGATTTTCTCGTCCAACGACACGTGGCCAACCAAGAAGGAAAACCGCCGGCCGAACCAACAGATAATGCGCAGCGAGCCGGACCCATGTCGCTGGCCAACGGAGGGTCCAGCGAGGATAGTGGAATGCTCGTCGCTCGCCAGCCTCGCCTCTGAGAAGCCGGTCCAGATCGCCCACCGTGGCAACATTCGCGAACTTGGTTTCGCTCAGATCGACTTGATATCGATCCTCCAGCGCTCCCATCAGTTCGACGCGCTCGAGCGAACTCAACCCCAGATCGTTTTCAAGTGTGGCATTGGTCGTGAGCGTTGGAGCCGCGCGCCCGGTGACTCGACCGATCAGTTCCGAAAGCGGACTCATGCCCAAGTCACTCACGCCCGCACCGCGAACACCCGCGCCGCTTCCTTTTAGTTTGGCCGCGACCATCTCCTGAATCACATTTCGCCGCGGCTTCCCGGTCGAAGTGCGCGGAAAATCCTCCTCCGGCCAAACGAACAAACTACGCATGCGCTGGTATTGAGCAAGGGATTCGTTGGTACGGGCAATGACGGATTCGGCGATCGACTGTGAGTCTTCCGATCGCGGGTCGCGCAAAATCAGAACTGCACATGCCTCGGCATTGCCACCGCGCTTCATTCCAATCACGACGCAGTCGCGCACCTCCGGTTGATGCCGGAGCGCAGCTTCGAGATCCTGCGGATAGATGTTCATGCCGGCCGGTGTCACGATCACTTCCTTTTTCCGGCCTTTGAAAAAGAGGTTACCCTGCTCGTCGAGAGCTCCGAGATCGCCGGTGCGATACCAGCCTTCGTCTCCGGCAACAGGCCGAAGCTCTTGTCCGTTCCAATAACCGCTGGCCACACCCGAGCCGCGAACGAGGATTTCACCATCCTCGGCCAGCTTGACCTCGCGACCGGGAAGCACCTTGCCGATGGATCCCCGGCTCGTGTGGAAAGGATGATTCAGGCTGATGAGTGAAGTGGTTTCAGTTAGTCCATAACCCTGCACAACGGCATATCCAAGACGATGCCAGAATTCCTCGCTTTCGTGCTCGAGTGCGGCCCCGCCGCTAATGATGGCCCAGAATTTCCATCCGAACCCGCGTCGAATATCGCGAAATGTCCACCAGCGACGGAGAAAGTGCTGGCGCTCGGACTGCGCGAATCGATCGCCAAACGACTTGCGCCTCGGCGCATTCTCCCCACCACCAGACCCGTCCTCCAAATCTCGCTCAATCTTTTGCTTGAGCGAATCAATCACTCGCGGCACTGCGATCAAAACCGAGACTCTTTCTCGCCGAATCGTCGCAATGATCTGCGACGGATTAAAACTGTCCTCAAATACGACTGTCGCTCCCATCAGCGGCGGAATAAAAATCCCCAGAAATTGCCCAAACACGTGGCTCAGTGGTAGCAAATTCAGAAATCGAAGCGGATGGAAGAAGCGCTCATACTTCAAATATTTGCCGATTTCACTCGCGAGGGGCGCCAGATTGCCGCTGACGTTCGCGTGAGTCAGCACCACGCCCTTCGGTTCGGCCGTCGTTCCCGATGTGAAAACGATTTCGAGCGTGTCTGAGAGCTGAATGCTGGCCGGACGAAAACGGGACGCCGAATGACGCGCAACCGCGGCCGGCAAGTCGCCCGGATAAATCGTGGCGACTCCCGGAAAATGCTTGGCCCGATCGCGAGGGCACAATACTAGCTTCGTGCGGACCTGCTTGCTGACGCGCTCGGCAAAGTCCGAGCTGGAGGCGTCATCAATCGGAACAGCGATCACTCCGGAGATCGCGCAGGCCAGAAAAACGGCAACCCATTCGGCACAGTTGGGGCTCCAGATAAGAACTGCGTCACCTTTGGTGATATTGCGGACTGCGAGTTCGCGCGCAAACTGATGAGCAACATCGGTTACGCGCTGGTATGACCAGCGTTCGCGACGATACCCGCGAGGAAACACATAGGCACATCCCGTTTTCCAGCGTTCGAATTGATCGAGGAAATCCACGTTGAACCGGCGCCCATCGACTTGCTCGTACAGCCTGTTTAGTAGCACAATTCCACAATCTTGGCAGAGGGTAATACCGGGAGCAGGGGCGAACTGAGGTCGAATGGAGGAATTGCTCGGAGAGCGGCCAGTCCTTGGACTGATTTTCGCGGTCGCTTTGATTGGCGTATCTGCCTGCCAGACTTCGACGACACCGGCGGGTTTAAACGCCGCAGCGCCCGTAACGACGCCCACTCGAGAAGAGAGTCGCATTTATCGCGGGCCTTCCCGGGACCTGAGCCAGGATGAACGCGCAGGCGGGCACATCCTGCGGAAGCACGTGGGCCTGACCGAAGAGGACTTGCGCCAGAGGCTGGCGCGCGAACCCGAGATTACCGGGGCCTCCACTTACACCGATCGCCGAACCGCTGAGCATGTGGTTGGCGCCGCGATTGCGCAGTCGCAGGATCGCATCGAGGATTGGTTGCACCGGCGGGGAGGGCATCGGAACCTGGTGCTCGACTATGAGGCCGACGAGCCGATTGGGAGAACGATGAACCGGGGAGAGATTCATTCGCAACCCTGCGCCCATGCACTGGTTGTACTGAGATATGCCGGGCCCAATGATTATTATGTTTTGACTTCTTATCCGGAGTGCCGCTCATGACCACCCACCATACGAAAATCGAACTGACAACCGAGAACTTTCCCGCCCTGCATACCTTTCTGCGGGGATATTTTCACGAAGATGTGAGAGACGAGTATGGCAGCGCTCCCGAAGCGGCCGACCAGTTCTGCGAGGATGCCGAGAGCGATGAGCGCATTCCGGTGGCCCGTGAATGGCAAAAGGTGGTGGAGCTGACGGAAGGGCACGTTCCCGCGTTGAACGCAGCGCTCAAGAAGCTTGGGGCGGCAATCCAACTAACCGAGAATCAGGTCCCGGAGATTTCTGCCATTTTCGCGCGCTGCCTCGGGACGAGGACCTCACGGAGGGCGGCCAACGAGTGACGCTCGACGTGGAAACGAACAGTCAAGTGCCTCATTACTCCCTTCCCACTCCCAGCGCATCCGCGACCCGATTGATGTAGTTGAACCAGGACGCGATCAGCGTGATTTGCAGGATGGCCTTGTCGTTGAATCCAACCGCGCGAAGCTTTTCGTGGTCGTCTTTCCAGATCTTGGTGGCGTCTTTTGTGAGCTTGACAACGTAGTCGAGCATCACGCG
>DATJNC010000123.1:0-3822 GCA_035508395.1 Terriglobales bacterium | reverse complement strand
CAATCTGGTCATCGGCCCAAGCTGGGTTTTGTTCACGGTGATGGGACAGCGTGAATTTCCAGTGCGCTGGCATGGGCTCGATCCGGCGCGTGGCGCGTTTCTTGGCATGAGCCTGTTGCTCGGCGCTCGCGGACTGGGCGCGCTGCTTGGCCCGCTGTTCACGGCTCCGTGGGCGGGACACTGGATCGATCGGCTGGAGCGCTCAATCTTCTTCGGATATCTCGCAACCGCGGTTGGATATGCTTTGCTCGGGATAGCAGGGCATCTGTGGCAGGCGTGTCTTTGCGTCATGCTGGCCCACTTCGGCAGCTCGGTTCTTTGGGTATTTTCGACGACGCTCCTGCAACTGCAGAGCGACGACAAGTTTCGCGGCCGCGTCTTTTCAGCGGACCTTGGCTTGTGCATGTTTACGATTGCCGCTGGCGCCTTCATCGCCGGCCGTTTTGTCGATGCAGGATTCGCCGCGCGTCATGTGGCCAGCGTAGCCGGAGCGGTGATGCTGTTGCCGACGATGTTGTGGGGAATCGCGATCAGGAAGCATCGGGTCCCCGGGTGATCTCACCATCGGGTCATCTGAGGATCAACCCCTTAAGACCTTGTCTCTAGAGTCTCTGATGTTCTTCTTTTAGATCGCCCGATGATCCGATCATCCGGTGGCCCGATCCAATCTGTCGATTTTCGCAGCGAGAATGAAATCTGATTCCGTCAAGCCATCGATCTTGTGAGTCCAGATCGTTACCCCGACTTTGCCCCACGCCAGCAGCATGTCGGGATGATGTCCTTGCTGCTCGGCCAACTCGCCAATCTTGTTCGCAAAATCGAGGGCTGTCCTAAAGTCAGGAAACTTGTAGCTGCGTGTGATGTGGTGCTCGTTGACGATCGTCCACTGTGTGGAATCCGGCAGTTGATGATAGAGATCCTGCAGCTGTTTGCCTTTTAGCGGCGGCACGCCCCCTCGGCAGGGAGCGCAAGTCTTCTGCGCTAGGCTCGGCACGAAGTGCTCCTAAAAGGGAATATCTTCGTCCGTAATGGGCGAGCTGCCCGCCGGCGCGTGCTCGGCCTCGGGAACGCTCTGATCGAAGTTGTTGCCGCCAGCGGCCGCGCCGCGCGATCGCCCACCCTCGTAGTCGCCACCGCCACCTTCGCCGCGTCCGCCGAGCAGAACCAGATCGTTGGCCACAACCTCGGTCATATACTTTTTCTGGCCGCTCTGCTTGTCGTCCCACGAGCGGGTTTGCAGGCGTCCCTCGATATAGACCTTGCCGCCCTTTTTCAGATACTCACCGGCGATCTCGGCCAGGCGCTGCCAGAGCACTACGTTGTGCCACTCGGTGCGATCCTGCCACTGGCCGTCTTTGCCCTTGAAGCGCTCATTGGTTGCGAGTGTGATTTTCGCGACGGGCGTGCCCTGCGGCGTGTATTTCACTTCCGGATCTTTTCCCAGATTTCCAATCAGGATGACTTTATTGATGCTTTTTCCGGCCATAAACAGCGCCTCCTTCGCATTCGACGTTGCCCTTGATGAGGCTCACTATATCAGAATCGAGAGTCGCCCATCTTGTACCATGCTCACACGGAAAATGTGATGAATCCCAGTGTGCGCGAACGTTCTTGTCCGCGCGGAGATGGGCAATTTGCGTTCTGGTAGAGACGCGGCCTGCCGCGTCTCCTGCGCCACACGCTATCCCGTGATCTGAAACAGCATGAAGTACACAATCACGCCGGTCACCGAAACATACAGCCAGAGCGGATAAGTCCAGCGCGCAATGGCGCGATGCCGGGCAAAGTCGCCGCGCAGCCCGCGCGAAAGAGTGATCAGTACCAGCGGCACGATTACGACAGCAAGGATCGTGTGCGAGATCAGGATCGTGAAATACACCGGCCGTATCCATCCTGTGCCGCGGAAATAGATAATTCCGCCGTGATGCGGCCAGTGGTAATAAAGGTACGAAATCAGAAACAAGCACGATGTCGCGAACGCGGTCAGCATCACCGCGCGATGGGCCGCCATTTTGCCGCGCACAATCAGCCGATGGCCCACCACCAGCAGGACCGCGCTGCACCCGTTCAACGTGGCATTGATTTTGGGAAAGATGGAATAGTCAGTCATGAGGGTACAGTTGTACGGTTTGTGCCATCGGTTTGGCAAGGATCGTTGTGAGACCAAGTCAGAAGTAAGAGGTCAGATTGAAGAAGTTGAGGCGTTTGTGGGCGTGAGGAGACGAGCGCAGCGGGCCGACGGGAGTCCGCCGCCGAAATCCTGAGCGAGCATGCGGAGTCGAAGGATCCCAGTGAACAGTGAGAAATCTGACCTCTGACTTTTCTGGCCGTCATGTGTCTGTCGTTCGAAGCGTATGGCCCGAAGTCCGATCATCCATATAGAATGTAACCACAATGTCCGATGTGGGCGCTCCACCGCCCTCCCTTCGAGGGAACGAGCCAGCGCAATCCGCCCGTTCACTGCCTGTCGTCGCCGTCTGGGCGCGAGACCTTCTTGTCTCGCTTGCCATCTCCGCCTTCATCATCATCTTTCTTTATCAACCGGTGAAGGTGGAAGGCACCAGCATGATGCCCGGCCTGGAAGACCAGGAGCGCATCTTCGTCAACAAGTTTGTCTATCGCTGGGAGCCGATTGAGCGCGGCGACATTGTCGTCTTCCGCTATCCGCGCGACACAAGCAAGAGCTATATCAAGCGCGTCATCGGAGTTGCCGGCGACCACATTCGCATTGAGGACGGCCAGGTCTTTGTCAACGGCGAGGCCCTCGACGAAGACTACGTTCCCAGCGAATATGCCGATGCTAGGTCTTATCCGGAAATCGTGGTTCCTCGCAACAGCTATTTCGTCCTGGGCGATCACCGCACCATGTCAAACGACAGCCGCGACTTCGGTCCGGTGAACGAGCGGTATATCTATGGCAAGGCGGTGTTTGGATACTGGCCGATGGAGAAGCTGGGAAGGCTGCGGTAGGCCGCAGGTCACAGGTGCCAGGTCTCAGGAAAAGCAAGAACACGTGTGGCTGGCGTTTGTCCTGACACTCGAGACCCAACACCTTTTCCTGAAATCCACATGCGCCCTCTGCTAAAATCCCTAAAATCCACTCCCAGGAGTTCGAATGCAAGCTACGCTTGCCCTCGAAGACGGTCGCGTCTTTCGAGGCAAAGGCTACGGCGCCAAAGGCGAGTGCTCCGGCGAAGTCGTTTTTAATACCTCCATTACCGGCTACCAGGAAATTTTCACCGACCCTTCGTACGCCGGACAGATCGTCGTTCTCACCAATCCTGAAATCGGCAACTACGGCACCAACCCCGAAGACAGCGAGGCAACGCGCCCTTACATCGAGGGCCTGATCGTGCGCGAGTTCTCGAAGGTCAGTTCCAACTGGCGCTCGCAGCAAGTCACCGACGAGTTCATGGAGCAGTTCAAGATTCCCGTGCTCGCCGATATTGACACGCGTGCGCTGGTGCGGCATCTGAGGGATAACGGCGTGATGCGCGGAGTGATCTCGACTTTGGAGAGCGACGCCGAGCGGTTGATCGCTAAGGCCCGGTCGATCCCTAAAATGGACGGCACCGATCTCGCCAAGGTCGTCAGCACAAAAAATACGTATGTCTGGGAGACCGGCGAGCGCTCGCACTTGCCCGACGAAGTTGTCGGGGTGAAAGACGAGCCGCCGCGGTTTCATGTGGTCGCTTACGATTTTGGCATCAAGCAGAACATTCTGCGCAAGTTGCGCGCCGAAGCCTGCAAGGTGACGGTCGTTCCTGCGCAGACGACTGCGGAGGATGTTCTGGCTTTGAAGCCCGATGGAGTTTTCTTGTC
>DATJNC010000122.1:0-17626 GCA_035508395.1 Terriglobales bacterium | reverse complement strand
TCACTGCAATCCGTGGGCGAATTCCACTGGAATATCAGACAGAGATCCCTCTATGCGTAATCGGCGGCGAATGTTCTTGCTCGTGCTGGCTGGGCTTGCGTTCTCCATCCCGGCCCTTTCTGGGCAGTTCGTGGTCTTCCCGAAGGCGAATGTGTTGCAGTCCCCCGATGGACGGTACGAAGTGCGAAATGATGTGGCACATCACGCTGCGACAGAATTCACCGGCATGTTCAACAGTCTTTGGCTGGTCGAGATCAGCACAGGGCGATCGCGCAAACTCTACGATTATGTTGGAGTCGCCGCTATCGCCTGGTTAGAAAATGATTTTGTTGCCGTCACGGAATACGTCGGCACAAGGACTTCACGGGCGCTGGTATTTCCATTGGCCCACCTCGATGACCCTCTTGTGCTCGATGAACCGCGATTGTCCCACCTGCTTCCCTCCGACCTGCAGTCGACCCTGCGCGGGAACGAGCATGTCTTTATAGAGGCATCGCGGATCGAGGCAGGCAAACTGTACTTCAACGTATGGGGGTACGGCTCACATGACGCCAAGGGTTTTCGTTGGCGCTGTGAATATGCTCTTGAAGGTGGAAAAACCTTGTGCACGGAAGATCGCACCACACGGTAGAAAACTTACTCAAGTCCGAGTACGGCTACGTGTCGCCAATTTGAACCCGACACATATTTGCGCTTGCCACGGAATTGGAAACCCGGGAACGCCTGAGAACAGCTGGCTCGCCGCGCTGCCGGGATTGGTTGAGCAGCGAAGGCGTCGCTGGCTACTGTAGTTTTGCGTACTCAACTTTTGCGTCGCGCATCAATGGAAGGTCCGGATCAGCATCCTTCCAGGAAGCAAGAAAGTTCTGATAGGCGATGCGCGCTTTGGGCAAGTCACCCTGCTTCTGATACAAGCGGCCCAATTCCAGTTGCGTGATCACCACGACGACATCGGGATTAGTCGCGTATTTCAGGTCGAGAATATGCTGGAAATCCTGTTGCGCCTCGGCATACCTTCCGGCTTGTTCATACGCTCGCCCGCGGCCATAGAACAATCCAGTGTTAGCCCGCGCGTAGAGAGCGGCGGTATTGAGAAAATCGATCGCCTTCGCCGGGTCCGACTTACTGGGATTGGCGGGAAGAAGAGCAACCAGCCCGCGAATCGTGGGGACGGCGACACTTTGCGCGATGGTGTCGTTCGGCCGCGTGCGCTGGATTTCATCCGCCAGCGCGAGAGCTTTTTGGTCTTGCCGCTCGATCGCCAGAATCAGGGCGGAGTTCCATTGCACATTAAAAGCCTGCGAGAGGCGCAGCGCTTCATTGGCGTCATTCAGAGCCTGGGCTCGATTGCCAGCCAAAGCTTCGGCGGCCGCGAGTTGATAATCGATGTTTGCGCGTCCCTGAAGATGAAGGCGATCGAGGGCGTCGGCCAACCGCTGTCCCAGTTCGCGCGACTGGCGAAGTTGGCCGCGCGCACTCGCCAGTACAGTGCGGAAGCCCAGAACCGCGATTTCGCCTTCCTGCGTTCCAGCAGCGCTTTGCAGCTCTTTTTCCATCTCGGCGTCTTTGCCTTCAGACCAGTCAAGGCCCGCGAGCTGTGTGCGAAGCGAATGGGGAGCAATCTTCCGGTCGAAGGCGGTCTTGAGAATCGCACGCGCCTCGTCCACGCGGTTCAATCCGGCGTAAGCCTCTCCAACGTTTTCGTAGCCGCTCACCATATCGGGATCGAGTTCGACAGCGCGCCTGGCATTCATGAGCGCATTGTCGAACTGGCCGAGCATGTTATAGATGTTCGCCAGATTGTTGAATGGGATGGGATCGTGCGGGTACGTCTGCTTGAATAGTTCCAGCGCGGTGATGCCCTTGTCGAGTTGGCCGCTATCCGCGTAATAGTGCGAGGTGATGTAAAGCTTTTCCCGCTCGCTCGTCCGATCGCGAAGCTCAAAAGCTTTTCGCCGGTTCTGCTCCGACAGCTGGGATTGTCCCAGGTTGCTATACACCGTGCCCAGACGAGCGTACGCCATGGCGAAGTTGGGATCGATCTCAATCGCCCTCTGATAATCGGGTATCGCTCCCAACTCATCACCCACGTTGTGTTTGGCATCGCCAAGGCTCAGTGCCTTGAGGGCATCGAGAGAAGAGGTCGTGGCCTGGGAGAGCGACATGTCATATTTCTGCACCATGCCGATGGATTCACCAAGCTGCCCACGCAGTTTTGTGGCCGCACCGTGGAGCGCGCTGAGCACGTCTTCCTTTCGATTGGCCTGTGTCTGCTGCCGTCCAAGCGAATCGCCCGAGGAAACGTTCGTCGCTTCCAGAGTAATGATGTACTGACCTCCTACGCTGTCGATGCTGCCGGTGAGCATCGCCTTAATGCCGTCGCGCAGACAGATCTCGCGCCCAACATCTGTGGTGATTCGGTCGCCCGGCTCGCGTCCCATGAACTGAAGCGTCTGCCGAATTTTCTGCTCGGGGAAGACGTTGAGATAGGGCGATTGGCCGAGGTCGACGACCAGAGCTTTTTTGAGGGTGCCGTCAAAAACGGGATCGGCGGTTGTGTTCACGAAATCGGTTACCAGAATGGAATCTTTTTCGGTAAGGGCATGGCTGCGTCGCGAAAGCACAAATCCGATACCTGCCGCAACCAATGCGAGAACAACCACCGGAATCAGCCACCCCGGTAATTTGCGCCTTGGCATGCGCGGACGACGTAGCGCTGGGTCGGAAGAGCTAACCGCGTGCATTACGCCGGATTCGGAGTCGCGTCGCAAGCGCCTGAGGTCCGAGCGAAGCTCTGCCGCACTCTGATACCGCAGGTCGCGGTCTTTTTCCAGCAGCTTGTTAAGGACGTCTTCGAGATGCGGCGGAAGATCGGGATTGAGCCGCAAAGGCGGTACAGGAGGCCGATTGAGGATCGCGTCGAAGATGATCGCGGAAGTATCCCCGCGAAAAGGAATCGCCCCAGTCGCCATCTCGTAGAACACGGCCCCAAAGGAGAACAAGTCGGTGCGGGCATCGAGGTCCTTTCCGCGGGCTTGCTCGGGCGACATGTAAGCAACCGTCCCCACGGTCGAGCCCGGGCTGGTGAGGAACGGATCATCGATGGTTACTTGCGAACCGGCGGTCGGCGCGGACAGGACCGATGGCGTGTTCGTCCGTTTGGCCAAGCCAAAATCGAGGATCTTGGCCTGATTGCGATTGGTGACAAAGATGTTGGCCGGCTTGATATCGCGGTGAATGATGCCCTTGGCATGGGCCGCATCAAGAGCATCAGCGATCTGGATGCCGAAGTCGAGCAACTGTCCCAATTCGAGCGGCTTGCCATGGATGCGGCTCTTCAGAGTTTCGCCTTCAAGCAGCTCCATGGCGATGAAATGGCGGCCGTGATCTTCGCCCACTTCGTAAATGGTGCATATTCCCGGATGGTTCAACGAAGAGGCAGCGCGCGCCTCGCGCTGGAAGCGCTCCATGGCGGCGGGATCTTTTTCTGTTTCGGGCGGCAGAAACTTGAGTGCGACATGGCGACCCAGGCTCAGGTCTTCAGCTTCGTAGACAACGCCCATTCCGCCGCCGCCAAGCTGGGAGAGAAGCCGGTAGTGAGAAATGGTTTGACCGATCGTTATTTGGCCGGTCATTGGTGAGCTCCTGGGAGTCCTTCGATGTTAGGCGTCGCAGTTCGGCCAAGTCAAACCAGCGGAGTTGGCAGACACGATCCCCCAGATCAATGATCCTCTATACGAAGAATAGAGACCACGGGTTCAAAAGAAAAACGCTGACATAGACATGAAGTGGATGTGAGTCCTGGCAGCTCTAATTCAAAACCCACACAGCTGACACCGACATACTGTCGGGGTTTGGGTTGGCACGACCTAGTGGAGCCGAAAACGTGTTGCCGTTCTCAGCAATGTACGTTGCAAAGCGCCACATACGCAGCAATCCTCGTAAGTGATTGGTTCTTCATTGCGATCATTGTTCGGCAATGACTTACTTGCGATTTGCTCCGGAAATGTACGATGCGAATCGCAACAAATCGCTGTAACTGTTCTCATCGACACGCACCCAATTTCAATGCAGAAAAAACATGAAATGCACGCCTTTTCATCGGTTTGAGAGCTATGGGATAGATCATGGTCTGCGCGGCTCTGTTTTGGTACGCGGAGTGCCTTTAAGAAAAGTGGCGAGCGGCCTAGAAAAGCAAGAGCCCTCGAAAAAAGGTGGGTTATGACAGTCATCCTGGTTCTCTGCACATTCGTAGCTTTCTTAGCAATCGATTATTTCCGCAGTCGCAAACAGATCGTTATTCAGCCCGCAGTGGCAGCGGCAAAAGCGGCCAAGACGGTTCGCCCGATCCCTGAGATGATCGCGGGATTCAGGCTGCCCGAAAACCTCCGCTACTCTCCGGGTCACACCTGGGCGTTGAGCGAGAGCCCGAATCTGGTGCGCGTGGGCCTCGACGATTTCGGCTCCAAGCTGATCGGCAAGATCGATCATATGAAGCTGCCGCAAAGAGGACAGTGGGTTCGCCAGGGACAAAAGATCGCCAGCTTTTACCGCGACGATGCGAGCGTTGACGTGATCTCGCCGATCGAAGGAAGCATCTCCGACGTGAATGACGGTGTGCTGCGCGATCCGAAACTCGCGCAGAGCGATTGCTATGGCGAAGGCTGGCTGGTTACCGTTCAATCCCCGGATGCGAAAACTAACTTCCGCAACCTGCTCGGCGGAGCGGTAGCGCGCTTCTGGATGCAAGAGTCGGCGGGCCGTCTGCAGAGTCGGCTTCCACAGTTTGCCGGCGCCCTGGCGCAGGATGGTGGCGTTGCCGTCGACAACCTGGCTGAACATATTCCCGACCAGGAGTGGGCAACGGTAGCAAAGGAGTTTTTCCTTTCCTAGATCAAAGATGGGGGCTCAGTAGGAGCGCTCGCCAAACTGAACGAAGATGCCGCCCGGTCCAACGACCGGGCGGTTCTGTTTTAAGCGAGAAGATTGCGGCCAACGAGGACGACTCCTTTCTGGTTTTGGCGTGAACACCAGCCTATTGCGTCGCTTGTTGCCCTCCGCGCCGGAACTGTTCCAGGAGGTACTCGCTGGTGCGAAGCGCGAAGGCGAGGATCGAGAGGGTCGTCGTCTTATCGGTACAGTTCAGGAAGACACTGGCATCGCACACGTACAGGTTGGAGACATCGTGAGTTTGCCCGAAACGGTTGGTGACAAATTTCCTCGGGTCATTGCCCATGCGGCAGGTGCCGGTTTCGTGCAGGCTATAGCCGGGCATTTCGGGTTCGTCGGCCGAGGATTCCAAAACCGCACCGGCGGAATGAAACACTTCGGCAGAAACTTGTTTCGCATGCTGCAGCATCAGCAACTCGTTCCCGCCCCATCGGAAATGAATGCGGGCCATCGGAATTCCAAACGTGTCTTTTGCTTCAGGATCGATATCCACAAAATTAGATTGCGAAGGCAGCGTGGGGGCTTGCACAGTCAGCGTAATCGGTGTGGGATACCGGCGCCTGATGTCTCGTTTGAAGGCAGAACCGAAGCCCTCGATCCGATCGTAGTAAGAAGGAAATTCCGAGCACCCTCCGTCAGGATAGATGGAATAGCCGCGAATGAATTTTTCCTCGCGCGGACCATTCAGATTCTGCCAGCGCGGCATCCAGGCAATTGGATTGGCGCTGACGTTGTCGGGAAAACTCGGCTGCCCAAGTAACTGCGGAAAGTAGCCGCTCGCCGTGTCAGCATAAAGGTGATCGCACAGATTACGCCCGAGTTGGCCACTGGAGTTGGCGATGCCGTTTGGCCAGTGGCGCGACTGGGAGTTGAGCATAATGCGAGCGCTTTCGATGCATGACGCCGCCACAACAACCGCCCGCCCGTAAACCTCGTATTCCTGGCGAGAGTCGCGATCGATGTACGCGACTCCCGAGGCGTTCCCCTCGCCATCGATGAGTATGCTCCTGGCGATAGCATTCGTTCGCAGCTCCAAATTTCCACTGGATTCGGCGCTGGGGAGCAAGAACCATGGCGATGAGAAAAACGCTCCGACTTCGCATCCGAAAGTGCAGTCGCCGCAGTAGTGGCATGCGGGATGTCCCGCGTGCGCTACGGTGAGCTGCGCAATTCGATCTGGCAGGTAAGGAACCCCAACCTTTTCGCAGCCTTTTTGCAGGATCCAGTCAAAACAACGGAAATTGAACGGGGGCAGATACACGCCATCGGGATTACTCCGACGATTCTGAACCGTGCTTGCCACGCCAATCATTTTTTCGACGCGCGTGTAGTAGGGCGCGATTTCTTCATAAGTAACCGGCCAGTCAGTGTCATATTGGTCGAGCGTGGCGCATTGGAAATCGATGTCGCCGAAGCGCGCTGAACTCCGCCCCCAGAAGTTGGTTTTTCCTCCCACGGCGGAGCAGCGCGGCCACATCCAACTTGTGCCCGGAGCAGTGGTGAAACCGACCTCGTGTTCCCACGCGCCCGGGTTGTACTCGGAGTCAAGGAAATCCGGCGTGTCTTTCATGCGCGTCTTGGGATCGCCGAATCCGCGATATTTCATCTCCCAGGTCGCGCGATGATTGCGAAAATCCTTTTGTGGGTCGAGCCGGCGGCCGGAATTAAGGGCACACACTTTGAGCCCTCCATCGCAAAGAGTCTTGATCGCCATGCCGCCTCCGGCTCCGGTTCCAATCACAATGACGTCGTAGATTTGCTTGCTCATCGTGGTCAGTTTTTAGCTAGAGGTAGATTGCGATGTTCCGGATCATGGTGAGGACAAGCTGGGGATTCGGAGTAGAACTTCAGTCCCGGATAATCCAGTTCTTTCAAGCCAATCTCGCTTGTGTAGAAACCCATGACCGTGTATTCGCGGACTAGGGCGAAGAACTCGCGGCCCGGTTCCTCGCCAGTACGAAAATTCTTTTGATAAGCGAGCGATTCGAGCACCCTGGTTTGCCGCGCGGGAGTGAGGCCCAAGAACGTATTGCCTGAGCTGGTTTTGCTATGCGAGTCGAGCCAGCCTAGTCCGCTTCGGAACCTGGACTGCAGACCAACATCGCGCGAAACCATCAGATCGATGAATTCCGAGACTCCGGCCTCGCTTGCGCCGGGAGTTTCATCACTGGGAATAATCAAATCGGCAAGACGTTCTATGGTCGAGTATTCGGCTGGGGTAAAAAACAGCGGCTGATAGGCCGCAGGCTTGATTTGAGCGATGCTGCTCCCCAGATGGCCGCAAGCGAACGACCACTTGCTGAAACCGGGAAACGAGGCGACTCCCGCGGCGATAGCGAGAATGCGCAACACTTCCCGGCGCTCGATGCTTTGACCAGCCAATTCAGGACCTTTACCGGATCATACCGAATGAATTCTTTTCGACGCCATCACAACCCGGCCTTGTAGCGAATGAAAAGCGAATTTGCTAACATCCTTTCCGAAAAATGCACGAATTCGCGGGCACAATATTTATTTGAGTTGCCCGTCTATACCAATAGATGGCCGAAGCGCTGAGCAATCGGTGGATGAGCGAGCAGGACGAGAGAATCTCGGAAGCAATCGCGCGCGACGAAGGGCGGCTTCGTAACTTCATTCGCCGGCGTGTCGCCGACACCAGTGAAGCAGAAGACATTCTGCAAGAGGTCTTCTACGAACTGATCGAGGCCTACCGGATGATGAAGCCGGTCGAGCAGGTCACGGCCTGGATGTTTCGCGTGGCCCGTAACCGCATCATCGACTTCTTCCGCAGAAAAACGCGGGAAGCGCGAAGCGAAGTGGAAGTCTCCGCTGAAGGTGAAGCGCAATCACTGGAAGAACTGCTGCCTGCTCCTGAGGGAGGACCTGACTCGGCTTACGCTCGCAAGGTACTTGTCGAGGAACTCGAGGAGGCGCTCGAGGAGCTTCCCGACGAACAGCGAGAGGCTTTCGTCGGCCACGAATTGCTGGGATACAGCTTTAAAGAAATGGCCAAGCAGACTGGTGTTGGTGTGAACACGTTGCTATCGCGAAAGCACTATGCCGTCAAACACCTGCGCGAGCGCCTGCAGGCCATCTACGAGGAATTTAAGGAACGATAGGACTACAACAATGAGAGGACACTGGTTTTTGAAAATACTGAAGTTCATCCTGTTCGCCATGCTTTTTCTGCTGGTGTTCAGCTTTGTGGTCATGTGGCTGTGGAATTGGCTGATGCCGGCCCTGTTTGGCTGGCATGTCATCACTTTCTGGCAAGCGCTGGGAGTGCTGCTGCTGAGCAAGATTCTCTTCGGGGGATTTCGCGGAGGCCCGCATCGTCACTGGGGCTGGCGGCGCCGGATGTTCGAGCGCTGGGAGCAAATGACGCCGGAAGAACGCGAGAAATTCCGCGAATCCATGCGGAGCCGCTGCGGTCCCTTTGGTTCGGCTGCCGGTTCGACGGCGGCCAAGTCTTGACTTTCACTGGCGACATGCAGGCGCAGGGGCCAGCCTGGAGCGGACAACGATTACCGTCTAGGAAGTAAGCTATCCGATCTCGGCTCTGGCCCCACGCCACACCGATTCGAGCGCTACGAAATCTCAGGGATTGAGGAGACCGCTCACCTCTTCAGGTAAGTCCACGCGGCGATCGCCAACAAGACGATGGTAATGATCCAAAGCGTGAAGTCGTTAAGCCCCGTTTTTTTCGCCATGCACGTCATCCTAAAGCCTGAATCGTTTCAAGGCGAGTGAAATTTGCATTAACGAGTAGTCGCGAACGGCTATGGCTATGGGAGAGAGGCCGCTTGCTCTCGCCGGCGGGACTGGATTTCGATATAGACGTTGACCAGAGATACGGCGGCCGGCGTAACTCCCGGGATGCGCGAAGCTTGCCCAATGGTTTGGGGCTGAATCTTGCGCAATTTCTCCTGCATCTCGCGCGACAAGCCGCTGACTGACTCATAGTCAAACCATGCCGGGATGCGACGCTGCTCGGCTTTCTTCAAACGTTCGATCGAGCGCTGCTGCTGATCGAGATAGCCGGCGTATTTGATTTCAATCTCGATCGATTTGAGTTCATTGCGAGCCTGCGCGGCGAGCGGGAGGCCTGGGCCCAAGTCATCAGAGGCAGAAAAAAACTCAGGCGCCAAGTCGCGTAATACTGCCGCAAGCTGTTCGATCGTCACTTCGGGCCGCTTTAGAAACTGCGAGAGCGGCTGGCCAAGGGCAGAAGAAGCGTCGTTGGTAGCCGGCCGGTCGTTCGCGGGATCACAAGAAATCGATATCCGTTCCAATATCTCACCGGTCAGCTTGGTGTGCTCCAGTACCTGTCTCATTTTTTCCAGTCGCTGTTGCTTCGCCTGAAACTCCGCCCAGGCCTCACCCGCAATCAGCCCCACTCGCCGCCCGTGCGGGGTCAGTCTCCGGTCCGCATTATCAATTCGCAAATGCAGCCGAAATTCCGCCCGCGACGTAAACATCCGGTACGGCTCGTTAGTCCCCTTCGAAATTAGATCGTCGATCAGGATCGCGGTGTACGCCTCCGTCCGATCCAGCACCAGAGGCGTCTCATTTTTTACTGCGAGCGCCGCGTTGATGCCCGCCATGATCCCCTGGCAGGCGGCCTCTTCATAGCCGGACGTGCCGTTAATTTGACCAGCCAGGAACAAGCCGGAGATCTTCTTGGTCTCGAGCGTGCGATTCAGTTCGGTGGGATCGATCGAGTCATACTCAATCGCGTAACCCGGCCGCATCATCTCCGCCTGATCGAGCCCCGGAATCGATTTCAGGATCGCGAGCTGAACATCGATGGGCAACGATGTGCTCATGCCATTGACGTAAATCTCGTGCGTATTCAGCCCCTCGGGCTCAAGAAAAAGCTGATGCGTCAGCTTGTCTGGGAACTTGACGACCTTGTCCTCGATCGACGGGCAATACCGCGGCCCAATCGATTGGATCTGCCCGCTGTACATCGGCGAGCGATGAACATTTTCGCGAATGATGCGATGCGTCTCCCCGGTTGTGAACGCGATGTAGCACGGCACCTGCTTGTCGTGATGCGCGACTCGCCGCGTGCGGAAGCTGAAAGGCGTTGGATCGGAGTCGCCCGGCTGAAGCTCGAACTTTGACCAGTCAATTGTGCGCCCGTCGAGGCGCGGAGGCGTCCCGGTTTTCAAGCGGCATCCGCGCAGACCCAGCTTTTTCAGCGCTTCGCCAAGTAGCACAGCTGGTGGTTCTCCGGAGCGCCCCGCGGGATATTGCTGCTCGCCGCAATGAATGAGTCCATTGAGAAACGTGCCCGTGGTAATGATGACCGCCTGCGCCGAGACCCGCCGCCCATCGCGCAGAAGAACGCCAACCGCTCGCTTGCGCTCGCCGTCGTCGGTCGTTAGTCGGTGGTCGTTGGCAAAGACAGATTCCTCTCGCTTTGCTTCGTGCTCGGAATGACAACGACTCGGCGCATTGGCTAACGACGAACGACCGATGACAAGCGACGCTTCTGACGTCTGATGGCTGATGCCCGAAGCCTCAGTAATCACATCCGCCACTTCCGCCTGCTTGATCTTGAGATTCGGCTGTGACTCCAGCACCTCGCGCATCTTCAGTCGGTAGGCCTGCTTGTCGCATTGCGCCCGCGGAGACCACACCGCCGGACCGCGCGAAGTGTTGAGCAGACGAAACTGGATTCCAACGGCATCCGTTACTTCGCCCATGATGCCGCCGAGCGCGTCGACCTCGCGAACCAAATGCCCTTTGGCGATGCCGCCGATCGCAGGGTTGCATGACATTTGCGCGATCAGATCGACGTTGAGCGTATAAAGCGCAGTCTTGAGGCCCATGCGCGCCGCAGCCATTGCAGCCTCACACCCTGCGTGCCCCGCGCCGACCACCACTACATCGAAATGTTCGTTAAACACTTGCATGTGCGCGATCAAGACCCACTAAACGGAGGGAATACTTCTGCTTTTATTGTAGCAACCTTGCTTCTGGGACTCGTAGCGGGCAGCGAGCAGCGATTAGCGATCAGCGAGAATCTGACTTGTGCAATCTGCAATCCCAGACGCCCCGCTTCCCGCCATGGCACAACCGCACTTCCGATCACTCGCTACCCGTTGCCCGCAACTCGCTGCTAGTTGATCGAGAACAGGTAGGCGGTCATGTCGCGACTTTCTTCGGGGCTCAGATTCATGTCGGGCATGTTGGTGCCGGGCTTGCGATGAGATGGCTTGTCCAGCCATTTTTCAACATTCTCGGGGGTATTTTTGTATCGTCGGCCGAGAAAGTCATCGCGGTCGTGCCAGTGGGCGAGCGACGGGGCGCTCTTGCCATCGGCGCGAAAAACGCCCGGTATAACGTGGCAGGAACCACAGGAGCGCATCTTCATGCGTTGGCGGCCGGCTTGTGGGTCGCCGCCGGTGAGCCGGGCTCCCCGTGCGAAATCGAAATCGCGAAACCAGTTGCAGGCGCTCAGGGCCAAGAACAGAATTAGCGACCCCAGGAGAATGGCCTTCTCGAGCGGGCGCTCTCTCAAAATCAACCCGTGCTTACTCAAGCGTGATCTACCTTTCTTTGGCGCTATGCCATTCGTTATTGTCCAGTCCTCCCCAGCATCGCAATGTGATGCGGGACACACCTCCATGGCAGGCGAAGCAGACAGGCTATAGAATCAGCAAGCATGTCCCGACCCGCTCCCATCGGCGCCGCCGGAGAGGCTGAAGAAACCGTCGAAGAAAAGTACACGCTGACTTTTCATCACCCCGAATTGCCGCCGGTATATTCCACTCCCGACATGATTCGCCTTATGGAGACGGCATGTTTTCATGCGCTCCAACCCTATTGCGATGAAGGCGAGATCACCGTGGGGACCGCGATTCATGTTGAACATCGGGCCGCCAGTGGCATCGGAATGCGCATCCGCGCCCGGGCTGAACTCGAATCCTTCGACGGGCGTTTCTATACCATGCGAGTTACCGCACACGACGGCACGCAAGAGATTGGACGGGGGACCATCGGCCGCGCTGTGGTGCATGTTCCGAGTTTCGTCGCACAAATGCAAGAACGGACTCGTCACTAGCAGGGAAGGTGCACGCATTGCCGGCGCGCGGTCAAGGATCACAAAAAGGAATCGAATAGCCAACCATAAAACGAGGTAGAGAGATGCTATGCAGTTTTCCCTTGAAAAAGCCCTAACCTTTCGCCAACTGCATCGGCTGGGCGTTCTCATGCTGCCGAATGCCTGGGATGTGGCGAGCGCGCGCGTATTCGAGGAAGCCGGATTTCCTGCAATCGCCACCACATCGGCTGGGATCGCGTTTTCGTTGGGCTATCCTGATGGCCAGCAGATTTCGCGGGAAGAGATGATCGCGCGTATTGGACGGATCGCCCGAGCCGTGAAAGTCCCAGTGACCGCCGATGTCGAATCGGGATACGACTCAACCCCAGAAGGGGTAGCCCGCACAACACGGGAACTGATTGAAGCGGGCGCCGTGGGAATGAACCTCGAAGACACGACTGGCCGGGCAGACCAACCCCTGTTAGAGCTTGAAGCGGCGGTCGAGAAAGTCAAGGCCGCGAAGGAAACGGCGGCGCAATCACGCGCGCCTCTGTTCATCAACGCGCGCACCGACGTTTTTCTTCTGCCGGGCGGCAATCCTGAGGCAGACTTCCAGGAGACGGTGCGGCGACTGGTCGCCTATCGCGACGCTGGCGCTGATTGCGTCTTTGCTCCGGGAGTGAAAGACCCGGACCCAATCGGGCGACTGGTGAAAGCTGTGCAATGTCCGTTAAACATTCTGGCGGTTTCCGGGACGCCCCCGATTGCAGAGTTACAAAGATTAGGAGTGGCCCGGGTAAGTATCGGCTCAGGCTTCATGCGCGCCACGCTTGCTGCCCTTAGGGCGATGGCCGAGGAATTAAGGAATTCGGGAACCTATTCGACGCTGGAAACTGCGATCCCGTACTCGGAGATGAATCGCATTATGAGCAAATGAGTTCTAGGCATTCACCAGCGCCATCATGTGGTCCGGATAACGCGGACCAGCCGCGGCGCCAAATGGGAACACCTCATCCAGACGGCGCAGATCGTCGGCGTTAATTTCGACCTCGAGCGCGCCGACGTTCTCCTCCAGATACTTCCGATGCTTCGTGCCAGGAATCGGGACGATATCGCCGCCCTGCGCCAGCACCCAGGCCAGCGCCAGTTGCGATGGCTGGCAATTCTTCTCGCGCGCAATCTCCTCCACTCGATTTACCAGGTCCAGATTCTTCTCGAAATTCTCACCCTGAAAGCGCGGCGAAAAGCGGCGGTAATCGTCAGCCGGCAGATCATCGAATTTTCGGAATTGTCCGGTCAGAAAGCCGCGGCCGAGCGGGCTGTAGGCGACGAAACCAATGCCCAGCTCACGGCAGGTCGGAAGGATCTCGCTTTCCGGATCGCGGGTCCAAAGGGAATATTCGGTTTGCAGAGCCGCGATAGGATGGACTTTTACCGCGCGATGCAGTGTTTTTACGGCGGCTTCGGACAGTCCGAGATAGCGAACCTTTCCTTCTTTGACGAGATCGGCCATGGCGCCGACAGTATCTTCGATCGGAGTGTTGGGGTCGACGCGATGCTGATAGTAAAGGTCGATGTAGTCCACATCAAGACGGCGGAGACTGGCTTCGCAGGCTTGCTTGACATACGCGGGCGTGCCATTTATCCCGCGCGCCTGCGGATTCGCCGGGTCGCGAACGATTCCAAACTTGGTGGCCAGCACAATCTCATCCCGCCTGCCCTTGATAGCGCGGCCGACCAGCTCCTCGTTCTTATGCGGACCGTAGGCATCGGCCGTGTCCAGAAACGTGACGCCCAGCTCAAGGGCGCGATGGATGGTCGCAATGGATTCGGCATCATCAAATCCGGCGTAGAACTCCGACATGCCCATACAGCCAAGACCGAGAGCAGATACTTTCAAACCAGACCGACCTAGTTCGAGGGATTTCATGATTACTCCTGTAAGAAGAATAGTCGATCGCGCACCAACATTCGATGCGCCGTTCGCGAGGAACGAACCGGGCCGTCGCGTGCGGGAGAAACGAAATAAAAATATTACACTCACGCGCATTCCAGGCATCAGTTCTACTGGAATTCACTAAACCGGAAAGAGTCTGCATGACCAAAACAGAAAAATGGTTTGATCGAAAGTTCGAATTCTCGTTTCCTATGGAACTGTATCCCAATATATGTATGCGTCTGCGCGGAACTCCGGCGCGTCTTGAGGAGCTGGTGCGCGGGCGCGAGCATGAGCACATGGTGCGCGCAGCCAAAGGAAAGTGGTCGGCTCAGGAGCATACTGGACATTTGCTGGACCTTGAGCCGCTGTGGATGGCGCGCGCGGAAGACTTCATTGCCGGACGGAATGAATTGACAGTCGCCGATCTGAGTAATCGAAAGACATTTGAAGCGGGACACAACCAGAGGGCGTTGGGAGAGATTCTCGCTGACTTTCGGAAGGCGCGCCTCAAACTGGTTGGGCGGCTGGAGGAACTCAATCCACAATTGTTTCGCTCGGCAATTCCGCATCCGCGATTGAGAGTGCCGATGCGACTGGTGGATCATCTTTTCTTTGTGGCGGAGCATGATGACCATCATCTGACAATGATCTGGGAGATGATTCACGACAGGGCTCTTCCTGCCTCCCAATCTTAAGAAAGCACAAGATCCTTCGTCTCCGCTCGGGATGACAATCTCGTTACGTAATTTGGATGAGAGGCTTGGCCGCTGGCACCACTTTGCCGATTTCAACCGCGGGAACACCGGCTTTCTGCAACGCTTGGGTGAGAGCAGCGGCCGCGGGAGCGGCGACCGAGATGAGCAATCCGCCGGCGGTTTGCGGATCGAACAGGAGCGTACGCACGTCTTCGGGCACCGAGTCCGCGTATCCGACAAGGCATTCGGCGAATTCGCGGTTGGCTCTGAGCCCGCCTGGAATATGGCCGGCGCGGATGCAATCGAGGGCGCCCTCGAGAGCAAGGATTTTTGATGAGTCGATGATGAGACCGACATTTGAGGCGAGGGCCATCTCGCGAGCATGCCCGATGAGCCCGAAGCCGGTGATGTCAGTGAGGGCGTGGACCAGGTTTGACTGATGACTGACGGCCGACGGCTGATCGCTTCCCGTGATCACTAAGGCGGCGGCTCTGTTCAAGGTCGTCATGGACTTGACAGCGGCATCAATCCACTCCTGTTTAGCCACCCCTTTCTTGATCGCGGTGGAAATCACGCCTGTGCCGAGCGCCTTGGTAAACAACAGGCGGTCGCCGACCTGCGCGCCCTGATTCGCGAGCACACGCTTGGGATGAACCACACCGGTGACCGCGTATCCGAACTTGGTCTCCTCGTCGCGGATGCTGTGCCCACCCACTACGGTGCATCCGGCCTCGATCATCTTCGACAGGCCGCCGGCGAGGATGCGTTCAAGGATCTCGGTATCGGCCTTGTCGGGGAAACAGACCAGCGCCAGCGCCGTCAGTGGCCTTCCGCCCATGGCATAGACGTCGCTGAGCGAGTTGGTGGCGGCGATCTGACCGAAGGTGTAGGGATCGTCGACGATCGGCGTGAAGAAATCGACAGTTTGCACAAGAGCCGTTTCAGGCGTCAGTTGATACACGCCGGCGTCGTCGGCGTGATCAAAGCCGACCAGGACATTCGGGTCGTGTTGCCGGGCTAATTTCCCTAGCACCTTGTCCAGCACCGCCGGACTCAGCTTGGAAGCTCAACCGGCAGCTTTCACCGACTCCGTGAGACGGAATGGTTTCACTTCGGGCACGAGGAGATTGTAATTGAGCTGCGAGTCACGAGTTTCGAGCCGCGAGCGACGGCAACACAATCCAACTGTGGGCGGTGAGCTTTGAGCTAAGGGCAGGCGAAACCGGCCTTCCGCTGAGGGTTGTTTCCAGGGCCAGGCCTAGCCTCAGCTTCACAGTTTCTGCTGCTCGAGGCTCGGAACTCGTGGCTCGCAGCTATTTGGTGACTACCTGGGTGACTTTCAGATCGGGATACGCGTGGTTCCACTGCGCCGAGATGTTCTCGAAGGTCAGGCGGAAAGGTTTGCTTTGGCCAGGAAGCAGGGGCGAGATGTTCAGGTCGACCGCCTCATCGTACGGGCCTCCCGTGCGAAGAACATGGATCGGCAGCTCTTCACGCTGAGCAATCTGGCCTAAATCGTCCTTGAAGGTGACCTCGACGACGGCGTGAATCACAGTTTGATCGCCAGCGTTGGTCAAACTACCATCCAGGTAGCTGACGGTCGCCCCAACAAAGTTCGCGGCGGCGCTGGTCTTGAGGTCAGAAAACTTCAAATTGGCTGCATAAGCCGGAGGTTCGGCAGGGGGTTTTTGTTCAGAGCGAAGAATCAATACGAGGATGCCGATGACAATTGCAACAATGACGATTCCGATTGCAATCGGGCGAAAACTGGACTCGGCGGCTTCGGTGGTCGGGTTTGCATTCGGCTGAAGAAGGCCGCCCATGGCTCGAATTGTACTACCGTGAATCCGGGTCGCTCGGCGTCATGAGAGACACACTCTTGAGTTGGATCAAACAGCCCTGGAGAATACGCTCGCTTCCCACATTGAAATTCGTCAACTCCGTTTCGGCAGAAAAACCCAACGAACCGTCAATTGGCGCACTGCTGGCCGAGTTTGGAGGCATGTACTAGTAGTCTTTTCAAGCACTTGACGCGGCATGGCGGAACGGTGTAACAATTGCATCCAAATAAGCAAGGAGCCCGTTCCCCCAATGCATGTCGATGACAAACCCGTTCAACTCAATTGGACCGCGATCCTGTCTTACACCGGTTCTGTGGCCGTAAGTCTGGCAGTTTGGTTCGGAGTAATTCGAGCGGTGCAGTTTTTGGTTAAGTAGAAGGCACTGATTTCAGGCGGCCACGGCGAGCATTCATTTGCTGGTCATTTACTGATCACTCGCTGTAGTGAAGCAACGAGAAGACGTCATACTTCCCCAGCTTTTCCCTTCCCTTCAGAAAATCCAGTTCAACAACAAAAGCAAAACCGGCAATTTGCGCGCCGAGTCGGCTGGCCAGTTCGGCCGTCGCGACGGCAGTTCCGCCCGTCGCGAGCAGATCGTCGACGATCAAAACGCGCTGGCCTTCCTTGATTGCATCCTTATGGATCTCCAGTGCGTTGCTGCCATATTCGAGGTCGTAGCTGACCTTTGCCGTTTCGGCCGGCAGCTTTCCGGGCTTGCGAACGGGAACGAATCCGGCGTTAAGGCGATAAGCGAGCGCGGGACCGAAGATGAAGCCGCGTGCTTCCATGCCGAGGATCAGGTCGATCTCCTTGCCGATGTAGTTCTCGGAAAGGGCGTCGATGAGGCGGGCGAAGCCGAGCTTGTCCTTGAGCAGCGTCGTGATGTCGTAAAAGAGGATGCCTTTCTTGGGGAAATCAGGAACCTCGCGGATCAGAGCTTTGAGGCCATCACAGTCGATCGGTTTAGGCATTCAGTCGTTCCTTTTCGGGGCGGATTGGTTGACCCCTCTGGTAGTGGTCTTTAAAAGTCAAAGACTTAGGACGTCGGGCTCCAGGTCTTTGAAAAATAAGGAGGTAGAGATAAAGTATTTATTCTTCAATTAGTTGCACTGTTCAATTACGCTATTTCTTCGTAAAGTATTTATTCTTC
>DATJNC010000121.1:0-14936 GCA_035508395.1 Terriglobales bacterium | reverse complement strand
ATTCACGGCTTCACCCTGCGCGCGCCTGACTCCAAAACCGAAGAAGCAGTCGCCCTTGTCATGGGAGATGTGCAGACTGGCTCGCCCCTCGTCCGCGTTCACTCCCAATGTCTCACCGGCGACGTCTTCGGATCGCTGCGTTGCGATTGCCGCCAGCAGCTTGAGATGGCCTTGTCGATGATCGCCGCCGAAGGCGCCGGCGTTCTTATTTACGAGCAGCAGGAAGGTCGCGGCATCGGACTGATGCCCAAACTACAGGCCTATGCATTGCAGGATAGTGGTCTCGATACGGTTGAGGCCAACCAGCGTCTCGGCTTCAAAGCTGACCAACGCGAGTTCCGCATGCCCGCCGAAATCCTCCGCGCGCTCGGCATTGAGAAAGTCCGACTGCTATCGAATAATCCAGAAAAAGTTGCCGCCCTCGAGCGGGCCGGCATTCGCGTCACCGAGCGTGTTCCCTGCGAAGTCGCGCCCACCGAATATACGCACGACTACCTGAAAACCAAGCAGGAAAAACTGGGGCACTTGTTCACCACGAACACGACCAAGCATTGATGGTGCGCGGCTGTGGCCGCCACCATCGCACCCCGTCGGCCTAACTCTTTGTCGCGTTCCCCATAGAAGTCGCGCCGGTGCATTCCCACTCCGAAGAGCCGTCCTCATGGCGCGTTCCCTTGCATGACCCCGAACCCTTCATCCCCTTGTACTTTCCCGTGCCGTTCACGATCCGCCATTTGTTGGAAGCCGGCTTCTTGGGATCGGCCGAGCCCATCGTTTCATACACGTAGTACACCATGTCCCCATTGTCCATCGTCACATTGAAGCGGCCATGCCCGGTGTGCCGCTCTTTCCAGGTTTCATCAAACTCTGTGTAAGCCCCGGATTTTTCACCGGCCGTTCCTGCCGTCGCGTTGCACGTGCCCTGAGCGAGCGCATAGCTGTGGTCCGGCACGTCGCCCACCGCCAGCATTGGATTCTGCGCTGGCTTACTGCAGCTCCATTTTGTATCCACTTTCTGCGCACGGGCTGCCAGCCCCAACAACAGAACACACAATGGAACGAAATATGATTTCCGCATTCTTCAGTTCTCCTTCTCGCTTGTGCTCGAAATGCGAGCGCGACTTTACACCAGCGGTGAGTGTTTGTCACGAAAACTTCTGAGGCCCGGGATGCCAAATCGAGAGGGAATGCTTCGCGATGAGTCAATTCTCTAGCAGTCGCCGCAATCCAGCCCGATTCTTCACAGTGAGACCATCGAGCGCCACTTTTGCCAGCGCCACATATACCGCGCGCGTCTTCGGATTCCTCTGCAGAAGGGCCAAGTGTTTCTTTACCGTCTCCACGTCCCCGCGAATGAATGGACCGCTGAATGAATTGGCGGGCCCAAGGCGCGCATAGTTCTCCAGCGTTTGCCTCAGGATCGGGATGCTCATCTGCCGGGCCTTTTTCCGCCCCACACCCGCCTGGCGCGCAGCTTTTTCCAGCGTCACCAGATAGGCGAGCAACAACGGCGAAGTCATGGTCGCCCAGGCATGATAGGCAGGCTTATGACGCTGCGCGATCACGAAACTCGTCCCGCCAAGAGCCCGCACCACGCCGCTCGCTTTTCGTACCGCTGCCGCCTCGCCCTCGATGGCAAAGGGCACGCCGTGCAGCGCCGGCTCCGAATTCGCAACAAACGTCATCAGCGGATGCACCGACGCCACCGCCAAGCCCGCTTTTCTCAATGGCTCCAGTTCCCCGCTCCCCAAAGCTCCGCTGGAATGAAACCCGAATTTCGCCGCCGACCCCTTCACCCGATCGGCCAGCAACTCTGCCGCTCCCCGAATTTCGCCATCGGGAACCGCGAGCCAAATCACCTCCGCAGCGCACGACGCCACTCCGACGGTCACCACCTTCGCCTCTACTCTCCGGGCCAGCTTCCGCGCTCGCCGCAGCGATGCTCCTCCTTCGCGAACGATAATCTCGGTGATCTGGAAACCGGCTTCCGCCAGTGCCGGAGCAAGAAAACTCGCGAGTTTGCCCACGCCGACAAAGGCAACCGTGCCTTGTCGCTCTGGCTCCTCTCTCGTTTTCGTCTGGTCGCGTCGGCCACTGCCCTGCTGCCCAGCCACTGGCCTACCCGCCTTTCTCATTTGTTCGCGCTCGCTCACGACCACCCGCGCAGCATACCGTAAGATGATGGCATGGCGAAATCTTCCCGTGCTTCGAAGGCTCGTGTCCTCTCTTCCCGCATTGCGTACCGCGGCCCCGTTTTTCGTGTGACCACCGATCTCGTGGCCGAACCCGGTGGCATTCGCGCCCGCCGTGATGTTGTCCGGCACTCCGGCTCGATCGTCGTTCTGGCCGTCGACAAGGCAGCGCCCGAGCCCCGCATCCTTCTCGAACGCCAATATCGCCATGCCGCCCAATCCATGATGTGGGAATTGCCCGCCGGTCGCATTGATGAAGGCGAATCTCCGCTGGCTGGCGCTCGCCGCGAGTTACTGGAAGAAACAGGTTATTCCGCCCGTAAGTGGAAAAAAATTCTTTTCTTTTATGTAAGCCCCGGTTTCCTCGATGAAACTATGACTATCTATCTGGCTACCGGTCTTCAGGCCGGCAAGGCTCAACCCGAAGAGGATGAGAAAATCTCAATCCGCTTTTTCTCCCTTTCGACCGCGCGCAAAATGGTACTTACCGGCCGGATCCGCGATGCAAAAACTATCTCGGGTATTCTCTGGCTTTGCCAAAACTCGCCCGCCGCAAGACTGCGGCGTTAGCAGTTACAGCAACCTCGTAATTTGCTTGTAAGTCCGCTTTTCGCTTCCCTGCGCTCCGCCCACCGATTCAACCGAGGCGCACTTTGGCGCACCACCGCGCACATGATCCTTGTGATTTACATCCTTGACAGCTATTTCCCTCAGACTCAAAATGTCGCCACGCTGAAAAATTGACCCCGGAAGTCCGTGCCGTTTTCGGGGAAACGTCGAAAGAGAGAGAAGACAAAGTGGATCGTATAAAAGGCACAGTGAAGTGGTTCAACAATGCAAAGGGCTACGGCTTCCTGGGGCGCGATGGTGGACCGGACGTCTTCATCCACTACAGCGCCATCACTAGCGATGGATATAAGAGCTTGCAAGAGGGCGACAGAGTCGAATTCGAGATCGTCCAGGGACAAAAAGGGCCGCAAGCGGCCAATGTAAGCAAACTTGCTTGATTGGATTCTTAGCTCCCCAATCGGAGCCTGCTCTTGAGATTTTCCTGATCGGCTTCCACGAAAAGCCGAATATTCGCATTTGTTCGCTTCGCGATCGAGCGCGGATATCGTTTGTTTTTTCCGTCCCTTTCTCCGGGTACCCATTCTAAAAAACCGGCCTGTCGTGGCCCGCTATTTCAACTGTCGCGGCCCAGCCCTCGAATAAAATTTGCTGCTATCTTGTTATAGAAATCCTCTTTGATCTCTGAATCCCCGCGGATCGAGGTCAAACCTGTTCCATGGACAACAAATCCATCGCCACCATCCTTTATGAAACCGCCGATCTGCTCGAAATCGACGGCCAGGATTCCTTTCGCATCCGCTCCTACCGCAACGCCGCTCAGGCCATCGAAGCCTTCCCGCAGCAAATCGCCGCCCTCATCGAAGAGCCCAAGAAGATCCTCGAAATTCCCGGCATCGGCAAGGGTATGCTCGCCAATCTGCAAATGCTCTTCAAAGATGGCCGTATTGAAGCACACACCGAACTGCTTCAGAAATATCGCCCATCGATGCTTGAGCTATTGAAGATTCAGGGCCTCGGTCCCAAGACCATCGCTCTCATCTGGAGCGCCTATCAGGTCTGCGACCTCGAAGGCGTCGAAAAGCTCGCCCGCGAAGGCAAAATCCGCACGCTGCCGCGCATGGGCGAAAAGCACGAAACCAAACTCCTCAAAGCCATCGAGGATTACCGCCGCATCGCTGGCCGTTTCCTCCTCGACACCGCCGACCAACTCGCGGAAAAACTCACCGAGCATCTGATCACCTTTCCCGGCGTCGAAAAAGTCACACCCGCCGGCTCTCTTCGCCGTGGGCGCGAAACCGTTGGCGACCTTGACATCCTTGTCACCGGCCAAGCCTGCTGCGCCGACGACACTCGCCAGGATCTCATCGCCCACCTCATCCGCTTCCCCGGCCTCATGGAGGTCATTGCCCAGGGCGAGAATAAAGTCAGCTTCCGCCATCGCAATGGCATGCAGGTAGACGTGCGCTTGCTTCCGCCCGAATCCTTCGGAGCCGCCATGCAATACTTCACCGGCTCCAAAGCTCACAATGTCGCCCTCCGCCAGCGCGCGCTCAAAATGGGCTATTCCCTCAACGAATACAGTCTCGCCACCCTCGAGGGCGACAAGCCCGTGGCGCGCGAAACCGAAGAAGAGATTTACTCCAAGCTCAAGCTCGACTTCATTCCGCCCGAGCTGCGCGAGAATCTCGGAGAAATCGAGGCCGCGGCCAACCACACGCTGCCCGATTTAATCGAACTCTCCGACATTCGCGGCGACGTGCACATGCACACCGTCGAAACCGATGGCCGCAACACCATCGAAGAGATGGCCGAAGCTGCCCGCGATCGCGGATACCAATACATTGCCATCACCGATCACTCCAAGAACCTCGCGTTCGCCAACGGCCTCACCGACGAGCGTGCCCTGCAGCACATCGAGCGCATCCGCGTCGCCGACAAACGATTCTCCGGCGATAAGAAGCGCCCCATGCGCATTTTCGCCGGCATCGAAGTCGACATCCTCGCCGACGGCACACTCGATTTGTCCGACGACGTCCTCGCCCAAATGGACATCGTCATCGCCAGCGTTCACTCGCACTTCAATCAGGACAGCAAAACGATGACCGACCGCCTCCTCAAAGCGATCAGCAATCCGAACACATCCGTCATCGGCCACCCCACGGGCCGCCAGCTCCTTCGCCGCGATGCTTACCCGTTCGACTTCGACGTTGTTCTCAAAGCCGCCGCCGAACACAAAGTCGCCATGGAACTGAACGCCTATCCCGACCGCCTCGATCTCAACGACTTTCATCTCCGCCTCGCCAAGAGCCACGGAGTAAAGACCGTGATCAATACCGACTCACATCACACTTCGCACATGGAAAAGCTCAAATATGGCGTCACCCAGGCTCGCCGTGCTTGGCTCACCAAAGGCGACGTTCTCAACACCCTGCCCCCCCAAGAATTCGCTAATGCCATCAAGCGCGGTTGGTAAGGGAAAAAATGGAAATGATTTACCAACCTTGGGCAGCCAGTCATGGCCCGCTGACGGAATATCTGTGTAAGGTTCCGTTAATCAAGGTGTTACGGCGGTCGCCTGGCCAAACTTTGGTGCCTTGCTTGCTTAGAATTAGGTGCGGTAGTGTGTCGCGGCGAGGCGAAGATTAAGCCTGCTAAGATGGATTTCAAACATAGCAAGCCGACAAAACACGCGAACCAGCTGAGACGAGGGGATCAGCGAAATTCATGAATAAAATCTGTGTTGGCGGAGGTCAGCTCAGGCGCAGTGTCTTCCGCAGATTAGAGGAATGGGAATCCTGCAAAGCAGCGATGTTCGTTGAGATCGACCCGATCACAAAGTCCTCGCGCAAATGTATCGAGTACATTTCTCCTGCCGACGCCTGTCCCAGCGAACTCCCGGCCCTTCTGTTCAAGTCGGTGTCCGTTCGTTCCAACAAGCTCTATGCCTGCACCTCGACCGAGGTGCTGATCTACGATCTGCCGTCGTTCCGTCTCGCCAATTACATTTCCCTGCCCTGTTTCAACGATCTTCATCACGTCTACCCCACGCCCCAAGGCACGCTGCTGGTAATGGTCACAGGCCTTGATATGGTCGCCGAGGTCTCCCTCGACGGAGAGCTGCTGCGCGACTGGGATGTTCTAGGCGGAGATACTTGGAGCCGTTTTTCCCGAGAGATTGATTACCGCAAGGTGCCCACCACCAAGCCGCATGGCGCGCATGCCAATCACATCTTTCAGCTCGGAGACGAGATCTGGGCAACTCGCCTGCACCAGCGTGATGCCGTCAGCCTGCAGGATCCGAGCCGCCGGATCGACATCGGCATCCAACGCCCCCACGATGGATTTCTCTTCAACGGACTGCTTTACTTCACGACCGTGGATGGTCACATCGTGCTCGCGAATCCCAAGACTCTCTCCCTTGAACGCATCATCGATTTGAACCGCTTCAACGGGTCAGACGGCCGGACGCTGGGATGGTGCCGCGGATTGCTGCCTCTCGATGAACGCTTCGTCTGGGTAGGCTTCTCGCGGGTGCGCCCCACCCGCTTCCAGGAAAACCTGAATTGGATTCGCCAACAGGGGAACAATCACCGTCCCAGCCACGTCGCTCTTTACGATTTGCAAAGCCAAACTTGCCTTGAAGAAATCGAGACCGAACCACATGGCATCGGCGTGCTTTTCACGATATTCCAACTTCAAACCAAGACTGAACAGCCAGCATCGCCGCCTCAGCTGGAAAAGCCCGAAACGGCTGCCGTACTGAGAGGCAACGCCGACGGAGAGTAGTCTCAGCCGACGACACACAAAAATTTGTTCCCGGCAGACTCGCGCAGCCAACCATGCGGAAAGTCGAAAAAAGACAGATTCTCAAGAATGTCGGCTCCAGTTGGTCCGCGCTCGCGGTTAACGTCCTCGTGGGCATTTTTCTCTGGCCCTTTATCCTGCACCACCTGGGCGATACCGCCGCCGGCATTTGGGTTCTGATCTTCTCCATCACCGGCTATTACGGCCTTTTCGATCTCGGCATCCGCTCTTCCATCATCCGTTATGTTTCGAAGTACACCGCCACCGGCGAGCAGGACAATCTCACCCGCTTCGTTAATACGAGCCTGTTCTCCTACGCCTGTGTCGGCGCATTCAGCATGGTGCTGACCCTGCTGCTTAGCTCCTATGTGGAGCGCCTCTTTCGCATTCCCTCCGCCATGCACCGCGACGCGCGCCTTCTTCTCCTGATGGTCGGCGCCTCGGTCAGTTTGGGATTTCCCCTCGGCGTTTTCGGCGGCATGCTCGAAGGCCTGCAGCGCTTCTACATCCTGAACTGGACCAGCATCGGCGCCACCTTAGCTCGCGCCGCCCTGATCGTCTATTTCCTCCATCACGGCTATGGACTGCTCACCGTGGCCCTGATCACCGTCGGCCTGCCAATCATCTCCTCAATCCTGCGTGGCTTCATCGTCTTTCGCCTGTGCCCTGTCCCTCTCGGGCCAAGGTACGTGGATCGCGCTTCTTTTCGGCAAATGGCCAATTACGGGAGCACGACTTTTCTGGTCATCATCGCCGCTCGTCTGCGCTTTCGCACCGACGAACTCGTTCTTGGCGGCATGATGTCCGCCGTCGCCGTCACTTATTTCAACATCGGCGCTCGCATCGTCGACTACGCGCAGGAATTCGTTTCCAGCCTCGCCCAGATCTTCGTCCCCATGGCCAGCCAGTCCGAAGCGACCGGCAATCTCGACCGCATCCGCAAAATCTACGTCCTCGGCAACCGCGTATGCGCGTTCCTTACTTTTCCCATCACGGCCCTGCTCATCATCTTCGGAAAAAGCATCATCCGCATTTGGGTCGGCGCGCGTTACGTTCCTTTTAGCTATCCCGTGCTGGTCATCATGATGCTCGGCTTCGCCATGATGCTGATGCAGGCCGCCTCCACCCGCGTGCTGTTCGGTTTGGGCACGCATCGCACCATGGCCTGGGTGGTCACGATCGAAGGGATCGCCAACTTGATCCTCAGCATCGCGCTCGTTGCCCTCGTCCCCAATTTCGGCGTGATGGGCGATTGCATCGGGACCGCCATCCCCATGGCCGCCACTTATCTTCTGTTCATGCCTCGCCATCTCAGCAAGCAAATCGGAGTTCCGGTCGGAAGGTTTGTGCGTGATGCCTACACGCTTCCCTCTCTGCTGACGGTTCCATTTGTCCTTGCGCTGTTGTTTGCCAATCGCCTCTTTGTCCCACAAAATCTCATTCAGTTGATTCTCGAAGTTCTGCTCGTCGGATCGGTTTATGGCGTAGGTCTCTTCTGGGCCTACCGTACCAATCGCGCTTTCCACGTCGGCGAAATTGCCGGCCTCGGCACCTCATCCCTTCCCAAGGAGGAGCCCTTACCCGCCGCGATCGTCGAGTATCAAAACGAGGAGGTTTAGCTCCTCAGCGCACAGGTCATCACCCTTTCGTCACCGGGAGTCACTTCTCCTGGGCATACTTGTGCCCGTGTGATGAACCTCGAAGTGCAACGCCTTGCACACCAGAGCCGCCCTTAACGGTTAATATTCCATTTATCCATGTGTGTTAATCATTTAGCTGGCCCGTTTTGGGTCTTGCGGCAGCCGAATTGCTTTTAAGGTAGTTGAATTGAACAACGCTCGGTTCTATGGATTTCTGAAACTGACGCCGACCTGATTCGGCAACTCTGTCGCCAGTCCCTTCGTGCCGTCTGCACGCGCCTGACGACTCGTTTTCAGCAGTAAAAATGCTTTCTCGTTCACAGATCCTGGAGGATTACGGCTTTGATCGCTTCTGAAAGTCACCTGATTGCCCCGCATGGGGGAACCCTCGTCCAGTTGCAAGTGTCACCCGAGCGCTCCGCTGAACTTAAAGCGCACTCAAAGGATTGGCCTTCCTGGGACCTCACCGCCCGCCAGCTTTGCGATCTCGAACTGCTCATGAGTGGAGGCTTCTCGCCGCTGCGCGGCTTCATGACCCGCGCCGACTACGAAGGCGTCTGCCACAACATGCGTCTGGCCAACGGCACGCTCTGGCCGATGCCCATCACCCTCGACGTCACCGAAGAATTTGCCAAAAAGCTCACGCCCGGCTCATCCCACATCGCCCTGCGCGATCCCGAAGGTGTCATGCTCGGCGTCCTCCACGTCGAAGACGTCTGGCAGCCCGATCGCAAGGCCGAAGCGCAAGCTGTTTTTAATTCCACCAGCGCGGCGCACCCCGGAGCCGACTATGCCGTCAATAAGTCGAATCCCTGGTACGTCGGCGGCACAGTGGAGGAATTTCAGCCTCCCTCGCACTACGATTTCCGCGGATTGCGCCTGACTCCCGCCGAGCTGCGTTCCGATTTCAAACGCATGGGTTGGACCAACATCGTCGCTTTCCAGACTCGTAATCCAATGCATCGCGCTCACGTTGAACTGACCATGCGAGCCGCCAAACAGGTCGAGGCCAATCTGCTCATTCATCCCTCCGTCGGAATGACCAAGCCCGGCGATGTCGATTACTTCATCCGCACCCGCTGCTACGAGCTTCTTCTTCCCAAATATCCGCACGGTACCGTGAAGCTCTCCATGCTGCCGCTGGCCATGCGCATGGGTGGCCCGCGCGAGGCCGTCTGGCACGGACTGATCCGCAAGAATCACGGCTGCACCCACTTCATCGTCGGCCGCGACCACGCCGGCCCCGGCAACGATACCGATGGCAAGCCGTTCTACGGCCCCTACGAAGCGCAGGAGGTCTTCAAAAAATACGAACACGAGATGGGCGTCAAAATGGTGCCCTTCCAGATGATGGTCTACCTGCAGAACGAAGATCGTTACATTCCCGAGGACGAGGTGTCGAACGGCGCCAAGGTGCTCAACATCTCCGGAACCGAGTTGCGCCAGCGCCTGAACGAAGGCCGCGACATTCCTTCCTGGTTCACCTATCCCGAGGTTGTCAACGAACTTCGTCGCAGCTATCCACCCCGCCACAAGCAGGGCGTCACCATTTTCTTTACCGGACTTTCGGGCTCCGGCAAATCCACCATCGCCAATGCGCTGCTGACCAAGTTCCTCGAAACCGGCGGTCGCCCGGTCACGCTGCTCGATGGCGACCTGGTTCGCAAGCATCTGTCTTCGGAACTCGGTTTCTCCAAGGAACATCGCGACATCAACATTCGCCGCATCGGCTACGTCGCTTCCGAGATCACTAAAAACGGCGGCATTGCCATTTGCGCCCCGATCGCTCCGTACGAGGCCACCCGCCAGGCTGTTCGGCAGATGATCGAACCCTTTGGCGGATTCGTCCTCGTCCATGTCGCAACCGCGCTTGAGGTATGCGAACAGCGCGATCGCAAAGGTCTTTACGCGAAAGCGCGTGCCGGCATCGTAAAGGAATTCACTGGCATCTCTGATCCGTACGAGGCGCCCCCCAAAGCCGAGGTTGTCATCGATACCGCCAAACTCAGTCCTGAAGAAGCGGCTCAGATGATCATCTTGCATCTGGAGCGCGAGGGCTTCATCGGGGTCAACGGGAACGCATAATCACGATAAAGTCGATTAGCGCGATAGACCTTATGCGATAATGCTCCTCGACCTTGACGGCTGAGGTCTGCCACGTTCGCGCGACCAACATGGATCCACGACTTCTATAGTCGTGTCTGGCCAGAGCCGCGGAGCGGCGTAAGACTTTAGCCCACGGTGCAAGCCGTGGGTGCGGAGCGAAGGATGACTCAGCCCGGAGGGGCGAAAGAGACGGCTCGATACCGACTCGCCGGGCTACTCAGGCTGGTGGCTCAAGTTTGCGAGCCGCCTTGCGAGCTGCCCTGGAAGCCCTAACCGCGCCACTGAATTGAGTTCACGCCATGGAAGTTCTGCTGGCAAAGATACTGATCGGCTTCGTTGTCGGCACGCTGATCGGGTTAACCGGATTGGGCGGGGGCGTGTTGCTCCTGCCCTTACTCATCTTTGGCCTGCGTATTCCTCCCATCATCGCTGTCGGCACCGATGCCATGTTCAATTTCTTCACCAAGATTCCCGCCAGCTTTCTTCACTTGACCAAAGGCACGGTGCGAAGAAAAGTTGTGCTGGCAATGGCGATCGGCAGCGCACCCGGTTCCTATCTGGGTGTCACATACCTTCAGCATCTGCGCGCACTCTACGGCGCGGGCGTCAACGACTTCATCAAATCCGCGGTTGGACTCCTCCTCGTCATTATCCCGACCCTCCTTCTCTTTCAAGGACGGATCGAAGCCCACCTCGCCAAGCGCGAGCCAACTCTCAAAAATTTCGTCGGGATGAGCTTCATCGGACTGGTGGGCGGATTCCTCGTCGGCATCACTTCCGTCGGCTCGGGCAGCATCATCATGATGCTCTTGCTCGTCTTTTATTCGTTCGCGCCCAAGGTGATGGTCGGCACCGATATCACCCACGCCGTCATCCTCACCGGCGTCACCAGCCTGCTGCATTGGCGCATGGGCAACGTCGATTTTCATCTCGTCGGTTCGCTCATCATCGGCTCCATCCCCGGCGGAATTCTCGGCTCCCACTTAAGCACGCGCGTCCCCGTCCTCTGGCTCCGCCGCATCCTCTGCACCGTCTTGCTCATGACCGGCGCCAGAATGCTGTGGGCTTGAGAATCAGTTGTCAGTTGTCAGTTGTCAGTCCCCTTGCCTCAACCAGACCGCATTAGGGCATTTTTAGCGCTATCGGGATTTAACATCAATTGACGAGCAGCCTACATTTCTGGATTGCCGCATTCGAACCTCCTCCTTGCTCGAGGTGTCGGCCCACGAAGCTTTTGGGCGTCAGGCATGCGCGGGACGATAGTTGGCGGCGTTTGTCGTGAACTCCGCGTGCCCATAGCTCGCCAGCAGTTTGGTTAATTTGCGAACCAGCGAGCGGTCTGCTGCATCGCGGATTAGGGGAATGTGTGCCGCGATGGCATATGGCGCCATGGTGGCGGCGATCACGAGGCCCGCTGCGGCGGCGCTGATGGAATCGGCTACGCCAACCTGGACCCCGACGCGTGCCGCTGCCTCTTTGTCTCCCCGCATGGTGTTCTTGAGGAAGAACATCTTGAAAAATCCACTCTCGAGCCATGCATGGAGCCGGCTGCGCCACGAGTGGTCCGGCGCGAGATCTGCCGTGATCGTCGCATGGACGAGAGCCTTGCAGGTGTCATCGAATCCTTTTCTCAGGGTGGCGAAGCGCGTCAACATCATGCTGACGATAGCCTCCGGTGTATCCACCAGCAGCTCCTCCGGCAGACCCAGCAGGAAGCAGCGGTAGCGGGCGATCTCGACGCGTGCTCGCTCAGCGGCGGTGAAGGCCGTGCGGCCTTCGCGGCGCGCTTTGAGCGCATCCGGGAAGATCGATACGAAGCCCACTGGCATCTGGTCGACCTGGGGAATCGGGATGCCGTAAGTCTTCACGTCCCACTGATTGCCGCGGTGCAGAATGTTGAACCGCACCATCGAATGCATAAGCCGGACCATGGCTGCCGCCTTGAATCCGGCGCCGCGACGTTCCAGAGCGCCGGGCATCACCGTAGTTGTGAAAAATGTCGCCGTCTCGTGAACCCGGCGTCCGGCCGTCTTATTGGACAGGGAGCCGGTCAGGGCCATCGGCAAAGCCGAGTACTTGTTCATAAAGGTGGCGATCAGGCCGCCGCGGATGACGAACGGCGCTCTGTGGGCGTAGGCGTTGCGCTCGACCCTTGCGCCCTCTTCAATGAGTTTCATGTCGAGCCATGTGGGAAACCGTTCTAACTCCGCCATGAACCGAACCAGCTCTGGGGGAGCTGCGGCGACGTTCTCCACTCCGTGAGCACATGCATCCTCAAGCATCACGATTAGCTGGTGGAATCCATACTGCGGAGAGAGAGCCGCGTACGCATCAGAGACGGGATCTCCGTGCATCGTGTAAGCCTTTATTCGAGCTACCTGCCCTTTGTTTGCGAGCAGTTCAGCGCGGTGGCTTGCAAACTGCGGCGGCAACTCGGTTTCATCCCCGGGCTCTTCTGTGAAGCGCTCCGGAGTCATCGAAAAATCGACGCGGCCATACATGGAAGGAATCTGATCGGCCTGGGCCGCGATCATCTCGTTAAGTTCAACAATGGGAGTATTCATGGTTGATTTATCTCCTTTTGGAGCCCACTGGAAAATGCCGGGCTCGAATACCGTGAAGTCAAATGACAAAATTCGGTTCGTGGCCGGATGGCTTGCTAAATGCCTACGGAACGGCCCTGGTGAAATTCGCACTTACAGTCGTGACTGAGAGCCGCTTCGCAGGAGCATCCTGAGTGGTGAGGCTCGGATATGATGTCCCATCCGGAAGAACTGAGAACTGAACCGAAAGTGACAAGGGATCTGCAGGGGAAGACAAGTATGTCTTGACCGTGATCTGTTGCAGACGGGTCATCGCGCCGTCCATGGTGAGAAGCACTTGATCGCCCGGCTTGGCATAGTCGTGAATTACAGCACTGTTGACGCCACGCGCTCCGTCGTGCTCAAGCTCGACGCGCCGAACTTCGATCGCCTGCTTCAGCAAATTCGGATTCAACGGGAGATAGGAGGAGGTCACGTTGCCAACCTCAGCTAACTCTTCCTTTACCTCTGCAATCTTCTTTTCTTCAATCTTTCGCTTAAGCGGACCGCGTGATAGTTTAGGGGAATCCTGCGAAGACCCTATCGGTGTCTTTGACAGCTTTCCGTCAGGTGTGAAATGACAAAGCGACTGTCTCGGAGGCTTTGGAGTCCCGTTGAGCGTTACCGTATCCGTTTCGATCCACTGATAGTCATGAAGCCGCTTTGCGTTCTCCGCCGCGGCCTGCTGCATGGCCTGAATCTTTCCTTGAAGAGGGCTCGCCGGTGACGAAGTCTGCGCGGTGGCAAATCCCGCCACCATGAACGGCACCAAAGCTGACAGCTGAACGGCTCGTCTCAATGTTCCGGGCAGTGTCCTGTACGCTGCGAAGCGAGGATTACTTTTCGTGGAAGAGCTCATGATTCGTCTTGCTCCTATGCAACCCGCAGGGATTGCGATGAGAATTAATACCTATCAACCGATAGAAGTCTTATCTATCGTGTGATAGGATTCATGAGCAAGCAGAAAGAATCATCTTTTTTTTGGACAATGAGCGGATGTCGAAAACTTCTCCAGCACAGAGCAAGGTTTCCGGGAAGAGGTCGGCCGCAAACGGCGGGTACCAGAAGGGTGAGGCGACCAGACAGCGCATCCTTGATGCGGCTCTCAAAGCTTTCGGCGATGCCTCATTTCTGGCCGTTACCACGCGCCAGATCGCTGAAGCCGCGGAGGTTAGCCTTCCAACCTTGCAATACTACTTCGGCAGCAAAGAGGGTCTGTACCTCGCCTGCGCTGAAGCCATCGTCGAACATTGGCGCTCGAACATGGGTGTCGCATCAGGCGCCGCAAGAGCGTTGAAGGTGGGTTGCTCGGCGGAGGCAGCTCGAATTCATCTCAAAGCGACGATCCAATCCGTAGCAGGATTGCTGGTGGGGTCGCATGAGTTGGCTCGATGGGCTCATTTCGTGGCCAGGGAGTTGCGCGATCCAGGTCCTGCCTTTGAGATTCTCTACGATCGCCTTTGGCGGCCAGGTATTGAGATCACGTCGCGGTTGATAGCTTGCATCCTGGGCATGCCTGAGAGTGACCCCACCCCTCGCATCCAGGCGTTACTGCTCATCTCCGGTCTGCTGGTATTCCAGTCCGGGCGCAGCATGTCTTTGCGCGCCATGCAATGGAAGAAAATAGGGCCCGAAGAGTTTGCCGCAGTCCTCTCCGGTGTGAATGCGCAAATCGACGCGATTGGCGTTTCGCGCTCCTGCAGTTCTAACTAATTCCTGCCACATCTGATCTGCCGGATGCAGACAAATCGCCGAGTCACTCATTTATACCGAGTAGTCGGCTTGTGTGAATCCATTCGCAGAAACTCATTGGATAACCAGCACACTGGAAGGTCAAGGTTGAAACCATGCCTCTCGCAAGCGTGCTCCGTCCATTCGCTCGAGCAGTTCACGTCGGCCATCCGATTAGCCCATTCCCTTGACTCGCCACGATAAAATAGAGGTGGTTCGGAACGGATTTTCTGCGCTCATTTCTGGACGGATTTTCCGAGAGGACTGGCCTCCTAGTGAGACCAATGGATCACCTGATCTTTCACAATATT
>DATJNC010000120.1:0-68501 GCA_035508395.1 Terriglobales bacterium | reverse complement strand
GTTGCGGGACTGAACAAGATCAAAGGATTTTCCTGCCGCATGCCCAAGGGCGCGTTCTACGCTTTCCCTAACATTACGAAAACCGGGTGGCCATCGAAAAAGCTGGCCGACGCGCTACTTGAAGAAGCGGGCGTGGCCTGCCTTTCCGGCACAGCGTTTGGAGCGTATGGGGAAGGCTACCTCCGCTTCAGCGTCGCGAATTCGCTGGAGAACCTGAATAGCGCACTCGAGCGGATCAACTTTTGGGTTACGAGGAACCTCTGAGCTGCGGGCCTGCTGGCAATCGCACGGCTGGAGCTCAGTGCCACACACCCAAGACCTGACGCCTAATACCTAAGTCCCACCCCGGGGCCCCATGTCACCCCAACCTGTGACCCCTCTCACTGCCGCCTGCGAGATGCCCCCGCTAGGCTCAAGCTGCAAGCCTATGCGCCGCCAACCGTCCTGCCTGATCATCGGCGCTCGCCAAGGAGCCACCCCATGTCTATCCGAAATTCGACCACCGGCGAAGTTCTGCGCACATTCAGCGTCGACGAACTAAAGGAACAAGCGAAGCTGATGCGTGGCTACAATTTGTCCTGTCTCTGCGCGGCCGGTTCCGGGCATGCGGGCGGCACGCTTTCGATCATGGATATCGCTGCCGCGCTCTATTTGCGCGTCGCCGATCATGATCCCGAAAATCCCAACTGGGCCGATCGCGATCGCATCATCTGGTCAACCGGCCACAAGGCGCCAAGTCTCTATCTCGGCCTAGCCTTTGCTGGCTTTTGCGCCAAAGAAGATGTTGCGCTCCTGCGCAAGCTTTATTCGCCCTATCAGGGCCATCCGCATTGGTTAAAGCTGCCCGGCGTTGAAGTTTCCACCGGCTCCCTCGGGCAGGGACTGAGCATTGCAGTTGGCATGGCACTTGCCGCCAAGCTAGACAGGAAAAATCATCGCGTCTTCTGCATTATGGGCGACGGCGAGCAGCAGGAGGGTCAGATCTGGGAGGCCGCCATGGAAGCTGGCCATTTCAGTCTCGACAATCTCATCGGCATCGTCGATCGCAATCGTCTTCAGATTGATGGCTGGGTCAAAGACGTCATGAACGTCGAACCGCTCGAAGAGAAATATCACAGCTTTGGCTGGGAAGTTGTCTCCATCAACGGCCACGATATGCGGCAGGTGGTCGAGGCGCTCGAAGAGGCCAAGCATGGATGCGGCAAGCCGACCGTCATCGTCGCCGACACCATCAAGGGCAAAGGTGTCAGTTTCATGGAAGACGTTGCCGGATGGCACGGCAAAGCGCCTAATCTTGAAGAACTGCAAAAGGGACTAAAGGAACTCGGCCTGGATGGGCGCATTCCGGTCGAGGAGCTATTTGCCCACGCCAAACAATATCAGGCCGAAGTCGATCGTAAGCTCGCAGCCAAAGTGCCCAGGTTTCACCGCAATTATTGGTGGAATGCCGACTCCAACATGAATGTTCAGATGAAGCCCACGCGGCTTGGGTTTGGCCAATCTCTCGCCGCCAACGGAGATGATCCCCGCGTTGTCTGCTTCGGGCTCGACATCTCCGGCTCAATTACCATCAGCGAGTTCTACGCCAGCCACCCGGAACGCAAATCCCGGTGGATCAGCATGGGTATCGCCGAGCAGTCCGCAACCGCGGCGGCCGCCGGATTGGCCAAAGAAGGGAAGCTCCCTGTCTTCGGAACCTACGCGACCTTTGCTGCTGCCCGCAATCTCGATCAGATACGCACTTCCATTTGCTACGGCAACTTCAACGTGCTGATCGCGGGCGCTCACGGCGGAGTCAGTGTCGGACCGGATGGCGCTACGCACCAGGCGCTCGAAGACTGCTTCGCCATGTGCGGCCTGCCGAACATGAGCGTCGTCGTGCCCTGCGACATCGTCGAAACCCGCAAGGCCACCGACTACCTTTTGCTCAAGCACGTCGGCCCGAAGTACATCCGCTTCGCCCGCGAAGCCACACCCATCGTCAGCAACGACAAAACGCCATTCGCATTTAGCAAGGCTAATGTGATTCGTCTTCGTCGCGAGACGCCGAATTTCACCGATGCCTTCGAAACCTCGCTCGAATCCGATTATCGCGATGAATGCGAAGATCTCAGCATCATTGCCTGCGGGCCCATGGTCCCAGAAGCGATGCGCGCGGCATACATTCTTAAATCGGAATTTGGCTATGAGACCCGTGTGCTCAACATTCACACGTTGAAGCCTCTCGACAAAGAGGCTATTGTCCGCGCGGCGCATGACACCGGCATCGTCCTGACCGCTGAAGAGCATCAGATCGGCGCTTTAGCTTGGCCTGTCGCGAGTGCAATCACAGAATCGCCGGAACTCTATGGCATTCCGGTTATTACCGGGGCCATCGGGGTGAAAGACCGCTTCGGAGACTCCGGTGCTCCCTGGGAACTCATCAAGGAATTCGAAGTCTCGGCCGAACACATTGCCGCAAAAGCGATGGAGTTGATGGCGGTGAAGAAATCGCGAGCAGCCGACCCTGTAGCCGGAGTGCATTGGATCGATAAATAACCTTCCATTCGCAGTGATAGACTGAGCGCCTGCCGCAAACGCAATTCCTCGCCCACGTTTGTAGGTCGAAGCGGGAGATGGTAAAAACCTTCAGGGGTCTCCCGTGAGAAAACACTGTGCGATTGTCTTTGTTTCAGTCTCAGCGCTAATGCTCTTCGCTTTTCTTGCGGCGCGCGGCACAGACCGCCATCGCGTCGTCCGGCTTCCAACAAGCAAGAATCTCACGCTTCCGGTTCCCGGCTTCATCGCCCGCACCAACAGCTTTCCCGCGACGATCGCGGTAAGTCCCGATGGCCACTATGCGGCGCTCCTTAATCAGGGGTACGGAACGCAAGAGACAGGCGCGCGTCAATCCATCGCCATTCTCGACCTCAGCAACAATCAGCTGCGTGATTTTCCCGACGACCGTCTGAGCGACGAAGAGACCACTCGTCAGAGCTACTTCATCGGGCTTGCCTTCTCAACCGACGGCAAGCACATCTACGCATCCATGGGCTCAATCACCGATCCGGAAGGCAAGAAGCCGAAGAGTACCGGCAACGGGATTGCGGTCTATAGGTTCGCCGATGGCCAACTGACACCAGAGCGCTTCATCAAGATTCCACCGCAGCGCCTCGCGGCGGGGAAGGAAGTCGCGTTCGGTGTGCGCAAGACAGCTCCGGGAACCGCGATTCCATATCCGGCGGGATTCGCAGTGCTAAAAGGCGAAAAGGGCGATCGTCTTCTTATCGCCAACAATCTCTCCGATAACGCGATTCTGCTCGACCTAAACTCCGGCGAGATTCTGAAGTCATTCGATCTCAGCCGCGACAAACATGTGCCTGCTGCTTATCCATACACGGTCGTCGCGAACAAAGCGGGAACGAAGGCGTGGGTGAGTTTGTGGAACAAATCCGATATAGCGGAGCTGGATCTTGCCACGGGAAAAGTCGCGCGGTGGATCAAGGTGGAGAAGACTCCTGCCTCGACCGGCACATCAGCGCATCCGACGGCAATGCTGTTGAGCGCGGACGAGAGAACGTTGTATGTCACCCTCGCGAATGCCGACGCGGTTGCGATGGTCAACCTGCAGTCAGGACTCGCCCTTGCGTTCTCTCCGGCTGGCAGCCACCGCGGTAGCGCGCTTCAGGCTATTGCGCTCTCGCCGGATGGAAAATACGTTTTCACGGCTGCAGGCGGTCTGGATGCAGTGGCTGTCTACAAAACAGAAGAACTCAAGAAATTCGAGGGCGACCATCAGATTGAAGTCTCCGTGTTTCATCCATTCGTAGCTCCCGACTTCATCCCCACCGAGTGGTACCCAACCGCTCTCGCCGTCGTGGGCAACGACCTCCTCATCGCAACCGCAAAAGGCGAGGGCAGCGGTCCCAACAATATGATGGGTACTCTCAAGAGTGAGCGCCGCCATCGTGAGCATCCCTACATCCCCACGCTCATCGGCGGCTCGATTGCCCGCCTCAGCTTCGACAACATCGAGAAGAATCTCGCCGCTTACACCCGTCAGGTCGAAGACGACAATCTGCTCTACAAGGACCCCGGCAAGTTCGAGTTCGCAGCAGGTAAGAATCCCATCCGCCACGTCATTTACATCCTGAAAGAAAACCGCACCTACGATCAGATACTCGGCGACCTTTCCTTTAATGGTCACCCCGTCGGCGACGGCGATCGTTCGCTCACCATGTATGGTGCCGACATCACGCCGAACCAGCACAAACTCGCGCTCCAGTTTGGCGTGCTTGACAACTTTTATGACAGCGGGGAGGTTTCCGGCGACGGCCATCTCTGGTCCACTGCATCCGCTACTTCCGACTACAACGAGAAGACTTGGCCCATCGCCTACCGTAGCAAAGAACGCGCCTACGATTTCAGCGGTTCCGTCGCCGAGGAATACCCGATCGAACAGGGAATCCCCGACGTTGACGATCCCGGCACCGGTTTTCTCTGGGACAATCTCGCGAAAAGCAAACTCACTTATCGCATCTATGGCGAGATGACGATCCTCACTTGGTGCAAGCAGGACGCGGCCGCTTCAGGCGAAAGATTCATCCAGCCCTACGGAGGCACTCCATCTCTGGTTGCCGGGTGTCCTGCGGGCAAGATCAAGAAAGGAGATCCGCTCCCTTCGAACCTCGGCAATCCGCCCGGAGGGCCAAGTCCCTGGCCATGGGACGTTCCGCGTCTCAAAGTTGCTCGGCCGACCAAGGCGGCGCAGCGCGATCATCTCGATCCTTTGTATCCCGACTTCGAGATCGATTTTCCCGATCAGCTTCGCGCCGACGAGTTTCTGCGCGAGTTCAACGATTTCGTCAAAGCGCGAGGAACGCCAAAGGAGCTACCTCAATTCATCCTGCTCTATTTACCCGACGATCACACCGGAGGAACGCGGCCGGGAAAGCCAACTCCCAAGGCCTCGGTCGCTGATAACGATCTAGCATTGGGTCGCGTCGTCGAAGCCGTTTCACACAGCCCCTATTGGGATGACACGGCAATCTTCGTGATTGAAGACGACGCACAGGATGGTGCCGACCACGTCGATGCCCATCGCTCCATCGCCCTCGCCATTAGCAAATACTCGCCGCGCGGAGAGCAACCCTTCGTCGACCATCATTTCTATACAACGGTGAATATGGTTCACACCATGGAAGAGTTGCTTGGTCTGCGTCCGATGAACCTCTTCGACGCCCACGCACCGCTGATGTCAGCATTATTTACGGGTCCGGGAACACAGGCACCTTACACGACCGATGAGACAAATCTTGGCAATGGACTCATCTACAAGGTCAATGAGGCGAAGGCAGCCGGTGCAAAAGAATCGCTGAAGATGGATTTCTCGCGCCCCGACGCCAATGACGCTCAGAAACTGAACGCCATCTTGTGGCAGGATGCGAAGGGGAATTTGCCGATGCCCTTTGTCGCTCGGTCCCACTCGGCGAATTCACACTCAGGCCATCAACGGTCCGATCCCGACGATTAAATCGAGTTTCGAGGACAGGAAGGCGTTACGATGCCTGAGATATCCTCGCGGATCTATGCCTTTGCTTTCTTATACTCGTCGAAGGCATCAAGAAACCGATCGATCTCAGGCTTCGACAAATAGTACGGAGTCGAGAGCCGCAGCTTGCTCGGCTCGCCGCCGCGGATGCGAATCTTCTTTTCCTTCCACATCCAGCTTTCCAGCTCCATACGTTTGATCGGCGGGACATTGACGGTCGCAATGGCGCACCGCATCTTCGGGTCAGGCGAGGTCCACGACGTCGCTCCGCGCTTCACCATGGCCGCAAGGATGTAGTCGCAGAGCTGGCGCTGCCGTCGCTCAATGCGATCCATGCCGATGTCGTTGGCAAGTTGAATCGACGCTCGCAATCCCCATAACGCCGGCACGTTCGAGCTGCCGATGCGCTGAAAGCGTTCGGCGCGGAGTTTGGGTTCATCCCAACCCTCGGTCGCGATGGTATTCCAGACGCGGTCGATAACCTCATCCCGCACATAAAGAAAACCGGAGCCTTTAGGCGCTTGCAGCCATTTGTGCGGGCTGGCGGTATACATGTCACAGCCAATCTCGTGCAGGTTGAGGCGCATCATGCCGGGAACGTGCGCTCCATCGACGGCCGAGAGGATTCCCTTGCTCCGGGCGAAAGCGCAGATTTCTTTGGCCGGCAGAACCACTCCCGTCACCGTGGTGATGTGGCTAAAGAAGATGACCCGTGTGCGCGGAGTGAGGGCATCACTAAAAAGATGCAGAACCTGCGCCGGATTTTCGACCGGTTTGGGCAGAGCGACTTTCTTGATGACGATGCCATAGCGCTTGGCGCGTAGATCCCAGGGATGCTCGCCTCCGGGATGCTCCTGATCGGTGATGATGACCTCGTCGCCCGCTTTCAGATCGACGCCATTGGCAATGTAACTGTTGGCCTCGGTCGCATTGCGAAGGAGCGCAATCTCGGTTCGATCGCATCCCACAAAGGAGGCAAGCGGATCGCGAAATTCGTCCCAGGAAGCATAGCCCCAGATTGGGTAGTCCTCGGGATCAGCCTGATTCATCTTTTCTGTCGCTTCATACCCCTCGAAGACGGCGCGCAATACAGGGGCCGGACTCGACCCTACCGTGCCATTGTTGAGGTACACCTCATCCGCGGGAATCAGATATTGTTTGCGCAGCTCACGCCAGTACTTATCTTCATTCGAATCGTAGAGCGTGCGATCGGGCAACCGGGAAGGTAGGGATTCGAGTTGCGCCCAGAGGTTCCCACGCCATGCGAGGGTGGTGCCGAGAGTTAAGGAAGAGGCCAGGGAGGAGGAGAGAAAAGATCGCCGATTAAGCATGAGGTCCTTTCGAGACGGCAATGGTACCACCGGAAAAGCGGCGATTCGCCTTTAGCTCTCGGCTCCGGGCCTGGCCATTCCAGAATGCGAGGCGTATCGCAGCTTTCGGGCTAACACCGCTAAAATCGCCGGGTAACTTTCGCACAACAATCCGCGTCCAAAGTAGCAGGGAAAACCCGCCTCGGATGCTTGCCATCGGGCGTATAATCTGAGTAACCGACCGGGTTCCCGCGGGGTGTACCGATGCCTATCCGTAAAGCGCTGACAACCCTGAGCTTACTGGCGCTGCTGGCAATAATGGCCGCTGCCCAGAATCAGACCTCCCAGAATCCATCAAGCGCGAGCACGCAGACGCCGCAGACGAGTCAAAGTCCACAGCCGCAGAATACCCCGGTGCAAACGACCAGCACGAGCCCGACGCAAAGCCCAACCGTTCCTGATGCTCAGCCTGCCCCTCCGGCTCCGCCACAGGACCCTGCGCCGACTTCGACGCCTGGTCCGGACTCCAATAGCACCTCGAATGACAGCAATAACCAGAGCCTGCCGCCTGTGATTCAAGAGCCTCCCGACAGCAAGGTGAAGCATGATGGCTCCATCAACGATGTTGACGCGATCGGCAATCGCAAGGTCGGTGGCCGCGGATTGGGTGACTGGTACTCGCTCGAAACCGAGATCAAAGTCGGCAAGCAGTACTCGATGCAGGTCGATAACAGCGTCAAGATGGTGACCGATCCGGTGGTCAACGAATATGTGAACCGCATCGGCCAGAACCTGGTGCGCAATTCCGATGCGCAGGTTCCATTCACGATCAAGGTTATCGATTCGGACGAAATCAACGCCTTTGCCCTCCCAGGCGGATTTTTCTATGTCAATTCCGGTCTGATCCTGGCGGCCGATGAGGAAGCGGAGCTTGCCGGAGTGATGGCTCACGAAATCGCCCACGTCTGTGCTCGCCACGCCATGCGGCAAATGACTCGTTACAACATGGCGCAGATCGCCACGATTCCGCTGATCTTTGTCGGGGGTGGCATCGGTTATGCAGTGTATGAAGGCGCTGGCCTTGGCCTTCCGCTGACCTTTATGAAGTTCCAGCGCAATTTTGAAGCCGAAGCCGACTTCCTCGGACTGCAGTACATGTACAAGACTGGCTACGATCCGCAGGCATTCATCAGCTTCTTCGAGAAAATTCAGGCGAAGGAAAAGAAGAAGCCGGGTGCGGTCGCGAAGGCTTTTGCTTCGCACCCGCAGACACCGGATCGTATCGAGGCCTCGCAGAAAGAGATTGAGACCATTCTGCCGGCAAAAGCGCAATACATCGTATCAACCTCAGAATTTGACGATGTGAAGGCGCGGCTGGCGATGATCGAAAATCGCCACAAAGTTGTGGATGAAAAAGACGCAAACAAGCCGACGCTGCGGCGCGCTTCGAAAGGCGGAGATTCGACCGGCAACGGCGGCTCCAGTGACGACGATGATCGCCCGACCTTGAAGCGCCGTCCGGACAGCGATCCGACGCAGAACTAACCAAGGAAGGTAGGCAAGAAGAACCGGCAGCCGAAGCTGCCGGTTTTTGTTGGGCTAAAGAGCGTGCCTAGGCCGTTCCCTACGATCCTGCTTTCACCGATTTCACGTTGATCGTTGTTCCGTCGACGTCTCCTGTGACTGTGGCCTTTGCGCCAGCGAACTTATCGAGCGAATCGAGCGCCGTCTTATCTGATGTCTGCAGCGTATAAACTTTGTCGCCCACGACCAGAGCATAGTTGGCCCCGTGCTTCACGCAGCCTCGGGTGCAGGTGGCAGGATTGCTGGACTCTTCATGCTTGGCTCCGCACATGGTGTCACTGACCGTGCCGGTGAGCGTCTGGGCTTTGCCGGCAGCGAAGGCCGGGGCGGTTGCGAGTCCAAGTAGTAGCAGCGTGGCGAGAACGGTGGCCGCAAAGCGATTTCGATTCATCGGTTCTTTCCTCTCCTTAAAACATCCGGATACCCCAATCATACGCGGAACGATGGTCGTAGTTGGTCGCAGTTGCGATATTTTGGGCAAGATTCCACACTTCAAGGCGGTCATTTGGACGCCTAGTCTTGCTTGAAGCGGATCGTGACATCCACAGCCTTGGCTTTGGCGTCGACGTCCTCACTCAGCTTCGTCGAATATTGCAGTCCTTTGGGTAGAAGCTGCGGTGCGTCTTCCACGAACTTTCTGGTGTAATCAGGATTGTAAGGCTGGCCCTCCCGCAGCTTCCAGGCGTCGGTCAGGCGATCCTTTGAGGCAGTATCGACCCCCAGGAACTCGAGCTCCCCCATGGTGTAAAGGTCTCCCTCGGCGACCGTGATTTCATAGTGGACCGTTCCAGCTGCTTCGTTGATCTCCGGGTTGGCAATGACCTTCGCCGTCATGTATCCCCGGGCGCGGTAGAGGTTGATCAACATATGCACGTCGCGGTCGAGCGCCACTACATCGGCAGGCTGGCCGGCCACGAGATGAAGCAGCCCCAGCGCTTCCCGCGGCGGAATGGCCGAATTCCCCTTCCAATCTACGGCAGCGACCGAATACGGTTTACCAGGTGTGACCGGGAGGACTACCTCAACTTCGATTTCGTCCCGGGATTGGTCGGCTGTCTCGGGCGCTGGCTGCGCGGGTCCGATCTGCGTATTTGCGGAGCTGAGAATTCGTGTTTCCGGCGCACCGAATGAAGCTTTCAGATATCCGCGCTGAAGAAACATCGGCAGCAGATCGTCGCGAATGACCTTTGCCACTAGGGAACTCGAATAAGGAGTCCCTATTATCCTTCGCGCCGCATAGCCTAGAAATGCGGTTTCCTCGGCCGTAGCCCCGGGAAATTCAACGCTGTGAACATCAGCGTTAAGTTCGTGGACGCTGAACGTAATGCTCGTCGGCGGACTGTCCTCCCGCTCTCCGTCGCGCGTGAAATCCACCTGGCCGGGCAGATGTTGCTCCTCGAGCATTGCCTGGAGGGCATGGTTTACCTGATCGGTAAGCTGGCCGCTCAGGGGCAACTTACCGATAAACAAGGGAACGCGCTGCCGCAGCCCCGCGCTCAGTTCCGCATCAGTGAGCCCGATAAAATTTTCGAAGTGGGCAGGTATGAGTCTTGTTCGATCGACATCCGTCAGTTGAAACTCGACTTTAATGCCAGCGTCGGAGTAGGAAAACGTATAGGCCACATCGGTAAACACGCCGGAGTTCAGAAGATGCTGGGCGGCCTGCTTGAAATCGCCTTCTGCGGCAGGTTGCCCGATTTGGAGGCCGCTAGCCGCGAGAATGTCTTGATCCGTGTAGCGAGCGCTGCCCGCGGCTTTCACAGCAAGGAGTTTGTAATAGCCCGATGCATCCGGTTTTGCGGAAGGGGAGTGGTGCTGGGCCCGTGCCGGTGAGGCCGAAAGCAGACATGCACAGGCGGTCAAGTGTGCCAACCACTTCATTTGGACCGTTTGGATGCCGCCTGGGCTGCGGTCGAAACATTGTTGTGCTTGAGAGCAATATCCATGAAGGCGCGCGCGGCGCGGCTCAGCGATTTGTCTTTGCGAAAGACGAGGGCGAGATCGCGGCGAATCTGGACGTCGGCCAGGTTGAACGCGACCAGCGCCTTGGCACGAATATCCTCTTCAATGTTGGAGCGCGCGATGAATCCCACTCCAACCCCGGCGGCTACGAAGCGCTTTAGCAGTTCGCTCGAATCGAGTTCCATGGCAACACTGGGTTTGAGGTGGTGATCGTAAAAGAGCGCGTCAAGCGCGTCCCGGGTGTGGCCAAGCTTGGGCAGCACCAGCGGATACGTGGCAACCTCCACTACGCTCACGCTTTTCTTCGGCGCCAGGGGATGCGATGGCGCGACGATCGCAACCAGATGATCCCGGTGAACCAGTTGCGCCTCGAGACGATTGTCTGTCACCGGCAGCGATACCACCCCGAAATCGACTTCGTTTTCCAGTATCGATTCCAGAATCTTGGCGTAGTCGGACCGCTTGATGCTCACTGAGACCTTGGGATAGTCGCGCTTGAACTGCGCAAAGACCTCGGGAAGGATGTGCAGGCACGTGCCTTCGTTGGCGCCGACCACGATCTCTCCCCGAGGGACGCGCTCGGTTTCCGCAATTTCGGTGACGATATTCTTCCGATGCGCGATAGTTTCTTCCGCATATTTGAAAAATAATTTGCCGGCTGCGGTCAGCGATACACGGCCTCCCGAGCGGTCGAGGAGCCGCGCGCCAACTTCTTCTTCAAGAGCGCGAATCTGCGAGGAGACAGCGGGCTGGGTTCGAAAACGCTTTTCGGCCGCCCGCGAGAAACTGGAGAGGCGCGCTACTTCCAGGAAAATTTCGAGCTGATCGAAATCCATGGTCGATAGTTTGCACTACCACCGGCTACACACTATAGCCGGGTCGTCCGCATGATTCAATGACTGCTTCGGAAGCACCGGCCAGAGTCGACCGGCAAACTCCTCTCCTCTATTCGCACGCTCCGTTTTCTTTAGCCTTCGACCGCACTTTATCTTGTCGCAAGTAACCCGCAAGCGCATCGGCCGATATCTTGCTGCTTCCAGCTGATGCCCAGAGAATGAGGCTGCCAATCGCTCTGCAACGAACGAAAAAGCGCTTCCCGCAACGGTACAAATTTTCATGCCGGGAAATGCCCTGAAGGGTTGGCAAGGAGAGACCTAATGAAATTGAAGCTGTTTACGCTCGTGATCCTACTGCTGGTGAACACCATGGCGGTGGCACAGAGAGAACGGCCGGGAGGCAAGGTCATCGTGCCGGACTCGAGCTTTGAACGATCGGCGGACATCGGGAAGTTTGCTCACACCAACGTTCAGGCATTCCTGCCGTCAGCTCCCATGGTTCATAAGATGGCGGTGGGTCCGCCCTATATGGGGTTCGCGTATGAAACTCCAGCTTCGCTGGCGTGTGTGTACGGGTTGGTCAAGACGGTTACCGGCTGCAATCCCAATACAGTGTCTGCGGTTCCCACGGGCGGCGCGAAGACGATTGCGATCGTTGACGCCTACGACGCACCAAACGCCGCCAGCGACCTGGCAGTCTTTTCCGCACAGTTCGGGTTGCCAGCAGCCAATTTCCAGGTGGTGTATGCGAGCGGCAGCAAACCCACCCACGATTTGGGTTGGGAATTCGAAGAGTCATTGGACGTTCAGTGGGCGCACGCCATGGCGCCCAATGCAAAGATCGTGCTGGTCGAAGCGGCTTCGAACAGCTTCAGCGACCTGATGACTGCGGAAGACATGGCCAGCAAATTGGTCAACGCCGCTGGTGGAGGAGAGGTCTCGAACAGTTGGGGTGGAAGCGAGTTTTCTGGCGAGACGTCCTACGATTCGCATTTTGTGAAGGCGGGCGTCGTGTTTGTGGCCTCCGCCGGCGACTATCCCGGTACGAGTTGGCCGGGAACTTCTCCAAATGTGGTTTCAGCAGGAGGAACAAGCGTTCGGCGCAATCCTTCGACGGGAGCGTTCGAGTCTGAGATTCCTTGGGATTCCGCCGGGGGTGGAATGAGTCTGCTGGAAGCACGGCCCAGCTATCAAAGCGCGATCTCCTCCATTGTGGGGAAGTATCGCGGCGTTCCCGACTTGTCCTTCGACTCGAACCCCGAGACGGGCGTGTGGATTTATGACTCCAATATTGGTGGCTGGACCATTGTTGGCGGCACCAGTGTGGCGTCGCCCGCGCTGGCAGGCATTCTCAACTCTGCCGGTAGCTTTTACACATCATCAAATGCGGAGCTGACGGCCATCTACGGAAAGCTCGGCGTGGCCGCGGACTTTAACGACATCAATACCGGCTACTGTGGGCCGTACGAAGGCTACGCTGCAGCGACGGGATGGGATATGTGCACTGGAGTCGGAAGCGATAAGGGGGTGGCGGGCAAGTAGTGCCGCAAACGGCGAGTCCCCACCCCGAGCCGAAACTTGGGTGGGAACTCGCTGGATTGTGCGCGAACCGAGTTCGACTATCGGTTAGACAGAAGCTTGATGCCTGGAGCGGCGACCAGCCGTTCATCTGCGGTGACGAGCGTCAGATCGAAAACCTTGGCTGTGGCAGCTAGAAACTGGTCTGTGGGGTCATCATGCGGCACATTTGTTGTGGCAAGTGCCTGTGCGACGTCCAACGTGAACGGCGCCTCCTTGAATGCGGCAGCCGTGAGAGCCCGCGTCACCCAGGTTGAGAATCCCTCTGCAACTTTAATGCGTCCCTTTCGGTGTAATAGAAGGAACTCCCAGATGCTCACCGGAGAGAGCCAGAGTTCATTGGCAGGATCGGTCAGGGCTTTGGCGACGCGGTTAGACAGCCGACTTGACTTCCCGACACTCCAAATCCAGATATGCGTGTCAAGAAGCAGTTTCAATGGCGCCACGCTTCCCAGTCCTCAAGGCTGCCCGTCGGGCCGACGATGTCGCCGAGGATTTCTGCCGTTCCCTCCATGCAGCCTAGCCAGGTTTTCGGACGCTGCTCCGGAGCCGGAGGCACGACCTCGACGACGGGCTTGCCAAAGCGCGTTACACGAATCGGCTTGCGAGTCTTGCGGACCTCTTCAAGAATTCTTAGGCACCTGGCTTTGAATACAGAGATGGCGACTTCTTTCACGATACCATCCTTATACTGTGGTCAATGACCATGGTCAACTGGCCCCCTAACTTGGAACAGAACGATAGCTCTTATGTGGTGCGAATCCTGGTTTGACATTGGGAACTCGAGTGCGACCCCGTCACAATGAATCGGGGATATCTTCAGCTCACATCAGGTGCGCCTGAATTGTGTGGCTGTGTGCCCTGTCGGAAATTTGCTGCAGCACGTCAAAAGATCTACCCGGCGCCTGTGCTTCGGCTGTTTGAGGATCTTGGGATCGCGGCCGACCGCGAAGACGAGGTATATCACAACTCCCAAGTGGAACCGGGCTGGCACAACTATGGGGGCTGGTTCCACTTTGTCGGTACCATCGCAGCGGGTACGGAGGCATCTAGGCAGATAGCTGCGAACGCTTGGGCCTTTGATATGGAAAAAGTGAATGATCGATCCGAACCAGGCTTTACGCGCAGAATCGGGCTTCTCAACAAGGTGTTTGAAGGCCGTCCTGTAGTCCAGGTCGAATTCCACGCCATCGCGCCTTAGGTGCTGGCGGAGCCAGAGCCTATACGTTGATTACCGCGCACAGCTCCTTCACCGCCGCCGCGCTCTTGTCCAACCCGGCCTTTTCTTCCGGTGTCAGTTTGATCTCGATGATCTGCTCGATCCCTTTGGATCCGAGCTTCACCGGCACTCCGACATAAAGGCCTTTGATTCCGTATTCGCCATCGAGATAAGCGGCGCAGGGCAAAATCTTCTTTTTGTCTTTCAGGATGGCCTCGATCATCTCGGTGGCCGCAGCCGAAGGCGCGTAGTATGCCGAGCCGGTTTTCAGATATTTCACAATTTCCGCGCCGCCGTCCCGCGTGCGCTGCACAATGGCCTCGAGACGATCTTTCGGGATCAATTCGGTGATCGGAATTCCGGCAACTGTCGAATAGCGGGGAAGCGGGACCATGGTGTCGCCGTGTCCGCCAAGAACGAAGGCATTCACATTCTCGACGCTGACCTGGAGTTCGTCGGCGATAAACGCGCGGAAGCGCGCGGAGTCAAGCACTCCCGCCATGCCAATGACGCGCTCGCGTGGAAAACCGCTGAGCTTGTAGGCCGCCTGGGCCATGGCGTCGAGCGGGTTCGAGACGATAATCAGCAGGCAATTCGGCGAGTACTTCACTACCTTGCCGACCACGTCACTCATGATTTTGTAGTTGGTGTTCAGTAGATCGTCGCGGCTCATGCCCGGCTTGCGGGGAATGCCGGCAGTGATGACCACAATGTCAGAATTCGCAGTATCGGCGTAGTCGTTCGTGCCTTTCACGTAGGAATCACGTTTCTCGATGGGCATGGCTTCGAGCAGATCGAGACCTTTGCCTTGCGGAACACCTTCGATGATGTCGATGAGAACGACGTCGCCCAGTTCCTTGGAGGCGATCCAATGAGCGGCTGTGGCTCCTACGTTGCCCGAACCTACGACGGTAATTTTGTTGCGCATGGGGTCCTTTCAAGTTTGTCGCTGGTCGTCTGTTTTTAGTCGTTCGCGGTTTTCTCGCCATAAATCTGTTCGCTTTCCGAACAGCGAACGACGAACGACTAGCGACCTCACGATCGTGATTAGATGTAAAAAACTCTTTCAGTCTGCCGCGACGGGAATGCGCATATTCTCGATCATGCAAGTGGCAAATTCGCTGGTCTTCACCTTCGTCGACCCAGGCATGAGCCGCTCGAAATCGTAGGTCACTTTTTTCTGCTCGATCGTGCGCTCCAGGCTTTGCTCGATCAGATCGGCAGCTTCGCCCCATCCAAGGAAACGGAACATCATCACTCCCGAGAGAATGACCGAGCCGGGATTGATGACGTCTTTGTCCGCATATTTGGGGGCCGTGCCGTGCGTGGCCTCAAATACCGCATAGCCGTCGCCGATGTTTGCTCCGGGAGCGATGCCCAAACCTCCAACCTGTGCCGCGCAAGCGTCGGAGATGTAATCGCCATTCAGATTAGGTGTGGCCAGCACGCTGTATTCGTCGGCGCGAGTCACGACCTGCTGGAAGATCGAGTCCGCGATACGGTCGTTAACGAGCAACTTTTTCTTCCACGCGCCCTTGCCGTGGGTTGAATAAATCGAGTCGAGACAGGCCTTCACTTCTTTTTCCACCGATTGGCGGAATTCCGGCGGCGCAAATTCCATGCCGGGCTCAACCAGTTCGGCGTTCTGTTCGATAGTCAGATTCGGATTCTTATCTTTGTTGTCGATGATCCAGCTCTCCCGCTCGGTGACCACCTGGGCGCGAAATTCTTCCGTCGCCAGTTCGTATCCCCACTTGCGGAATGCGCCCTCGGTGAACTTCTGGATGTTGCCCTTGTGAACCAGGGTTACTGTTTTGTTCTTGTTCTCTAGGGCATGCTGGATGGCCATGCGAACCAGGCGCTTGGTGCCACTGATCGAGATCGGCTTGATGCCTACGCCGGAATCGAGCCGGACCTGCTTCTTTCCCCCTTTGAGCATATCTTTGTTCAGGAACTCGATAAGGCGGGCGACCTCGTGCGTTCCTTCTTCCCACTCGATGCCGGCGTAAACGTCCTCGGTATTCTCGCGGAAAATCACAATATCCATGCGCTCAGGATGCTTCACCGGCGAGGGCACGCCGTTGTAGTACTTCACCGGCCGCACGCAAGCGTAGAGATCAAGAATCTGGCGCAGGGCCACATTGAGCGAACGAATCCCGCCTCCCACCGGCGTCGTCAACGGGCCTTTGATGGCGACGCGAAATTCGCGGATCGCGTTAACCGTGTCGTCCGGGAGCCAGGTCTGAAACTTGGCCTTCGCCTTTTCGCCGGCGAAAACTTCGTACCACGCAACCGAGCGCTTGCCCTGGTAGGCTCTCTCGACCGCGGCGTCGAACACGCGTGCCGATGCCTTCCAGATGTCGCGGCCGGTGCCGTCGCCTTCAATGAAAGGGATGACGGGATGATCGGGCACCCGGTACTTGCCCTGGCCGTACTCAATTTTTTGTCCGTTGGGTGGAACCGGAACTCCATTAAATGACGACATGCACTTTCCTCCTGCAGCTGTAAAAGGGAACCTGTCATTATAAAGAATCTGACCGGCCCACAGAGCTTGACGGAAGCTGATACAGGCCACAGTGAGGAGCGTCACAATGGAATGTGACGGGCGAGGAAAGATCCTCCCGAGCGTCATAAGAGCCAGAGTTCCGATTCTTCCCAGGTGCCCGCGCTTCCGCTTAGAGGTCGAGCTAGCGCTCGATCTTCACCGATTTCACAACGATGTCTTTGTTGGGTTTGTCCTGCCGGCCGCGGGGAGCCTTCGAGATTTTTTCCACCACGTCGTAGCCCTCAACCACCTCGCCGAAGATGGTGTGCTTGCCCGTGAGCCATTCCGTGTTCGCTACAGTGATAAAAAACTGCGAGCCGTTGGTGTTGGGACCGGCATTGGCCATGGCCAGCTTGCCCGCCTTGTCGAAGCGATGCGGCGAGCCCTTGGTCTCGTCTTCGAACTGGTAGCCGGGGCCGCCGAATCCAGTGCCCATCGGGTCTCCACCTTGAATCATGAAGTCGGGAATAACTCGGTGAAAGATGGTTCCGTTATAAAGAGGATCTTTGCTCTTCTTGCGCGTATTGGGATGCGTCCATTCGCGATTGCCCTCAGCGAGTTCGACAAAATTAGCTACGGTCTTCGGCGCGTCTTTTTCAAACAGCCGGCAGACGATCGTGCCTTCGCTGGTTTCAAAGATGGCATACGTTCCGGGTGTGCGAGCCATAAATATTCCTCCCATTGTGGAGCACCGGGATCTCGCCCGGCCGCGATGAAGTGGTGATCAACAGATTTCCTGCTACATCCCGGCGGGTTTCCGCATTTCTGCCGCGGGTTTCGTTGCAGCCGCTGCGGCGTTTCGAATCTCGATATGCGTGATTTTTACCGGATGCACTGGCATGTCGTTGCTGTCGCGCGACTGGCGCGCGATCTGCTTGACCAGCTCAACCGCCGCATCGTCGCACTGGCCGAAGATGGTGTAGCCGCCATTCAGGCTCGGGTAGGGAACCTCAGTTATGAAAAACTGCGAGCCATTGGTGTCGGGTCCAGCATTGGCATAGGCAAGTCGGCCAGGCCGGTCGAACTTGAGGTCTGAACTGGTTTCATTCTTGAATTTGTAACCAGGGTCTCCTGTCCCGGTGCCAATCGGGTCGCCACCTTGAATCATGAATTCAGGAATCACGCGGTGAAAGATTGTGCCGTCATAAAGCGGTACGCCATGCTTCTTGGCGTGAGTCTTGGGGTCGGTCCAATCTTTCTTGCCCGTGGAGAGGCCAATAAAATTTGCCACCCCGATCGGGGCCTGCTTCGGAAACAGCGTGCAATGCAGATCACCCGCCGTGGTGTGAATGATGGCGACTGGGTTGTCAGTTGCGGCCGGTTTGCTCGCTGGTGCCGATGACGACGCTTGAGCCGCGCAAAGGGCACAGGCGGCGCAAATTACGACGAGCGTATAGAAAAAAGTGCGCATAGATGCTCCTGTCAGGATTTTGGCAAAGTTTGATTGTACGACACGAATGAGGCTCTTGCTGCTCGGCAACCGACGCGTGAAGCGCTCCATTATTTTCCGGCATGCATCTCGCGACTCACCCGCTCAGCTTCGCCGAAAACCCGCAAAAGATTCCCTCCAAGAATTTTGCGAATATCCTCCGCGCTATACCCGCGATCAAGCAGCGCCTGCGTGATTTTCGGCAGATCCGCCGCTGAGTCAATTCCCTTGGGAGTCGCGCCGCTGACTCCATCGAAATCAGAACCAAGCCCAACGTGGTCCACCCCCGCCACCTTGGCGATGTGATCGATGTGATCAATCAGCGAGCTGAGTGGTGGCCGCGGAATTTTAGCCGCCCACTCACGCTCGATGCGATCGGTATCAAGATAAGTCGGAGTTTTGCCTTCGGCTCTCAGCTTGTCAGCGTACGTTTTAACTGCCGCCTCTCTTTCCTTGCTCTGCGCCTCGACCGCTTTGCGATAAGTCTCGTCAACGAACGCACTGTAAAAGTTAACCTGCACCACTCCGCCATTCTTCGCGACCGCGCGCAGCATGTCATCGGTCATATTCCGCGGGTGATTGGTCAAAGCGCGCGCCGAAGAATGCGACGCGATGACGGGCGCCTTTGTCACCCCGATGGTGTCCCAGAAAGTTTTGTCGGCAACGTGCGAAATATCCACGAGCATGCCGAGCCGGTTCATCTCAAGCACGATCTGTTTGCCGCCCTCGGTCAGTCCGTTGTGGTGGACGACTTTGGGGTCGTCGATATCGCCGGAAGAATCGGCAAACTCGTTGGTGTTCGACCAACTCAACGTCATGTAGCGCACGCCGAGCCGGTAGTAATCACGCAGCAGCCGAATGTCATTCTCGATAGAATGTCCGCCTTCAATGCCCATCAGTGCGGCAAGCTTGTGCTCGCTGTGGGCGCGCTCAATATCGGCGACGTTGAAGGCCATCATCATGCGATCCGGGTGTCGCGCCGCCTGCTCGTAGACCGAATCGATAAGATCGAGGGTGCGGTGGGCGAAGTCCTCTTTGGCGACGGTTCCCGGATCGACCCAGATGGAGAAGAATTCCGCGCCAAGATTGCCCGCCCTGGCCTTATCGAGACTGATGTGTCCCTCGTCGTTCGGGTCGGTCGAGCCGATGTCGTAGTTCTCATCGAGAAAACGCTGCGGGGTGTCGGCGTGGGTGTCGACGACGATGGCCGAGTCGTGAATCGCCCGCGCCTGTGGACTTATCGTTTGTGCGGCGGCAGAAATGACCAAGGCGAGGAACAGGAGAGAAACAAAACGAGCAGTCTTCATGATTGAGCAAAGATTCTATACGATGACTTTCGTCTCGACCGCACGGCAGCGAGCCGAACATTCGAATGCAGAATTTCGCTTCAGCCTCGCAGCCCGAAGTTCGTAGTTTCAGTCGAGCGCGAGCATGGCGAAGTCTACGCTTTGTTCGAATGGCAGGCCGGTATCGATCACTGTTGTTGCGTGGCGGATCGGCTCGAAGCGAGCTTTGACTTCAAGATAAAGCGCGTACGAACGGTTCTTTGCCGGATGCGCGGGATCGCGCTCATCTTCGAGCCGGTGGCGGGCGCATTTCTCCGAACATGTGCACTCGATGATTCGCCAGGGCTGATCCAGTTCCCGCGTGAACTCTAAAACACGTTCAATCTGATATCTCCTTGAGAAAGCCCGGCCATCCAAAAAGACCTTGCGCGCCGGATTTCTTTCGAGCAAAAAGCGTGCAGCCTGCAGCATCAGCTCCATCACGAAATCATCCTGCGCCGTGGAAAATTCAATGTCCTGCTCTGAAAAAATCGCCGCACGAATTTCGTCCTTACCGAGAACAGATCCGCCGGTGCGAACTGCCAGTTCTCGCGCCAGCGTGGACTTGCCCGTTCCCGGAAGCCCAGCCATCAGAATGATCATCTGGACGATTCTTGCAAAAGGAAAGGGAAGCTTCTAGAGGCTCCAACACGACATCATCGATCAGGGTTCCTCGCAACTCGCTCATCGAGGCTCGTGGCCGGGTTTTACTTCGCGGCGGTCAAAGCTGTGCCTGGAGCGGAGTCATCGGCTGGATGATACGGGAACAGCGTCTGCGTCTGGCGCCACTCCTCGTAGTGGTCCGAGACCATGATGTGGAAGCACCAATGGCGGCGCTCTTCCTCGGGTTCCACCAGGCCGAGCGCATGCAGATAGAAGAGGTAATACTCAACGAAGCGAATCTGATCCTTCGTCATACCGCGGCGTTGCAAGTCGACGGTGATTCCAGCCAGGTGGGAAGAAGCCGTTTCACCCTCAGCCGGAGCCGCGTTGCGATTTCGCCGGCGAAGCTTCTTCTGAACCTTCACCGTGCGCACAGCGGAATTCAACTGGATCTGCTCGTGGAAGCGGTCGTAGTAAACCTCAGACAAATCGTCAACAAAATCGCGTGCCCAAACGCGGCAGTAGCGGCGAGAGGGATCGAGGCTGGGCTCGATGCGAAGCGTCTCACTGGCTTCAATCGGGACCAGTTCGCCCGAGGCCTTCAGTTCCTCGAGTTGGGCGTCATCGACGATGCGCGGCAACTGCAGCCGATCGATTTCTTCGTTCTGCCGGAGCAGGGAATCATGCGACGGACGAAACAGTGGATTCCACAGCATGCGCCGGAGCCGCCGAAGCGGATGATGATGATGGTGCGGGTCCACGCTGTGAAGAGCAAGAGCGGTACTATGCGCCCCCAGGAAAAGACTGGCCAGGGCCACGACAAGCAAGCAGCGCGTTATTGAAAACCTTGCCCCGTAGGTCATAGACGAAGGTCCCAGGGCCATCGGGAAAAGCCCATCGGGAAAACCCCGATGCCCCAATAGGAGTTGACATTGTAACCCAGCCGGGCGCGATTGTGACAAACCAATCGTCGTTGCTGGCATTACGGAGGAGAGATTACTGGTAACGTTGAGAACTCGGGTCGCCGGCCTTCCGGCTTCTGGCTTGGGTTTCAGCCCTGATACCGCGCCCTTCCATTCGTCCGGTCTGGGTTTTGCCTGTCTGTCTCCGGTTTTCTTGCGGCAAAAACCTGATGCCGGCCGCCTTAGCCATGAGCCTGAATCAGACTTCTATTTCCTGAACAAATCTCCAATGGCTTGCTTCATGACCTGCCCGCCGACTTCGGATATCGACTTAGTCAGCGGAATGTCCTTTGGACATATCTCTACGCAGTTCTGCGCATAGCCGCACTCTTGGATGCCGCCATCGCCCATCAGCGCTGCCAGCCGCTCTCGTTTCAGCTCCGCGCCCGTCGGATGCGTATTGAACAGCCGAACCTGCGAGATGGTCGCCGCTCCCACGAAGCCGGTGTCTTCGTTGAACTGCGGGCAGGCCTCCATGCAGCAGCAGCATGAAATGCAGCGCGAAAGCGGGTACGAAGCTTCCTGTGCCTCCGGGCTCAGCCGCGGTCCCGAGCCGAGATCATACGTACCATCGATCGGCACCCACGCTTTGACCTTCTTCAGATTCTCAAAGATCACGCTGCGATCAACCGCCAGATCGCGAATCAGCGGAAATTTCGTCAGCGGTTCGAGCTTGATCGGCTTTTCCAGATGATCGAGCAGGGCCGAGCATGCCATGCGCGCCCGCCCATTGATCACCATGGCGCACGAGCCACAAACCTCTTCGAGGCAGTTCGAGTCGTATGTGACAGGCGTGGTCTTTTTGCCGCCGCGCGTCACCGGATTGGCCGCGATATCCATGAGCGCAGAAGTGACATTCATGTTCGGCCGATATTGGATCTCGAACTCCTCCCACGTCGGCTTCGCGTCGGGAGTGAGTTGGCGTTTGATCTTGATGATTACAGTTTTGTTGTTAGCCATGATTTAGCTTCTAGCTGCTAGCCTCTAGCTCCTACTTTTGCACGAGCAGAACTCGTGCCCTTCTCGATCCCTCATATCAGTCCTTATAACGCGTATATCCTCGATAACTCCAAACCATCCCCAACGCCAAGAAGGTAGCCGCTAAGAGGCCATGTTCCCATCCAACATGGGTAGCGCGGTGCTTGCAGAAGATCCCAAGTTCGATCAATCCGATCCCGATGTAAACGATGCCCAAGGCCAAAAGAATCGAGTCCACTTCACACATTTGGTTCCCGTCGCCATTGCGCACTGACGCCTTGCTCTAATATTTCCTTGGCCGCGGCTGAATCAACGCCGCGTCCACCGGCTCGAACTCAAATTTCGGCTCATCCGCGTCCGGAGCGAAAGACGCCTTCGTCGTTTTCATCCAATTTTTGTCGTCGCGATCAGGGAAATCGGGCTTGTAATGCGAACCGCGCGATTCATCCCGCATCGCGGCGCCCTGTGCAATCACGCGCGACAGCTGCAGCATGTTGTAAAGTTGCCGCGTGAATGCCACTGTCGTGTTCGCCCATTGTGTCCGGTCGCTCAGGTTGACGTTCTGGATGCGATGCAGCAACTCGACCAGCTTGACGTCCGTCTCTTTCAGCGCGTTGTTGTAGCGAATGACCGTGCAATTCTTCGTCATCAGCTCGCCCAGTTCGCGCCAAATGAGAAATGGATTCTCATTCCCGTCGGACTTCATCAGGCCTGCATTGATGTCTTCTTGGCGCTTCCGTTCGGCATCAAAGTGGCCGTTCGACGGCGCGGCCTGCAGGTTCTTTGCATACTGAACCGCATTCGGCCCGGCCACGAACCCTCCAAAGATGCACGAGACCAGCGAATTGGCGCCCAGCCGATTTGCGCCATGGTATTGGTATTCGCACTCGCCGGCTGCGAAGATGCCGGGAATGTTGGTCGCCTGCTTGTAGTCGATCCACAGGCCGCCCATGGTGTAATGCATCCCAGGAAAAATCTTCATGGGCGTATCTCGCGGATCGTCGCCAACAAACTTTTCGTAAATTTCCAGGATGCCTTCGAGCTTCTTATCGAGAATCTTGCGATCAATGTGCGTCAGGTCGAGATACACCATCGGCTTGCCATCGATGCCCAAGTTATGCTCGAACACCACTTTGAAGATCGCCCGCGTCGCCACGTCGCGCGGCACAAGATTGCCGTACTTTGGATACCAGTCTTCCAGGAAATACCAGCGCTCTTTTTCCGGAATCGACTTCGGATCGCGCTTGTCTTCCTGTGTCCGTGGAACCCACACCCGTCCACCTTCTCCGCGTGCCGATTCCGACATCAGGCGAAGCTTGTCCTCGCCCGGAATCGATGTCGGGTGCACCTGAATGAACTCGCCGTTCGCGTAATAGCAGCCCTGCTGATACAGTGCCGACTGCGCCGAGCCTGTGCACACAACGGAGTTCGTCGACTTGCCGAAAATCGCGCCAACCCCTCCCGTTGCGATGATGATGGCGTCGGCAGGGAACGTCCGCACCTCCATCGAGCGCAAATCCATGGCACAAATCCCACGGCACACGCGCTGACCATCCAGCACAGCCGACAAAAATTCCCAGTGCTCGAATTTCTTGACCTTGCCTTCCGCTTCATAGCGGCGGACCTGCTCATCCAGCGCATAAAGCAGCTGCTGTCCGGTTGTTGCTCCCGCAAAGGCCGTGCGGTTATACAATGTTCCGCCGAAGCGGCGAAAATCAAGCAAGCCTTCCGGAGTGCGATTGAACGGCACGCCCATGCGATCGAGCAGATCGATGATCCCCGGCGCCGCCTCGCACATATCCTTCACCGGCGGCTGATTGGCAAGAAAGTCGCCTCCATAAATCGTGTCGTCGAAATGTTTGTAGGTAGAATCGCCCTCGCCTTTAAGGTTCTTGGCCGCGTTGATTCCACCCTGCGCGCAGACCGAGTGCGAGCGCTTGACCGGCACAATCGAAAACAAGTCAACATTGCCTCCGCTCTCGGCGATCTTAATGACGGCGGCCAGGCCTGCGAGGCCGCCGCCCACCACGATAATTTTCGGAGCTGCCATCTTCATGAATCCGATCTGAGCGAGCGCAATTCGCGGTCCGCTCAAACTTCTCTTTCCTCACATATGACGCATCGCAATGTTATCGGGAGCATTTGGTTCGAGCGGTTGACGCGGAGTGCTCAGGAAGCCGTACATGCTGGCTGCCCCCAGCGCAATCAAGCCAAGGGCCAGCACCAGGCACACGTAGCCCAACCGGCGCCGCGCTAATTCGCCCGTCGTGATCCCCCACTTCGCGCAGAACAGCCAGATTCCGTAGCAAAAGTGCCACGACGCCGCCACGATCGCGATCGCATAAAACGCAACCATCAGCGGATTTTGCAGCTCTCCCTGCACCTTGGCGAACGACTGCATGGGATGCGATGGGAGGTGCACGCCCGTAAACCGCAAATAATATGTGTGCTGAACCATGTAAATCAGCGCGATGATTCCCGTCCAGCGTTGCGCTGTGTAGAGCCAGTTGCCCTGCCAGGGATATTCGGCCACATTCGAATCCCCGTTCCACCAGATCCAGACGCCGTACAGGCCGTGGTAGAGAATCGGAATCCAGATAAAGAAAATTTCCAGCGCTAGAACCAGTGGCAGGCTGTTCAGGAACGCGACCTGCTTCCCATACGCCTCTGGCCCTTTGAACGCCTCGAAGTTGGAAATGAAATGTTCGAGCAGAAAAGCGCCGATGGGAATAATGCCGGTGAGCGAATGCAGGCGGCGCAGTAGGAACGAGTTGCCTTGGCCCGCTCGCAACGGAGCGACGCCCGGCTTGATTTTGTCAGTCAGGGGAGCGGCGGTAGAAGCCACGATAACAGCTCCTTACGGGACGGATGTGAAAACTTTCTATTATCAGCGCGCAACCGGAGACGCGTCAAGAAACAACAAGTTAGAGGAATTCAAAACAATGGGATGTGACAGCAATCACAATAGAATGTGCGCCTATCGGGCTGCGCTTTTCGGAGGTCCCGAGAAAGCGCTGGGTTGGGGCGGCGCAGCGCTTTAGCGCTGCCGTCAGTGCGGCTTTTCATGTCCGCCTTGAGCTGCTGAGGTTAAGACCCGTCGCCCGATCACACCACTCAAGAAACGCCCGGAATGCCGCCCCACGATGGCTATACCTCGACTTTTCTTCTGCCGAAAGCTCGGCGAACGTCTTGGCGATCTGCGGAAAATAAAACAGCGGATCATACCCAAACCCCTTCGTCCCGCGTGGAGCATCGAGGATGATCCCTTCAGCAGCGCCGCGAAACGCAGCCAGCGTCTGCCCGTCGCGAGCGGCCGCAATCACGCAGACAAACCGCGCAGTTCGCCTCTCGGATGGAACTCCAGCCAGCTCCCGCAGCAGCCGCTCATTGTTCGCCTGATCGTCAGAATTGTCGGTGGAATGCGCCGCTCCCGAGCTTTCCAGCTCCATCGCCGCGTACCTCGCCGAGTGCACCCCCGGCCCGCCGCCAAGAGCGTCCACCTCGAGCCCGGAATCATCGGCCAACACCAGTTCGCCAGAAACGAAGCGGCTGTATTGCTCCGCCTTCTTGCGCGCATTCACCTCGAACGTCGCGCCGTCCTCGATGACTGTCGGCAGCGAAGAGAACCCGGGAATAGTTGTAATCGCGATCCCTGCCCTTGCTGCCGCTCCAGCAAGATCGCGGAGCTTGCCAAGGTTCGAAGTTGCGACCAGCACCGAGCATGATTTCACGAACTGGTCCTCAATGATGGCCGGAAGCGAGATCGCCTGAGAATCCACACGGCCCCAATCATAACGATGCTAAAGATTGAGATCGCAGCGCCCACCGTGCGGTCGATCGTGCGTTCAAAAATAATTTGCACGTCGTTATGGCCCACCGGCAGCGGCAAGGTGACGAGGCCGATATCCGAAGTCTTCATTTCGACCGACCTTCCATTGACCACAGCCTTCCATGCGGGGTAGTCGAATAGGCGCACCGTCAGATCAACCGGCTCGCCCGTCGTTACCCGAAAATGTTTCATCTCCGGACGCCACGCAATCATCGATGCCCGTACCGGCGCACCCGTCGAGTCGCTCAGCCGAGGCAATTCCTTCTTTACGCTGTCAGTGTCGGCGCCCGTCGGGACATACTCCTCCACGCCCTCGTACCCCGCGCCGTCGAAAACGAACTGGCGCATCTCTTCAATGTCCGCTGATGTATCCCACCATGGTGCCTGCGTATGCTTGCCCGCGAAAAAGACGACCGCGAACAAGAACACGATCGTAACCCCACGGGCAACCCAGGTCCGGAGCTTCGATCCTTGGATAGCCATCGCCAGCAAAAGAGCGAGCACAAGATTCATGCATAGCAGCCAGCGAAAGGGAAGTTGCACATAGCGAAATTTCGGCAGGTATTCCCACAATGCCCGACTCACCGAAAATGTGAACAAGCTCGCCGCTAGTGCCCACAACAGAAGTAGCTGCCATAAAAGTTGTCGTATCCGATCGCGGCGCGAGAACATTATCGCCAGCACCAGGACACACATCTCCGATACCGCGACCACTGAGATCAGCCGGTTGAAGTGGTTGTGATCCTGGTCCGTGGTCACGGTGAACAGGAAATTATCTTGCGGCCTGACTCCGGGCGAAAGCACTTGCGCGATGTTCACCCAGCGCTGCTCATAAATTGCCGGAACCAGATAAAACGATGCCAGGCCCGCGCCCAGCAAAATCGCGACCGCCATCTTGATCAGCGGCCTCACCGATCGTGCCCGCGCCGCCATGACCAGCGCGAATCCCGCAGCCGAGTAATGGATCATCACCGCAGCCGGCACATTGATCAGCCACGACGCCGCCAGAATTAGACTCAACCACAGAGTGGGCCGATGCCCAGGTTCTTCAAGCCGCGTCACCGCGAGCAACAGAAGCGGAAACAACGCAGCTGTCAGTAACTCAGCGAGAGCGCTGCGCCAATAGACCACAATAAGAAAATAAGGATTCACAACATAGAAAACCGCCGCAAACAGCGCGTCCGCCTGACTCAGCCAGTGCTTTGCCGCGTGATACATCGCGACGCCCGCCAGCATAAGCGCGAGCCAGCAAAATGCTCCTGGAACTACACGCCATGGCAGCACCGACCCAAGGAATCCTCCGAGCGTCCACGACGCCGGAGGATAAAAAAGAAACGTCGGCTCCCCATATCCCCAATACGCCAGGTCTGCCCACCGCGGAAAAAGAACCCCTTGTTTCCACTGGTTGGCCACGTTCATCCATGAAAAAACGTGGACTTCAAAGTCATGGCCAGAAGGATTCCCCAGCCAGAAGAACGGCGCGATAACCAGGGCGCATACGCCAGCCAGGACGAGCCAGCGCCGGAACGAGGGTTGGTTCAGTACGTGTCTTCCACTCTTAAAGCTCGACGATGCTTTCGAAGCCGCAAGCGACATGTCCAATGCCGCTGCAATTCTATGCCATCGAGCGAAGTTGTCGGAATTCCGGTCGGAGTTTGGGTTAGATTTCGGTGCTTACTGGTTCACATCGGCCGGTGTGCGCTGGCGCGCCAACTCGCCCAGAAATTCTTCCTGTTCCAGGGCGCTTCCCGTGCGCAGCAGTTCCAGCAGCGGATCCTCTGCGTCGCCGCTTGACGCTCCAGTCTGGCTCAGGTCGACGGCATTTGCCCGCAATGACCGCGGCGAGGTTTCGAGCACCGGCTGTGCCCCTGGCTGACTAGTAAGGAAATCGATAAATTCGCCGACACTTTTTCGCTGTTCTTCGGTGCGTGCTGGAAACTCAATGCCCATCCCATGTCCAGGATGCATCACTCGAACCAAGCCTTCCGCGTGCACCTCGAGGCCGGAGGCTTTCAGGCAAAGATCCACCGCTGACGCTTGCGGAAATGGGGATTCAGTTTCAACGTAGCACCCGCCAAGACTGAGGTCGGTAAGTTTGCAGGCGCTCACCGCTACCGGTTCCTCCGGAATCGTCATCTGCGAGCGCGAGTTCAACCAGTCGCACATCCTCTCGCGTACATCGGTTTCCATGTTCAGAAATCGAACCCCGGTTTGCCCGTTCGGAGTCACCCATGCCACCTCGGCATCAGCTTCCACGTGAATCTTGGAATCGGGAAGGTCGAACTCAAGACGCACCAGCGCCGATACCGCTACCGGCTTGGCAGCGAGCAGATACATGCCACCCGTGCTCAGATCCAGCAGAATGCCTTCGATCGTATTGTTCTCATCGACACGGATCGAAACTGGCGCTTGCAGCGAAACCCGCAGCGACTGGCGTCGCTCCCGCTTCAGGATTGCGCTGGCTGCCCGCAATGTTGCCGAGGCCTGCTCTTCGCTAACCGGCTTGGTCAGGATGAAATGGGCTCCCGCGCCGAGCATGGCCCGGATCTGCCGCCGATCCGGCAGCAGGGCCACAGTCACGGGTGGATTGCGATCGGGACCAGTCAGTCGACGACAGGTTTCCAGCATCAGTGAGGCGGTTTCCGGGTCATCGAAATCGACGATCACCTGGTCAAAATGTTCTTCACTCAGCCGCGCAACCGCGACCTCCACGGCATTGGAGCGGGCTACGGCGACGCCAAACTGCGACAACACACGGATCAGTGTCTCCGCAGTCGGATCGTCTTTCGATACCAGCAATGCCTGCAATATCATGAATGCCGTCCCTCGCGCTTACAACTCGCGTCTAGGGCCAGCGCGGAGTTGTGCCGCGTCCTGCCTTCGAAGCAGCTGGCGTTGATTGCGCGCCGGCCTTGGCGGCCATCGCGTTGCCGTTCTCCTCTTCTACCTCGGCCAACACGGCTGTATCGTCTTCGGATTCGTTTTCAGCCAGCAGTGGAGCTACTTCCCGAAGCTTTTCGGCGGCCTGCTGCAACATCTCAATCTGCTTTGCCAGTTGCGCATACTGCGACTGCTTCCGGCGTAGAACCTCATGGATGTCCTTCATACAACCCCCTGCGCCTGACTGTAGGTTTCACCCCGCGGCGAGGTCAACTCAAAGCCACCCAGCGCCGTTACGGCGGTAATAGTCACGCAGGGGGCTTGTCATGGGTTACAGAGCGTTCGCATCGGATTAGAGAACTACACTGAATTCGGCAAATAAAAACCCCGCCTTGCGGCGGGGTTTCGGACGAGTGGCGATCTGCGGCTAGGAGCTAATTGACCTGTTTGCGGCGGCGAAACAGCCCCGCAATTCCGACCAGGCCGGTTCCAAGTAAACCAAGTGTTCCCGGCTCCGGCGTCGCAAGATGGGTATTGCCCATATTGATGTGGCCGATACCTTGGGAATACTGCGATGTGGAACTATAAAACGTTTGCGTCGTCGTCCCGCTGATCGTGGTGCCGTTGTAGAGCATTCCCGTGATCTTTCCCGTCAACGTGAACGTCAGACTGTTCTTACCGGGCCCGGGGGTAACCGTCCAGGTGATCGGACCGACAAATGAGCCGGTAAACAGATTTCCTTTGGGTAGGCCATAGCTCTTGCCCGCGCTCACGATGTCGAAAAACGAACCAGTCGAAGAAAACGTTCCGCTCTGATTCAGATTCGTACCGTTGAACGCGCCAGTGCCGAAACTCACGTACCCGAGCGCTCCAGATGGCGCCGAGATACCGTTGAAGCTCTTGAGTTGCGAGTGCGATGAAGTGATTCCTGCAAGAGATACAGAGATTGTTCCGTACTTGTTGGTGATGTCAATGCTGTCTGCCCGTGCTGCCAAGGGCAATACCAGAGCTAGCAATGCAAAAACAGCCACTCGCCTCATTTGATTCCTCCCAAAAAACCGTGTCTAAGCCCTATACGCCTACCCCAACGAGGCCGCAGGACGCAATACAACCCTCAAGCCAACCGAGCAATTCTCAAACCAAAGACGTGAGTGTAAGCAGTCCCTTTGTTATCAATCGCTTGCTGGATCGCAGCTGCTTCCTTCTACTCGAACTAGTTGCAATCCCCTGCACACTCACAACAATTGGCTTTCTTAAGGCACCGCCGCTTACAACCTTTTGAGGATGGCTGTACAAACAGGGAAATTAGTGTCGAACCTGCGTTTTTCCGGCGGTACCCCCCATCCAAGGTTCAATGATATTACCAAAGTTTGGCCGTTCCGATAAGTGGCCCTTTGGTGCTATGACTCCCACTCATTCGTGGGATTCCCAGGATTCCCGCAAGTCCCTATTGTGGTCGTGAGCAGTTCTGGGGGAGGGCTGTTCGGGCGTCCCGCGATTCATAACGAATCCGGGGCGCTTCTTATTTGGGCCGGCAAAATCTTCCGCTCTTGACCGCTCCTCCTCGGTTTGATAACGTGCCTTCCGCTCTTCTAGAGCAAGCCGTATTTCTGTAGTACACCCATCCGAACGACCAAACTACGCTTCTCGGGCCAGGCAATAGGTAGCTAATGCGCGGTGGCTTATGGCTGACTCCCTGGTAAAAGAGCGCAATCAGGCTGAGATTCGCCGAAGCGCGTCTGAGGCCAGTAAGCTTCGTCTCGCTGCCATTCCGGGATCCAATCTCGATCGTTACCTCGATCCTCCGGCGAATACTCCGTACCCATTGGAGTACGCTTTCCACCTCCTTGGGGATGCCCGCGGCAAAACGGTTCTCGACCTTGGTTGCGGCATGGGCGAAAACATTGTGCCGCTGGTTCTTCGTGGGGCTCAGGTTACCGGCATCGATATCTCGCCCGATCTGATTGCCATTGCGCAACAGCGCCTCCGCAACGCGAACCTTGAAGCCACACTTCGAAGCGGCGACGCATACGCGACCGGTCTGCCCGATGAGTCTGTCGACGTGATTTTCTGCATGGCGCTTATCCACCACTTGGATCTGAACCTTGTGCGCGAGGAGATGCGGCGGATTCTTCGCAAAGGCGGATCAATTATCCTGCGGGAACCAATCAGATTCTCTCAGACTTATGCTCGCCTTCGGCAGTTTCTGCCCGCGCATGACGACATTTCCGAGTACGAACATCCTCTGACCCGAACCGAACTTGTGTTCATGACAGCATCTTTCAGGGCTCACGGGGCGCGTTATTTTCGCCTGCCCTTTGTGCCGTTGGTGTCTCACGTGTTTCCCTCCAACAGACATGCTTCGTGGAAGGCAAGCAATTGGATACTACGGCACTGGCCCGCGGCCCAACACTATGCGACCGCAATTGTTGTCAGATTGGAGAAGGACGCCGCTTGAGCGCTAAACGATGCTCTCACCTCCCACCACTTCTTCCATCCTTCCGCTTGTGATGCTTCGATACGCCGCGTCCAGGCACAGCTGGTTTTTCCACCCTTCTTCTCCCGGGCAGGGAAAAGCCTCCCCGCCTTCTAGCGCCGCCGCGAACGCGTCCACCTGCTTCGCATAGGCCAGGTGATTCGAAACCGTTTCCTCGCTTACCACCTGTCCCTCGCGTTGAAGTTCGATCCGGATCGGCCTCTCCACATTGAGCGCATCATCGGCCCGCAGCACTCCGCGGTCGCCGACAATTTCAAATGGCGTGCGGTATTGCGCGCGTACCGAAACCAGCACCGCCGCGAGTGTCCCTCGTCGAAATTCGAGAGTCAGCGAAGCCGCTGCTTCCACGTCGCCCGAACGCTCATCGGCGTGCGCTAGTGCGCCGATGCGCACCACTTCGTCTTGGAGCACGAACCTCAAGGCATCGATGCAGTGCACACCGACATCCGCAATGGGCCCGCCTCCGGCAGTCGCGCGATCATAAAGCCAGGTGCGAGCATGCGCGGTTGGGGAAAAAGAGAATTCTGCGCGTGCTAGCACCGGTTGGCCGATATCGCCTTCGGCAATCTGCCGCCGAAATGCCGCGGTGCTCTCCTCAAAGCGAAACACCTGCGCTACTCCCAGTAGGACTCCGCCCGCGCCGGCCGCTTCGATCATCTGACGGCATTCGCCCGCGTTCATCGCCATTGGTTTTTCGCAAAGCACGGGCTTGCCCGCCGAAACGCACGCCAGCACGTCGGAGAGATGGCACACGTTGGGAGATGCCACGAAGACTGCGTCAACCTCCGGGCGCCGAGCCAGATCTTCCGTAGATCTGAATATGTGCGGAATGTTGTATTGTCTGGAGGCTTCGCTGGCCTTGACCGGGTCGCGACGAGCGAGTGCGACGACCTTGCAATTCTGCGCCAGTGCGAAACCCGGCATCAGGCGCTTTCCTGCGTGCAAACCGAAACCGGCGATTCCAAATCGAATCATGGAGATTTACCGAAATAAATCTACTACCAAGCAAGAGTGTCGCGCTGAGGATGTCCCGGCGGAGCCTGGTCTTCTGAGGACTGAGAAGCGAGAACTGGGAACTCCGCTACGCGTACGGATAAAAAATAAAAAACAGACCCGACAACGCCGTCAGCACCCACAATGCCGGACGAACCTCGCCCAACCGTCCTGCGAATAATTTGCACAAGGGATACAACACAAATCCCGCCGTCATTCCGACTCCGATGTTGTAGGTAAATGCCATCAGTGCAATCACTCCAAACGCCGGCACAAGTTCGCTAAGGTCATCAAACGGGATGCGAACGATCGGTGCCAGCATCAGCAATCCGACGAAAATTAGCGCGGGACCATAGGCGTGAGCGGGGATTGCCGAAATGAGCGGGGCAAAAAAAAGTGTTCCCGCGAAACACAGCGCAGTAACTACTGATGTCAGCCCCGTCCGTCCGCCGGCTTCTACTCCCGTCGCCGACTCAACATATGCTCCCGAAGTCGTCGTCCCGATGACGCCCGCGAATGTTGTGGCTAAGGCATCCGCAAGCATCGGGCGCTCGATTTCAGGCAGGTTGCCCTTCTCGTCGAGAAACCCGGCGCGCGCCGAGACCCCGATCAAGGTTCCCATCGTATCCACAAACGCCAAAACCAGAATCGTCAGAACCACCGGGAAAAAAGCCCAGCTGAAGACACTGTGCAAGTCGAATTTCAACAATACCGGCCGCAGGCTCGGCGGCATGCTGAGCCAAGCTGTGGGCGCCGGCGAGATTTTGGCCACAAAGCTGATCACAGCAGTCAAAAGAATGCCGGTAAGAATCGCGGCAGGGAAGCGCCGTATCGTAAGCGCGGTGATGAGCAGGAACCCGAGAATGGCAAGAAGTACCGAGGGCGCGTTGAGGTGCCCCGCATGCACCGGCGCTCCCGGAACCCCTATCGTCACGATCCCCGTTTGGTTCAGCCCGATAAATGTGAGGAATAAGCCAATTCCAACCGCGTAACTGTAACGAAGCGTGGGCGGAATCGCCTCGACCATCCATTGCCGCAGGCGCAACACCGTCATCACGCAAAAAAGAACGCCAGCGACAAAGACGGCCCCGAGCGCGGCCTGCCATGTAAAACGCAGAACCTGCACCACCGTGAACGCGATGAACACGTTCTCGCCCATATACGGCGCAATCGCAAAAGGACGGTTCGCATACAACCCCATCACTAGCGTTCCAAAGATGGCCGTCAGGATCGTGGCTGTGAGCGATGCCCCGACCGGCATGCCCGCAGCTTTCAGAATGGCTGGATTGACCGCCACGATATACGACATGGTGAAGAAGGTGGTCAGCCCAGCAATCACTTCGCGACGAATCGTGGTCTCATGCGATGAAAGCCCAAAAAACTGATCAACCCGACGGTTCAAAACCCCTCCACCCAGGAACGGAGCATTGTACATTCACCGCTGCTACGCCTTGGGTCCGCCTCTTAACACAGGAACAGTTCTCAATAAATTATTTCTTATCAATGATCTGGCGCGATGTGCTTGCTAAATTCTTACGATTCAGAGATCTAGCGCGAGGGGCGCCAGAAATTGACCTGAAATTCAAGCTAACTTATTGAATTATAAATATTTTATACATAACTGCTTACTTCTCAAAGATTTGGCATGGGTATGTGCGCTAAATCTTTGATTCTAAAAGATCGTCTAGGGGGGTCTCCGAAGATCAGGCTCGCCTTATCTCAGCCAGCAGTTCAGGGTCAATGTTTCCGCCGCTGATCACGGCCAGATTCGTTCTCGTTTGCGGCAGTTCCGCTGAATGAAACATAAAAGCAGCCACCGCTACTGCTCCGCTCGGTTCGGCAAGAGTCTTTGCATTCGCGCTCAGCGCGCGTGTGGCTTCACGAATCTCATCTTCCTTCACGCTGACAATATCGTCCACGTAGGCGCGAATGTGCTCGAAATTGGCCTCGCCGATGCTCTGAGTCCGGAGTCCATCGGCCAGCGTTTGCGTGACCTGCTCGGCAGCAAAAGAGACGATATGACCGGCTTTAAGGCTGGCGCGCGCGTCTCCAGCCAGTTCGGGTTCAACTCCAATGACGCTGACTTTGGGATTCGTCAGCTTGATCGCGGCAGAAATACCGCTGATAAGTCCTCCTCCACCGACAGGAGAGAGCACGGTTTCCACCCCAGGCAAGTCCTCGAGAATTTCCAGCCCAACGGTGCCTTGCCCCGCAATGATCTTCTCGTCGTTATAGGGAGGAACCACAACATAACCGTGTTCCGCCGCGAGTTGCTCGGCGCGAATCCGCCGCTCTTCGCTGCCAGGACCAACGGTAACGACTTCGGCGCCCAGCGCCGCCGTTGCCGCCAGCTTGTTCTTGGGACTGTTCCCAGGCATTACGATGACTGCTTTGAGTCCGAGCGCGCGAGCCGCATACGCCACGCCTTGTGCGTGATTCCCACTGGAATACGAGACAACTCCACGACTGCGCTCCTCTTCGCTGAACGATGAGATCTTGTTGTAGGCCCCGCGCAGCTTGAAGGCTCCAATCGGCTGCAGGTTCTCAAGCTTCAGGAAGAGCTTCCGCTTTGCCGTAACGCCGGTCCATTCGAGCAGAGGAGTTCGCACCGCGATCCCGCGAAGTAATGACTGGGCTTGCTTAATGTCTTCCAGCGTAACCATAGGATGAGTCCAGCGGCGGCTCGAATCGGTGCTCGCAAGCCTCCGCGCCGATTGCTCTGCGCTGTTGTATTGTTTTCCTAAGACCTAAGACCTAACACCTGAGACGTCGGACCTGGTACTCGAGATGGTGCCTGACGACTAGCCACTGACCGTTGTCGCTCAGATTTCGAGTATTACCGGCATGATCAGCGGTCTGCGCTGGGTCTGTCGCGAGATGTAGCGTTTCAGGTCGGTGCGGATCTTCTCCTTTATCACCCCGTAATCAGCCTTTTCCTCGTCACTTGAGGTGTCGAGCGTTTCCATCACGATTTCCCGTGCCCGCTCAATGACACCGTTTTCGCCCGGAGCAAAACCACGGGTGACAATCTCGGGCGAAGCTTCCACCCGCCCAGTCAGCTTGCTGATGGCAATAATCGGCATGACAAAACCGTCTTCGCTGAGGTGACGGCGATCTTTCATGACTAGGTCTTCGACCACATCGGTACGCGAGCCGGAATCAATGCACACCCGGCCTACATTCACGCGTCCCGCTTTGCGAGCGCCGAGTTCGTCGATCTCCAACACGTCGCCGCTCTCGATCAGCATCACGTTCCCCACCGCGCCACGCATGGTGTTTGCCAGTTCAGCATGCAACTTGAGCTGGCGGTATTCGCCATGAATAGGAACGAAGTAACGCGGACGGACAAGGTTGATGATGAGTTTCAGCTCCTCCTGGCTGGCGTGGCCGCTGACGTGGACTGGCGGATATGAACCATCGTCGTAGATCACGAACGCCTCCCGCCGGAACAGGTGATCGACCATGCGATAAATGGCCTTCTCGTTACCAGGAATGATACGTGAGGAGAGGACGACCGTATCGCCCTTCTCTATCTTGGCATGCTTGTGATTGTCGACTGCAGCCCGTGAGAGCGCCGACATGGGCTCCCCTTGCGTCCCGCTGATGAGAACGCACACTTTCTCAGGCGCAAAGTTCTTCATCTCCCCCGGGTGAATGAGCATGCCTTCGGGGATCTGGATATAACCGAGATCCTCGGCGATTTCCGAGGAGCTGTTCATCGAGCGGCCGATGAAGCAGACCTTGCGGCCGTGTTCCCATGCCATGTCGACTGCCAGCTTGATGCGGTGGATGGAAGACGAGAAGCAGGAGATAAAGAGACGACGTTCCGTGCGAACGAAGATCTCCTCGAATTTGCGGTGCACGGCTCGCTCGCTCGGCGTGTAACCTTTGCGCTCGACGTTCGTGGAATCCTGCAGCAGAAGCAGGACGCCGTCCTTGCCGTATTCGGCGAAGCTGTGCAGGTCGAAAAGCCGGTTGTCAGTCGGCGTGGGGTCCACCTTGAAGTCGCCCGTATGAAGAACCACGCCAAGCGGTGTGTGAATGGCAAGCGCTACGCAATCGACGAGACTGTGCGTCACCTGGAGCGGATGAATCGTGAAAGACCCGATGGTGAAGCGCTCACCAGCCCGTATCTCACGCAGATCGACGTCGTCGAGGAGTTGGTGTTCATCGAGCTTGTCTTCCACGTAAGCGAGCGTGAATTCGGTGCCCCAGACCGGAACGTTGAGTTCACTGAGGATCCAGGGAAGCGCGCCAATATGATCTTCATGGCCGTGCGTGAGAATGATGGCCCGGACGCGTTCACGATTCTCGAGTAAGTACGAAATGTCGGGCACGACGATATCGACGCCGAGCAGTTCGGTTTCGGGGAACATCAGGCCAGCATCGATGACGATGATGTCGTCTCCCCAGCGGAGGGCCATGCAGTTCATACCGAACTCGCCCATTCCGCCAAGCGGGACGATGTGGAGTTTTCCTGTGGGCATGGGAACAGTTGATGCTAGCACAGCATGAAACCGCGACCGCAGAGCGGACACTGATTAAGAGTGACCAGCCTGATAAACTTCAATCAGGATGGCAGACGTCGAGAAGAAATCGTGGCTGCGCGGGCGGACCGAAACCGCCATTCGCAAAGGGCTGACGCGCGCCTATGAAACGATCAGAGTAGATCCCGGGCGCTTTCTTTTCCAGTTGCGTGCCGCTTATGGGCTGCCCATCATTACCTTCAAAGGCGTGTATTCCGTTGAGATGTCGAAGCTTGATGATGTCGCGGAAGCGGTCGTCCGCAGCGGGATGAAGCTGGCGGCGGTCGAGGGGGCCGGGCTCGGCATGGGAGGGATCATCACGATCATGCCCGATCTGGGGATTCTCTCTGCGATCACCATGCGCACCATTCAAAAGCTGAGCCTGGTTTACGGCTTTGAGATGAACACCGACGACGAGATTGCTGAGTTGTGGATTGCGGCCGCGAGCGCAGCAGGTGTGGACATCAGCCGTGAGCTGGTCGAAAAGGAATTCGTCAATCGATTCGTGCCCAAAGTGATTCAGCGCATTGCCGCTCGGGCGAGCGCGGAGGTTGTCGAGAAGTGGGCGGGGAGGCTAATTCCAGTGGCCAGTTCTGCCATTGGCTGCGCCCTGAACTACTACTTCGTGCGGGCATGGGGACAGCGCGCGCTGGCGCATTTCCGGAAGAAGCACCTGGAGGTAAGGGCGAGAATGGCGATGGAACAGGCCCAACTGTCAGGATTACCTAGAACCGCGTTGCAACACTGATGCTGGCCCAGAATGTCTCTCATCGCAACCACTCTTCGAGTTCGACCGCGCGATCCGTTTTGTCGTCGCGGTATTTCACAATAACCGGCGCGTAGAGGGACAGATTCCATTCGCGGCCTTTGCCTTTTGTGACAGAGCGCGAGCCCGGCACAATAACCGCATTCTCCGGGACCTCTAACGGACGGTCTGGCGTGGCACGATAGATTTCGCCATGCACTAAATCGTAGAGAGGCGTGGAACGAGTGAGAATGGTTCCCGCGCCAAGCACGGCGCGCGAGCGCACTAGCGTGCCTTCGTAGACTCCGCAATTTCCGCCAACCAACACGTCGTCTTCAATAATTACTGGCGCGGCGTTGATGGGCTCGAGTACCCCTCCAATCTGAGCGGCGGCACTGAGGTGAACCCGCTTCCCGATCTGCGCGCAGGAACCGACCAGCGCATGCGAGTCAATCATGGCCCCCTCATCCACATAAGCCCCGACGTTGACAAACATGGGCGGCATGCAGACGACGGACGGCGCGATATACGCACCTTCTCGAATGCTCGACCCGCCTGGAACGACGCGAACGCGGTCAGCGAGGGTAAAGCGGCGAGCAGGGAAGGTGTCTTTGTCTATGAACGAGAGAACGTCCCCATCGGACATTTGCTTTAACTCGCCGAGACGAAAGCCTAGGAGAATGCCTTGCTTAACCCAGGGATTGACGCTCCACTCCCTGCCGTTCTGAGCCGTTAGTTTCTCAGCGGCACGAATTTCTCCGGATGTGAGACGACAGCGAAAGTCGTTGAATATTTCTCGGGCACGGGCTAGGTCCCTTATGGGTTCGCTTGAGGCGAAAGATTCGATCGCTGCTCGGATCTCAGAAATGGAGCGCACCATCGGCTAGTCTTTGGAATCCGCTAATTCGTCCGGGCGCAGCACGGTTGTGAGCAACACAAACAAAAGCCAATGTGCGCGATTCATTCCCTTTCCTCAGGAGAAGAGATCGAAGTTCGAGCGCCCACATTCTACGCTACACACTTGCATTCGCTGCGGATCAAGACCCCGGGTATCTGATGCGTAGCTTCCCGAGCCTCGGAGACATTGCCGTAAGGACCGTGCCAGCGTGAATGATTGGGATCGTGGCCCGAGGGGCGTCCTTTGCCCGCGCTGCATTGTCCACACGACGACCGATGGACGATTACCTTGTGCGGACCAGCGGCCCAACTCTCGTACACGTAAAACGCAACGCTTGCCGAGGGAACTGCTGGATGCGCAAGTAGCCCAACATCGGCGGCAATCTTCTGGAGCTTCGATCTCGTGTCGCGCCGCATGGGCAGCAAGGGCAGCCGATAAATCTCCTGAATCTTCCCCATCATAGCCAGGACAGCTTTTACGGGTAGAGGGCTCGATTCGATGAAGTTTGCCTGCATCAACGGAAGATACTTCCGATGGATGGTGCGAGCCGTCTGCCAGTCGTTGTCGAGGGCGGCGCGGGTCATTTCAGCCATTTCTCGCGGGATTTCGTTCGATGCTACGGAGACAATACCGACTCCGCCCAGAGCAATAACAGGCAACGTAACGGCATCATCGCCGGAAAGAACCTGGAAGCTCTCCGGGACAACATTCAACACTTCTGCGATCTGCGTCATGTTGCCGCTGGCTTCTTTTACGCCAACGATGTTCGGGACCTCGCTCAGCCGAGCGAGTGTTGCTGGTTCGATATTGGCCGACGTGCGTCCTGGCACGTTGTAGAGAATGATCGGCTTGTCGACCGCTTCGGCAATCGTTCGGAAGTGGCGATACTGGCCCTCTTGTGTCGGTTTGTTGTAGTAAGGCGAAGCGGTGAGGATCGCGTTGACTCCAGGTCGGCCCGCAACTTCTTTGGCTTTGGCAACCGCCTCCTGCGTGGAATTCGATGTTGCCCCGGCCATGATCGGCACACGCCCGGCGGCGACTTCGATCGTCACGTCGATCACGTGCAGCCACTCGTCGTGCGAGAGAGTTGGTGTTTCGCCGGTGGTGCCGCAAGGAACCAGAAAGTCGATACCCGATTCGACCTGCCACGCAACCAGATTTCGGAGAGCAGTTTCGTCGACCGCGCCGTCCTGGGTAAACGGCGTCACCAGAGCAGTGCCACAGCCTCTGAGTTGCATGGCATAAGCATAACGCCAATTGGGAGGTGATGCATTTGGCAGCTGAATGCGAGTACATTTCGAAGGCTAGATTCTCCGTAGGATCCCTAAGCCGCACTTACAGTTCACGCCAGATGTCTCGGAATTCGAAGAAACCCGATTTCCCACTGAGCCATTCCGCGCCGCGAATGGCGCCTTCGGCAAATCCGCGGCGAGACTTGGCGTCATGGCAGAGATAGATGCGGTCGGCTGGGGAATTGAAGACGACCTCGTGCATGCCCACCGCGTCTCCCTCTCGAAACGAGACGATTTCAATGTCCTCATTCTGGCCGGACGAGTCGCGAACCATCTTCTGAAGGGTCAGGGCCGTTCCAGACGGGGCATCTTTCTTCTGGGCATGATGGCGCTCAAAAATCTGGCCGGAATAGTTATATTTGAGAGCAGCCCCTGCGGCCCGGACAGTCTCAAAGAAGAGATTCACGCCAATGGAAAAATTCGTGCCATGGAGAAAACCAGTTTTCGCCGAGAGAACCAATTCGCGCAATCGCGGCAGCTGTTCGTGCCAGCCTGTCGTTCCCACCACGATGCCTTTGCCGGCGCGGATGCACGCTTCCGCATTGGGAACAATAGCTGACGGTGTAGTGAAATCGATGACGCAGTTGAAGGGCGCAAGGAAGGACGAAGTTAAAGCAGAAGCGTCGGCATTTTCAGCGCCCCGAAGAGTTTGCACATGGTGACGGCGTTCACGCGCAACATCCGCCACGAGAGAACCTGTTTTTCCGCAGCCGAGAATGAGGAGGTTCATTTTTGTAGTCCACTGGGATGCCGAAGACACCGACAAAAGCTGCCGCAATCATACTAGGAGTAATCACGGTGCTGCAGGGAGGGGAGAGTAGAGCCGAATGGGGCTGGCGCTCGAAAATCAGTTCAGGCGAAGACCTCTGGGTCGGCGTTGGCGAAAAATGCACTGTGCAGACGGCGGATAACATCGGACGAATCGTCTTCCTCGATCACGAACGTCAGATTGATCTCTGAAGCGCCTTGGGAAATCATGCGGATCTTCGTGTTTTCCAGCAGCGAGAAAACCTTGGCGGCGATGCCGGGCGTATCGCGAAGGCTCTCGCCCACCAAACAGACGATGGCTTTGCGCCCTTCGTACTTCACGTCAGCAAGTTTTGCGAGATCGGCGGCGAGGGCCGGGATAGCCTCGTTGGTCTCGGCAGTGACCGAGACGCTGACCTCAGAAGTTGAGACAACATCCACGGCCAGGCCGTGCCGGTCAAAGATCTCGAAGATGGACTTAAGGTAGCCGTGGACCAGCAACCGTCGAGGTGCGGCGACTTCCACAAGAGTGATCTTCTTCTTGAGCGCGATCGCCTTGAATGTGTTGACGCAATGTGGAGCGCGGGCAATGATTTTCGTCCCCTCGCAAGTCGGGTTGTGCGAGTTCAAGACAAAAACAGGGATGTTCTGCTGAACCGCGGGCAGGACGGTCGCCGGATGCAGAACCTTGGCTCCGAAATAAGCCAGTTCGGCGGCTTCGTCGAAGCTGATCACCTTGATGCGGCGGGCGTCGGGACAGAGGCGAGGGTCGGTAGTCATCATGCCATCAACGTCGGTCCATATCTCGATGCGCTGTGCGTTGAGGCCAGCGCCGAAAATGGCAGCCGAGAAATCGGAACCTCCACGGCCGATCGTGGTGGTCACACCCGCGCGATTCGAGCCGATAAATCCTCCCATGACGGGTACCTGTCCAGATTCGATGAGTGGCGCCACTCTCTTGCGGAGACGTTCGTTGGTTTCCTCAAACTGCGGAACGGCGCGCATGAACTGGCTATCCGTCAGCAAGACTTGGCGCGAATCAACATGGGTGCCATTGAGGCCACGAGCCGCAAAAGCGGCGGCCACGATTTTGCTTGAAAGTACTTCACCGAAAGATGCAACGTAATCGTAAGTGCGTGGAGTTATTTCACCGACCGCACCGATGCCGCGCAGGAGTTCGTCGAGGTCTTCGAAGTCGGCGCCAAGGCCGCCATGGAATTCTGTAAAGAGTGCGGTGCCGAGAAGCTCGCCGGCAGCGTCGTAGTGGCGCTCGCGGAGGGCCCGGGCCATTTTGAGAGCAGTTTTGCGGTCGCCGCCACCGGCTGCCTTCCCCATGGCAAGCAGAGAATCGGTGACCTTGGCCATCGCGCTGACGACGACGATCGGACGGTCGGCGAGGCGCCCCTGAACGATCTGGGCGACGCGGTCGATAGCTTTGGCGTCCTGGACGGAGGTCCCGCCAAACTTCATGACGATCATGCGGGGCGAGGCTCCTTGCGAGCAAGCAAGCGGTCTCCGTCAGCGAGCGCATTCCGCGTCAGCATGATAGGTAGCCCTTCGCCTTGAGTAGTTCAGCATTAAGCAAAGCGGCCCCGGCAGCTCCGCGAATTGTATTGTGGCTCAGGACGGTGAATTTCCATTCCAGAACATTGCACGGACGCAAGCGGCCGACCGAGGTTGTCATGCCTCCTCCGAGATCGCAGTCGAAGCGCGGTTGCGGCCGATCGGCGCTGCTCAGATAGACAACCGGCCGATCCGGTGCGCTGGGCAAACGTAGTTGCTGCGGCTCGGCGGTGAAATCGTTCCACGCGGCGATCAGCTCCTCTGCCGTCGCTTTCTTCTTCAGGCGCACTGAGACCGACTCCGTATGACCGTCTTCAACGGCGACGCGGTTGCACTGCGCGCTCATAGCAAAAGGGGCGGGAACAACACTGGCCCCGTTGAGCCTTCCAAGCAGTTTTTGCGTCTCCTCTTCCATCTTCTCTTCCTCATTCTTGATGAACGGGATCACGTTGCCGAGAATGTCGAGGGATGCCACTCCTGGATAGCCGGCGCCGCTGATGGCTTGCATAGTGACGGCTATGACGCTCTCGAGTCCAAAGCGCCGATGGATCGGGGCCAGCGCGATGACTAAGCCGATAGCCGAGCAATTGGGATTCGTGACTGCAAAACCACCCGAGGAGCGTCGCCAGACCTGCTTTTCAATCAGAGCGACGTGGTCGCTGTTGACTTCAGGGATCACGAGAGGCACGTCGGATTGCATCCTCAGGGCGCTGGAGTTGGAAACCACGGCGTGTCCGGCTGCGGCAAACCTTGGTTCCAGTTCCCGGGCGATCGCGGCATCGAGTGCCGCGAAAATGGTCTTTGGGGCACCTTCAGGGGTGGCGGGAGACACGTTCATTGTGGCGACCGGGGCCGGAATTGGAGTTTTCAAACGCCAGCGCGCGGCTTCGGCATAGGGCCGGCCTTCCGAGCGATCCGAGGCGGCAAGCCATGCCACCTCAAACCACGGATGATGCTCCAGCATCTGAATAAACCGCTGGCCGACGATGCCGGTGGCACCGAGAATTCCTACAGGAAGCTTATTAGACATAGGGTAAACCGTGATTTTATACCAGCCAATTTTCCGGGGGGAGTGACGGCGCGCACACGTGCGGGAAAGAATTTACCGGCGATTCATGTTCGACCACTGCCCAGTTCGTGGGGAAGATACTCGTTGAGAGGACCGAATTTGCGCTTTTCCGCGTAGATCCGCCAGCGACGTAAGACGATCCGCAGACTGGCCATCACCGGAATCGAAAGATAGACTCCGAGAACGCCAGCAATCTCTGCCCCGGCGAGGACTCCGAACAATGCAGCCAGCGGATGCAGTTCGACGCTGCTTCCCATGATTCGGGGGCCGATGGCATAGTCCAAAACCATCCTCCATACGACAAGGAACAGGATCAGCAGAGGCCAATGCGAATAACCAGTTAAGACGGCAACTGTGACCATGGCGAGTCCTGCTACCAATGGCCCAACTACGGGGATGAACTCGAGCGCTCCACCGACGGTGCCCAGCATCAACGCGTAAGGCATTCGCATGATGCCCAAAACGGAAGAGTAGACGACAAACGAAAGAAGGGCCAGGATCAGCTGGGCGCGGATGAACTGCGCCAGCATCTGATTGAGATCGCGCAACACGTCCTGCAGAAATTCACGCTGCGCGCGCGATTGGACGAAGGAGGTCAACACGGTATGAAAGTTCTCACCGTCGCGCAGGAAGAAAATCGCCAGAATCGGCACTAGAAACAGCACCCAGATTTCCTTTGCGACTTCTGCCACGCGCACCCCGAGCCGTTGCGCGAACTTGAAAAGATCCTGGCGATGCGAAGTGAGGAAAGCCTGAATTCGATCCTGAGTCGCCGCGCTCCAGCCGTGCTGTTTGCTGATGTTGGAAACAAGTTGGCCGATTTGGCCTGGAATTTGACCACTGCTGGCCTTGTCCATGAGTCCCGGGAGAGTTTCTCCAAGCCGGGCGCTTTGCCGGCTGATTCTGGGGCCAGCGAAAAAGACAAAAAGCCCGAGCGCAAACAGCAGGAGCAGATAGATGGCGGCAATGGCACGAGCTCGGCTGTGCACGAGTTTTTGCACACGGCCAACAGCGGGATCAATCAGATAAGCAAAGAAGATCGCAAATAAAAATAGCAAAAGCGTGTGCCGGGCCGCGTAGAGGAAACCGAGGCCGAGTGCAAAAAGGATGGCCGTAAATAGAACGCGCGACGTGCGTGAATCAACGATCGGCACAGGTCCTCAGATGCCAAACCAGCGATCGGCATTCTTACGTCTTCAACTTTATCTTAATGAAGGCTGCTAAGGACCGGCTAGATCCCGAAGGGAGTATTCTTCGCGGAAACAGATGGGAGCTAGTCGCGGATCACCTCGGTATTGTCGCCTTCAATCCAAATCCGCATCAGCTTGAACTGGTCGTCGAACCACAATTGCCAGACCCCCGCGTCATTCTTGAGTTCGATTTTATTGAACTCCCTCGGCTCGCCTTTGAAATAGATCTTTTCGCGGCCCATATATTCGGCGGTCATAGGAGCGGAAGCATGCTGCCGCGGATTGAGCGTGCCAAATTGAGCCCGCTGCTTCACCGGGCACTCCACCGCACCTTTGTCGCTCCTGCAGCTAGCTCCCAGGAACTTCCAGACCAATACTTCGCGATGAACGAAAAAGTAATCATCCAAAATACTGGTGCTGGCCGGTAGAAGATACGGTTGTTCATTTTCTTTGGTTTGCGGACCGGAGTTCCACTTTTGATTGAGGAACTGATCGTTTAGGGTAACCGTCGACGCGGCTTGATCAGGACTCAGTTCTTTCCAGTCGTAACGGCGAATCTCGCCTGCGCCGTTAAGCTGAAGCTCGGAGGATTGAACCGCCTCGACGCCATTGGGGGCGTTCTGGGTCTTGAACTGTGATCGGATAACGCTGCCCGCGTGTGTCTGCATGATGGTGAATGTTTCGGTGCCCACGCGGTGCCCACTCATGAACACGCCGAAGGAACCAGAGTCAATCACCTGCTCTCCCGATTCCTTGTCTTTCTCTTTGCTGTTGGACGCGGAATATGCAGGGTTGTTCAACCACACTACAGCCAAGGTAAGCAACGTGACGAAATAACAACACTGCTTCACTTGAATTCTCCTGCTTCAAGCTTCTTCGGAGCGCCTCGGAGACGCAATGCATTCTCGATCTCTGAGCAAATCGAAAGTAACTTTTTGCCGCTAGTTTCGACTCGCAACGATGCCTGACGATAAAAGGTCAGTCTTTCCCCGTACAGCCGGGTGAATCCTTCAAGGTTTTTTCGCAGAGGACGTTCAACATCATCCTGCTGACATCGTTGCCAAAGCTCTTCAACCGGTGCATCTAGGAAGATAGTCGGCCAGTCGTGCAACAAGCGGCGATTGTTTTCCTGCGCGAAAGCCCCTCCGCCGAGCGCCACAACACAGTCTCGTCCCGGCGAACTCTCCAGAAAATCACGCAGCGCCGCGTTCTCGGCTTGCCGGAACGTAGCTTCTCCCTTGTTGCGGAAGATATCGGGAATGGACTGGCCTTCGCGAGCTTCGATCTCTCGATCCATGTCGATGAATTGCCAGCCGAGGCGCCCTGCCAGCTCTCTGCCGACGGTGTTCTTCCCTGAACCCATGAATCCAACAAGAAAGACGGCGCGGATTGGCATGGTGCTTCCCGGCTACAGAATTGGAGATTCTCCTAGGTTCTGGCGCCGAATCATCCCGATTGAGCTTTTTGTTATTTCAGTGCTGCTTGTTGCTTGAGGCGGATTCTACCACTGAACGAGCGCAATACGACGGCAGAAGCAGCTTTGCCGACAGTGCCAAAGAAAGCACGTCCTTCGTCGAACGATAAGCGGGTATGACGGGGCTCAAGAGGAAAGTCGTTCTGTACCTTGCCGAGCATAGAATGGGCGCTGAAGTCCGCAGAAACATTGGCGGGGACGACGGCGACAATATCGCCGGTGTGGGTGGTGAACTTGTAGTCACCTCCGGAACCGAAGTCGCCATCATAAGAAATCTTGCCGCTCCCGGAGTTAGCCTGAACCAAAGGACCGGTAACTGACTTCAACGTGACGTCGCCACTGATCGATGAGATCTCCACATGGCCGTTGCTGACATCAGTTAGCGTGACCGGACCACGCATGGTAGTCACATGAACATGCCCATTGCTTACGTTGCGGATATCGACCACGGCATCGGTTCCTTCCAGGCTCAAATCGCCCTGGAGATGTTCCGCCGAAAGGGGGCCGGTGGAGGAGCGAAGACTAACGGTGGCGTCTGCGGGAACCAGAATCTCGTAGTCGACCCGGGCAGTCTGTTGGTCAAGGCCGGGTGCAAAATGCGAAATTACTTCGATACGGTTACCACGCTGCTGGCTATCAATCTCGGCCTTGTCCGACTGAACCGTCGCATGAACGATTACCTCGGAATTGCTTCCCGGCCTTACGGAAATGGCGCCATATTGCGTATCGACTGAGACGTTAGCGTTACGACCAACGGTATACTTGAACTCCTTCTTGGTCTCGGCAATGGCGACCGAAACCAGGAATGCCACCAGGACCACAGTCACCACGTTGGTACGCTGACGCCTGTCCATAAATGCCCCTTGGCCGGCTATGCCGGTCAACCCTCTATTGAATTCGATCCAGTGCCATTTGGTACAACAGAGCTTTCTGCTGATAGGTCTCCAGAAGATGCTGGCGAGCATCCAGATCTTCAGGATGCAATTTAATATACTCCAGCGTTTCACGAATCTCTTCGTTCACCGCCCGCAATTGCTTTTCGTAGGTAACCCGCATGGTCGGCGCGCGCTGAGAAACTTCGCTTAGGAACTGCGCATCCTCTTCGCTCGCGGGAGGCGAGATTTCAGCCTGGTTCGTCGGTGCCGGGTTCGGGGTCAATTTTGCCAGGACATGTCTGGCCAGCCGGGTCTGCTGATTTGTTGCTGGAGACGCCTCGCCTTGCTTGGCCGCTTGCAGGTTGTTTTGAGGAGGTTGAGGTGACGGTATAACTTGCCGTTGCTGTGATGGATGCTGCGCGACCTGAGGAGAAGCGGGGGCGCTCCGATGAGCCAACTCGTAAGAACCGACCGCCAAAATGCCAGCGACAACGGGGGCCAACCACCAGGCATTCCATCGGCGGGCCGGAGACGGCACAACTACTGGCCGCGCGGAGGTATCTACCTGATCCCGGATAATCCCTTCGGCCCGCAATTGATTGGAAACTCGAACCCAGACTCGATCGGGGGGATCCTCGCTGCCTGCCAACTCCCGCGACTCGGCAGCGATCCATTCCAGTTCGTTAACTAACTCCGAACAAGCGGGACACGATTTCAGATGAGCCTCAAACTCGAGGTCCCCGCCGGCATCGATGATTTCAGGCAGAACTCTCTGTACATCGGCACACGTCATAACCGCTCTCTCCCCAATGACCCAACCTAGGCTTACCCGGTCTTGGCCTTTTCGGCTCTCATGGACTTCAGATAATCCCGCAACTTCAAACGCGCCTTGTGAAGTTGCGACTTACTATTTCCAATCGAACAACCAACCAACTGCGCAATTTCGTTATGCTCAAATCCCTCCACATCATGGAGGACGAAAACTGTTTTATAACCGGGCGGCAGTCGGTTAATGGCTCGTTCCAGTTGCATGCGATCCACCGAGCCGGCGAGTCTTACATCGTCGCCTCCAAACTCTTTGCGAGGCGCTTCCTCGTCGGCCTCGAGCGTTTCTTCCAGCGAAACGATGGGCAGGCCCTTCTTCCGCAGTTGCATCAGGACAACATTCACCGTCATGCGATGCAACCAGGTGGAAAAGGCAGACTCGCCGCGGAAGGTGCCGATCTTGCGAAAAAGCTGGAGGAATGCTTCCTGGGCCAAATCTTCGGCCTGCGAAGGATTGGAGACCATGCGTAAACATAGCGAATAGACACGGCGTTTGTGCAGTTGATAAAGGACTTCGAATGCCGCTTCGTCGCCCTGTTTCGCCCGCTCAATCGCCTCAGTTTCGGTGATCTTCTGCTTCGGGTCGGTCAAGTCGCCTTTTCCGGCCGCTACTCGATTCAGATGCGGCATTGAACTCTAATCGTTGTACTAATTTGCACAAGGCCAGCGCTTGGCCTGCCGGTCCAGTTCTGAGGGTTCAAGAATACCAAAAAGCATAGCGATACGAAGGACGCAAATGTTGGCGTCAGGGGGACGTTCTCACCTGATTACGTTTGTAATCCGACTAAATGAGTCTGGATTGTTACGCAACGATGACGGCTCAGGCGAGGACAGCTATTGCCGCCCACGACTTGCCCGCCTTTGTGGTTTCTAGCCCGTGACCGTTCGGTCCAGTTTCGCGTACGCGTGAAACAAAAAGGCGAAGAGCATCCCAAGAAATCCGAGAGTGGAGGAAATCATCCCCCCAGGACATTGCTGCTCCATTATTCAGGCTGGCTGCTCGTTCTTTCCTTGCTCCAGCTTACCGCCATGGCGCCGGTCGGACTGGAGGAGCAGGAAGGCGAAGATAAATCCGGCCAGGCCAAGAGACGCGAACATGATCTGCGTCGCAGTGTAGGTGCCGGTCACGTCGCGGAGCTTGCCATTGAGAAGGGGGAATAGTCCAAGGCCTATGTTCTGGATGGCGGTCATCAGGCCGAAGGCCGTGCCCACACGCTTCTCTTCGACCACCAGCGGCACCGACGGCCACATGGCGGCGGGAACCAGGACAAAGGCTGCACCCAGCACGATCATGCTGGGAAGCGGGTTCCAATGCGTGAGGCCCATGACGAGATGGGCGGGAATCATCATCAGGGAACCCACAATCATTAACGTGGCCCGCTTGCCGATGCGATCTACCAGGCTACCGGCGAAAGGCGCGAAGATCATGGACGCGAAGATGATGATGCTGGTCACCCCCGGCGCCGTCGAGAACATGTGCAGGAAGTTGTCGAATATCTGGGCCAGGAAGGCGCCCGTAGATTCGCTGACTAGCGGAAGGGCCCACTTGTCGTGGAACATGTCGGTGGCGAGGGCCGTGAAGGGGAAGATGGCGCTATAGAAGGTGACGCAGAGCAGGACAATGTACCAGTAGGAAGAGTTGAATTTCCGGATGTCGGAGAAGACGATTTTGTCGCCAGCCGCCGGCTTGGGAAGTGAGAGCACCTTCTCGCCATGAAGGTCCATGGCGTTGTAAACCAGGTTGCAGAGCACGGAGAACAGGCAAAAGCCTGCCGCGGCCCAAAGTGCAATACGGTAACTTCCAAAATAGCGGGCAATGAGCTCTTCAGTGTTGAAGCTGAAAAGAGTTCCGAGACGGCTGCCGGTCAGAGCGATGCCGAAGGCGAGTGCCATTTCATGACGCTTGAACCAGCGGCTGATGATCGCGCTTTGCACTGCGATCAGCGCTTCGGAGCCGCCGCCGAAGATTAACCGCCCTGCAAATAGCTCCCACCGCGAGTGGGCGAGGGCGACAATCGTGGCGCCCACCAGGACCAGCGTGGAGAACAGGAGGCTCGAATGGCGAGGGCCGAGCTTGTCGTAGAGCATGCCCCCGAAGAAAACAATGAAAACAGCGGCCACGGAGTAGGCAGTGTAGAGATTGCCAATGTCGCTGCGGTCCAGATGCAGTGCCTCAATGAGCGTCGGGGCGAGAGCGCCGATGCTGTCGTATGCAAAGTAGCTTCCCAGTATCAGCAGGCTGATGAACAGCAGGATGGTGAAGCGATAAGGACGTCGCGATGGATGGAAGAATCCAATGGAATCCAGAGTTGCAGCTCCAGTAACTGAGCGAAGGGCGGAGGGTTCGGAACCAGCCGTTTCGGCCATTCAGGTATTTATCTGGCAGATCGTCGCCAGGCTTTCCGGTGAATTTGTGAAGAGTATCAACGCAAGAAGATAGCAGATCGGATTTGGGAATGGCGGATTTTTGCGGGTTGTAGAGAGCGGCTCCGAAAAAACGACGGCTTCCGCCGGGCTCAGCCAGCGGGAGCGAAATCGTAACGCCACGCGTTAAAGCGCGGGTGAGCTTGATCCGCTACTGTATCTTCTCCGTTTTGCTGTCATAGTGAACCAAGCCGTTGTTATCGTTTTGGCGGGTCACGTCTTCATTCGTATAGGAGTGGCCGGGCTTCACAGACGGCTTGGCCGCGGCGGCCACGCTAGCTGTGTGATCAGAACCGGAGATGAAGACCCACTCTGCGCGAGCCTCTTTACGGGAGCCGCGCTCAACTCCGGCAGGACGCTCTGGCATTGGGCCCATCTCGCGTCTCGCCGGCTTCGGCAATAGGTTCACTTCCGGCGTGAGCAGCGGCGCGCCGCCCTGGTACCAGACGGGTACGGTGAATTCAGAACTGGTTGAGCCTTGAATCTCAGAGAGCGTCGAGTTCGTGGCGCCCGCGATCAGACCAGTGGTGGCATTGCTCGCGCCGACTGGATTCGGAGATACAGTCTGGAACGATACCATCGGAGTACTTATTAGAGGTACGTATGGGCCGAATCCATAGTAAGCAGGGCCGTAGGGCCGGGGACCAGGCTGTTGGCCAAATGCGGCAGCTGCAAGCAAGAGGACTGCACAAAAGACAAAATAGGGTCGCATACTACCTCCACAGAAGTAACACTCTGCCGTCACCAGTGCAGTTTGATTGCCAGTCGGCGATATGTGGGATGCCCGAAAAGCATCGGAGATTTGCTGTGTTGTCGGCCAAAGTACTGCGTCCCCGGTATCATGGCTAGGGCCACGGTTGCAATCTCGTGCGCACATCCTGCAACTAGCCGACTCGGTTTTCGTAGAGCAAACAGATTCTAGGTTCCAATGAAGCGCGCATAAAGGCTGCGCGCAATGGCCGTATCCGTTGTCCCTTTGATGATCGCACGGCCGTCTGGAAAGAGGGTGATCTCATACGGATCACGCCAAAATTTCAGCACAAAATCGTTGTGGCGGACCTCGCCCAAAGGCGCAAGACGTGTGCGCATTTCGAGGAAATCGACGCGGCGTTGCCGCTCGTGAATCTGGACTGAATTTCTACCGCAAAGGGTAATATGCGGGTGCCCCTCACCGGCGAGATGCGTAAACTCGCGTTTGGCACACACTCGGCACCCCTCGTGCGGAGCTCCAGCCGACACCTCGGCTTGCTCGTTTGACCACACGTCCCACGAAAGCAACGTACGCCGCATTTTGGAGGAAGCGCCGACCAGAAATTTCAACGCTTCCGTTGCCGCGACCGATGCAACCAGGTTCACTGCGGAATTCAGAATGCCGGCGGTTTCGCAAGTCTCGAGTGTCCCGCGCGGAGAATCGGGGAAAAAACACCCAAGGCAAGCTGTCTCACCAGGAATGATGTTCATGGTTACTGCATAGCTGCCAACCGCAGCCGAGTAAATCCAGGCAATGGAATTCTTGATCGCGTAGTCGTTTATCAAGTAGCGAGTCTCAAAATTGTCGGTGCCATCGAGGATGACATCCATCCCGGCCAGCAGGGAATTGATATTTTGAGGGGTAAGGTCGGCCACCCGCGGCTGAACCATAATGCTGGAGTTAAAACGCTCGATTTGACGCGCGGCAGCAATCGCTTTGGGCACAGATTCCCGAGCGTCATTTTCATCGAATAACGATTGCCGCTGAAGGTTGCTCGCCTCCACGTAATCGCGATCAATAATCCGGATGGAACCAATCCCGGCGCGGGCAAGTAGTGAGGACAGAACTGAACCGGTGGCTCCGCACCCCACTATGACGACGCGGGAACCGGAAAGGCGACGCTGGCCTTCAGCTCCTAGTTGTTTGAACAACATTTGGCGCGAGTAGCGTTCTTCGTCCAAAACTGATTCTGAGAGCCGAAGTCCCAAAGCGATTACCCTTTCCGGGCGTTCCTAGCCAGTATTATAGGTTCCGGTCGCCAAACTCTTCCCAGCGAGCAACATGTGGCTTTGAGCAATTCATCCAATCCTAAAAGGCACAAATTTGCACCGCCGCCCGAGGGACCCAACTTGGAAGAGAAATCGCGACGGGCCAGGTCCGTCTCGCAGGGTATTGCGATGACACTTTTCTTTATCCTCGCCCTCGGAAGGTGGACCTGGTCGCAACAAGCGCCGCCAGCAAGCGCCCAGGCCGAGCCCTCCGCATCGCAATTCGGTGCTATTACTCCTTATCTTGGCTTAACCATCGATGAGATTGAGTTTCCCGGGGTCCGTCCGGAAGAATCAGCTTCCTTGTTGGCCTTGACGTCCCTCAAAGTAGGGGAGCCCTTAAACCGAGATACGTTACGCGATGCGATCAAGGCGCTGTTTGCTAGTGGGAGATTTTCCGACATCGAGGCCGAAGCCGACCGCACAGATACGGCAGGCGTGAAATTAACTTTTCTGACCGTCGCGAATTTCTTTGTGGGAATAGTGACAGTCGACGGCGTCTCGGCGAACCCATCCTCCAACCAGCTAATCAGTTCTACCCGCCTTCAGTTGGGGGAGCTTTACACGGAGGAAAAGTTGACGCGCGCCTTAGAAGGAATGGCGCGCGTTCTGGAAGAGAATGGTTTCCATCAGTCCAAGGTCCACACTCTGGAACACCGGAACGAACAGCAACATCAAATCGATTTGGCTTTTCATATAAGCCCAGGCGCGCGCGCCGTGGTTGGAGAGGTCAAGGTCACTGGCGACTCTGCTTATACCGCCAGTCAGATCAAGGAGATTGCGAAACTGCACTCCGGCGACCCCGTCATTTCAACCCGGGTCACTCGCGCCTTGCAGCGGATTCGCACCCGATACCAGAAACAAGATCGATTACTGGCGCAGGTTTCATTGGCCGATCGCACCTACCGCCCGGAACACAACACGGTCGACTACACATTTCAGATCGACCGTGGTCCAGTAGTAGAGATCGCTGCAGAAGGCTACAAGCTTGGTCAGCGCACGCTCCGCCGATTGGTGCCGGTTTACGAGGAAGGTGCCGTCGATGACGATCTGCTGAACGAAGGACGCCGCAATATTCAGAATCATATGGAGGCGCTCGGCTATTTTGAGGCGACCGTAAGCGTGAACCAGCACGACGGTAATGGGAAGACCATGCGGATTCTGTACGTGATCGATCCTGGAGCACGCCACAAGCTCGCGGCCATTCGAATTTACGGCGCACATTACTTTCCCGAGGAACTGATCCGTAGACGCATGGCCGACCAGCCCGCCACGCGTCTGTTCAGCCATGGCCGCTACAGCGAAGCACTTCTGACACAGGACATACAGAGAATCCAGGGCTTGTATCGCGGAAGCGGCTTTCGTCAGGCTGAAGTTAGCGGCAAGCTGGTCACGAAATATCAGGGCAATCCGTCTTTGCTGGCTATCGACATCATCATCAATGAGGGCCCACAAACCCGCGTGGCCTGGGTGAAAGTCGAAGGAAGCTACATCCTGCCTCAAGAGCAATTACCAGAACTTTCTACCGCGGAAGGACAAGGCTTCGACGAATCCAGTCTCGAGGATGACCGCGACGCGATTTTGGGGAAATATTTCGATAACGGATTCCCGAACGCAACAGTCGACGTGGGTTACGTGAATGTCTCCGACGGTTCCGGTGGGCTCCCGCGCGTCGGCGTGACCTTCACGATCCAGGAGGGCGAACAGTTTTTCGTCGACCAGGTGTATCTCAACGGGCTCCATTACACGCGACCTGGAGTCGCCCGTCGGCAGTTGCGCGTGCATCCCGGTGATCCCCTCAGCCAACAGCGAATACTGGACAGCCAGAGGCGCTTATATGACCTGGGACTCTTCAGCGAAGTTGACGCGGCTATCCAAAACCCTGAGGGCACGGAATCGCGAAAGAATGTCTTGGTCGCCACCAGAGAAGCGAAGCGTTACACCATCGATTACGGTGGAGGGTTTGAATTCGAAACAGGAACGCCCGCTATCGGGACCAATCAGCCATTGGGGCAGACTGGGGTCAGCCCGAGGGTGTTGTTTGGTGTAAATCGAATTAATTTTGGCGGGCGCCAGCAGACACTTACCTTCCGGACCAACGTCAGCCGGCTGCAGCAGCGCGTGCTGCTTAACTATGACATCCCTAAGCTGATGAACCTCGACAATCTTCATTTTTCAGCATCGATCTTTTACGACAATACCGTCGATGTCACAACCTTCACCTCGCAGCGTTTAGAAGGCACTGTAAGGAACCTTCAGGTTCTGTATCGTCAGGAAAACCGTGATTTGACCACCATTTCCTACGGCTTCAGTTATCGTCGGGTCAAGGCTTCAAATATCGAAGTGTCGAGCAACTTGATCCCGTTGCTATCCAGCCCGACTCGAGTCGGCTCTCCAAATTTTCTCTATATCCGCAACCGGCGCGACAACGATCTACAATCAACGACCGGAAATTACACCAGCGTCGAGGGCGCGGTCGCATCCAGCTATTTCGGTTCCGAGGCTGACTTCAGCAAGGTTCTGGTGAAGAACTCGACATACTATTCATTCTTCAAGGACATAAATACGGGACGCAAGTTCGTGCTCGCTCGTTCTACCACCGTGGGGGTGGAGAATCCCTTTGGCAGCACCGTAGTCCTCGACCCATCGCAGGGCGCGTTGGCAGGAGAAAGCCTGATCCCTCTGCCCGAACGCTTCTTTAGCGGAGGCGGCAACTCTCATCGTGGTTTTGGGTTAAATCAGGCAGGACCGCGCGACCCTTTGACGGGATTCCCGGTCGGGGGCAGCGCACTGTTCCTCAATAATCTGGAGCTGCGGTTCCCAATGGTGACCGCTCCCTACTTGCAGGACAAAATCGGCTTTAGCATTTTTCATGACATGGGCAATGTGTTTGCTCGACCCCAGGAAATGCTCCCCAGTATCGGCAGATGGCACCAACCGAATCCGGACTTCTGTACCAACGCGTCGACTCACTTGCAATGCAACTATAATTACGTCTCTCATGCAATCGGCTTGGGAATTGGCTACCAGACCCCAATCGGGCCGTTAACCTTCGACTTCGGATACAATCTGAATCCGCCGGTATTTCCCAGTTATACCAATGTCATCACCAATAGCGTGAACGGTGTCACGACCGGTCAATTTGGGTGGCAGCGAGCGGGCCACTTTAACTTCTCCTTCAATATAGGGCAATCCTTTTAAGGGAACTCTTGCAATGAAGCTATGTACGCACTTGGCAGTTGCCACCGCATTAAGCATGATTTTTGCCGGCTTGTCGGTCGCCGGTCCGGTCATCGATCGGGTCGTGACCAATGTGAACGGTCATGTCGTTTTGCTAAGTGATTGGGAGGAGGAAATCGCCTTTGAAGCTCTAGTGAACGGCCGCTCCCCTGAGTCATTCACGTCGGAGGAACGGGCTGTGGCTCTGAATCGCCTGATCGATCAGGAGCTATTGCGGGAGCAGGTCAGACCTGGGCAGGGAAGTCCTGCCTCTGAAGTGCAAGCGCGTGTGGCCGACGTCCGCAAACTCCAGCCCGACGCTGCCACTGAACAGGGGTGGCACGCTGCTCTCCAACGTTATGGCCTCACGCAGGGCGCCCTCGAAAAGAGATTGTCAGATGAAATGCAACTGATGAGATTAGTCGAGGACCGTCTGCGGCCCTCGATCCAAGTTGATCAGCAGGCCATCGAACGTTACTACCGCGACCAATTGCTTCCCGATATAAAGAAAACTGGGGGCAGCGCCAAGCCATTGACCGAAGTTTACGGGAAAATCAAGGACTTGCTCGCCGAACAGAAAATGAATGAGCTCCTGACGGGCTGGCTGGAGAGTCTTCGCTCCGGCAGCCAGATCCAAAATCCTCCCTTAAAAGGTGAAGAAGGAAACCGTTGAACGAGCTGTCTCCCTCGCCGGTGCGCCGCCGCATCCTCTGGAGACTTCTGTTTTCCTTTTGCGTTTTCGCCCTGGTCGCAGGCGGCCTCCTCGGGTGGTATATAACAACCGATTCATTTCAGCAGCGCGTGCGCCGCAAGATCGTTACGGAACTCGAAAAGGCGACGGGAGGGCGCGTTGAGCTGGGCGAATTCCACACCATTCCTCTCCAACTCCGCATAGATGCCCGCAACCTCACCGTTCACGGCGGAGAGGCGCCTGGAGAACATCCCTTTCTCCAGATTGAGCGCGTGCAGGCCGAGATGAAGATCATCTCGCTGCTCAGCACAACCATCGGCGTGCACTCGCTGGTGCTCGAGCATCCACAAGTCCATGTCATCGACTACCCGGACGGTTCGACAAACATTCCAACCCCACGCATCGCCTACCGCTCAGATGAAGCCCCGATCGATCGGCTCATCTCGCTTTCTGTCTCAAAGATCGAAGTTCAGCGAGGCGAGCTGTTGTGGCAGGACCGCAAAGTTCCATTCAGTTTTGCGGGGCGAGATGTAGGCGTACTTCTCGACTACTCACTCTTGCACGACCGTTATGAGGCGGAGCTAAAAGCGACCGTTGATACTCAGTGGCAGCAATACTCGGCCTTTACCTGGACCGGCAATGCTTCCATGCTCCTCGCGCGGGGCCGCATCGATGTCAGCAGCCTGACGGTCCAAACGGGCAAGACGGAGCTCCATTTTGCCGGGCGCTTGGAGGATCCGCACGACCCTAAAATCACCGGCGAATACAACGGAGTTGCGGATATCGGCGAAGTGGCGGCAATCTTGCGAGAGCCGCACGCGCGAAAGGGCACTGTGCATTTCGCCGGCAGGGGCACCTGGAGCTTACGAGAATTTTCTGGCGACGGCACCTTGCAAGCGAAGGACATCGAATGGATCGACGAGAAGCTGGAACTGCGTGACGCGCGTCTGGACACCGCGTTTTCTGTTACCCCGCTGCGCTTGCGCCTTTCTTCGCTGAAGGCCAATGTCTTCGGCGGAGATCTGGCTGGGGATGTGGATGTAACCAATTGGCAGAGTTCCCTCGAGCCTGCGCCCCAAGCAGGGCGCCACCACGTCATCGGGAAAATCAGTCCCAGCGCTCTGCAGCGAGGTTCGGTTCGTCTACAGATATTCGGACTGCCTATAAGTCCTGTTTTGCGCTTTCTGAACTCCAAAAGTCTTCCAGTTGGTCGTCTTAACTTTGCCGGCGACAGCAGCGGTAGTGTTGACTTGCTTTGGGTCGGGTCGATCCGCGACGCCGAGATGCGCATGAAGATCGATCTGGTGACACCCCGTCGTCCTTCGCCGAGCGACATTCCTCTGAAAGGACAGATCGAAGCTGTCTACCGCGGGTCGCGAGACGAACTCGAAGTTCACAACTTGCGGCTCTCAAGCAATGGATCTGAAATCACAGCATCAGGAACCCTTGCGGCGACTTCCTCGATGCGATTTACCCTCAAATCATACAATCTCAAAGAATGGCAGCCGCTGATTGAGGCAGCATATGGATCTTCAACGCTCCCATTCATCGTGCACGGATGGGCGAGCGTCAGCGGAGACGCAACCGGCCGCGTCTCGGCCTTTTCGTTCAACGGGAATCTTGAAGTGTACGACTTCGATACCACGGTTCCGGCCGCGGAACTAACCAGAGAACGAACCATCCATTGGGATGCGCTTTCGACGAGCATACAGTATTCGCCCACTAGTTTTGCGGCTCACAATGGATCACTGATTCATGACCGAACTGTAGCCCACTTTGACCTCAGCGGCTCCCTGGCAAAGGGGCAGCTGGCCCAGGGCGCGCCCTTGTTTTTGCATCTCGATGTCCTTGATGCTGATGTGGCAGAGGTCGCCGAGATGGCAGGAATCGGGCGTCCCTTAACGGGCAATCTTGCCTTCTCGCTGAATCTGTCTGGAACTCGATCTAATCCGCACGGAACTGGCCATTTCGAAGTGCGCAATGCAACCGGCTACGGATTGGTGGTTCCCCTGTTTAGCGGTGACCTGCGCTTAGCCCATAACGAGCTGCGGTTCAATAATGTACTGGCCAAGGCATATGACGCCGACTTTTCCGCCCACGGCACCATCGACGCTGAGACGCGCGAGCTGCGCGCAACGATCGAGGGGCAACGGATCGACTTTGCGAAGTTTCCGCGACTGCAATCGAGCCGCTTCACGTTGGACGGCATAGCGGACTTCACGGCGCAGGTCAGCGGCACCCCGCAAATGCCATCTGTCGAAGCCCATGTGCGCGTGAAGGATTTGGCGCTCGATAAAGAGCGGACCGGCGACTTCTACCTGGATGCGAATACGCAAGGTCGGATGCTCTCGTTGAAAGCTCATTCGGATTTTGAGCGATCCGATCTCGCGATTCAGGGGACCATCGATCTTGAAAAGGATTTTCCGGCCGACCTGAGTCTCGACTTCCACCGGCTCAATGTCGAATCGCTTCTGAACATTTACCTGCCCGGAAAAATAACCGGTGGCACGCCGATTGAGGGGACGATACGCGTTCGTGGCCCACTACGGGATCCTCGCGAACTGAAGGCAAATGCGGAAATCCGCTCGTTTGCGGCCGAAGTGGAGCACGTGAAGATTGCGACGGTCGAACCGATCCGGTTAGAGGTCACAAGTGAGACCTTGCTACTCGAGAATTTTCATCTAGCAGGTAGCGGCACTGACTTTGCGGCTCACGGCCGGGCGCATTTGACTGGTTCGCAAGAAACCGACTTACAGCTCACCGGCTCAGTGAACATGGCTTTGCTGCAGTCTCTGAACCCGAAAATTCTTGCCCGCGGATCATTGGAGTTGAACGTCTTGGCTTCCGGAAAAATTAGACAGCCGGCGGTGCAAGGCCGCATCGAAGTAAAGAACACCTATCTCAGTCACAACGACTTCCCCAGCGGGTTGAGTGATCTCAACGGGGTACTTGTGTTTGATGGCCATCGTATTCAGATTGAAAAGCTCAGCGGTACGACGGGCGGTGGAACGATCGCTCTCACCGGTTCAGCCAACTACCAGGACGGCTTGCTATCCCTTGATCTGGGCGCGACAGCTCAAGGTGTCCGGTTGCGCTACCCGCCGGGCGTGAGTTCGACGGCCAATGCCGACCTTCGCCTGACCGGAACGACGAACTCTGCTTTATTGAGCGGAGATGTCGTGATCACGAAGCTGGCGATAACTCCGGGCTTCGATTTTGCGGCCTACATGGCATCCAGCAGACAGGCAATCTCATTCACGCAAAGCGATAGCCTCGCCAGCCGCCTCAGATTGGACGTGCATCTGACCACAACTCCGGAACTGCAAATGGAGACCGCCATTGCGAGACTCTCAGGCGATGCGGACCTTAGAGCCCGCGGTACTGCAGACCGTCCTGTGATTGTCGGACGGGTCGAAGTGCTGGAAGGTACGATCTCGTTCAACGGAACCAGGTACCAGCTCGAGCGCGGAGATGTCACCTTCGCCAATCCCGCGAAAACCCAACCTATCGTCGACCTGCAGGCAACCACGCGGGTGCGCGACTACGACATCACGGTTCGGGTTCAGGGGGATGTCACGGCATCGAATAAACTGAGACTTACGTGGCAATCGGAGCCTCCCTTGCCCGAACAGGACGTGATTGCGCTGCTCGCCCTCGGCCGCACGCGCGATGAGTCAGCATCATTGGCGCAAGCAGGTGGAGGAAGCAGCTTTGGCGGCGACGCCTCGAATCTGCTGATCAACGAAGCTCTAAACAGTGCGGTCAGCAGCCGCGTGCAGCGCTTATTCGGTGTCAGCCGCATCAAGATTGATCCGCAAGGATTGGCGAACGAAACCAGCGTGGTGCGCGGCCCGCAGCTCACCGTCGAACAACAGGTCGTGAGCAATCTAAATCTTACTTACAGCACCAATGTATCCGTGTCGACGCAGCAGATCATCCAGGCGGAGTACACGATCACGCGCAATATTTCGATCGTGGCGTTACGCGACCAAAATGGAGTGGTCAGTTTCGATCTTAAAATCCGGACCCGCCGGAAATGATGCCCAGGGGCTTGCTCGGTCGACTGTTTGAAGATCCGCCTTGACATAAGTCTCCAAACCAGCAACCCTAGTTATTTTTCACTCCAGCGATCACCCTGGGGGCAAAGGAATCATTTTGCGAGTTCGGGTCTTCTATCACGATAAATGCTTCGACGGCGCTTCCTCGGCTGCCTTGTTCTCCCGCTTTTATCGAGAACGCATCCGGGGAGATGCAGATTTCATTTACTCCGGTCTATTGCATCGAGCGGGCGCGCTCTTCGATGAAAAACAGTTCGATGGCGAGGAAAACGTCATTGTAGATTTCAAGTACTCGAGCTCTCCCAAGATCACCTGGTGGTTTGACCATCACGAAAGTGCTTTTCTTTCGGCGGCCGACGCCGCGCATTTCGAGCAAGATGAGAGCAACCGGAAGTTTTACGATCCGGCATTCAAATCCTGCACCAGCTTTATCGCAATGATTGCTGAACAACGCTTCGGTTTCGACTCGCATCCAGTGGCCGAGTTGGTTCAGTGGACCGACATTGTCGATGGGGCCATGTATGAAGATGCCAAATCCGCCGTTGAAATGAAGGCGCCGGCGATGAAGCTTACCATGGCGATTGAAGCATCCAGCGATCACCAGTTCGTCAGAAAATTGATTCCCCTCCTGGCTTACAGGCCATTGGGCGAGATTCTGGAGGAACCTTTTGTCGCTGCCGTGCTGCCTCCTTTGGTTCAACGTCATCAAAGCTCAATCGAGATTCTGCGGCGGCGTACCGAAGAAACCGATGGAACCATATTCTTCGACATCACCGATCTCGATCTCGAAGGCTACAACAAGTTTGTGCCCTATTATCTCCATCCCAACTCGATTTACAGCGTTGGGCTGAGCAAGAGTTCGTTCCGGGTTAAGGTATCGGTGGGATCGAATCCATGGGCGAAACGCGAGCCCACTGTCAATCTTGCCAGGGTCTGTGAGCGTTACGGGGGCGGAGGTCACGCCCGCGTAGGCGCGATCTCGTTCGAGGTCAGCCAGAATGAAGCTGCGCGGAAAGCCGCGAAGGAGATCGTCGAGGAGTTGCGAGCGAGCGTGCGCCGCCAGGCCTGAGGTTCGCCCCTAAGCCAATCTAGAAATGCACCCTGTCCACGATTACGAGCACATCAAGGGCGTGCGCACCGTCGCCACAATTGAATTCACCAAAGGGATCATTGTGGTGCTCGCGGGCCTGGGCGTTTTCTCCATGCGCCACAGAGATATCTGGGGAGTCGCCGAGAGTTTCTTGGAATTTTTTCACGTCAATCCTTATCACCATTACGTCGGCGTCTTTATCGATCTTATCTATCGCGTGAGCGATATACGACTCTGGAAGGTTGCCGTAGTCGCAGGTGTCTACGCGCTCCTCCGGTTCGTCGAGGCCTACGGGCTGTGGTATGCCCTGCCATGGGCCGAATGGTTGGCATTTGTTTCGGGCGCCATTTATATTCCGTTCGAAATCGCCGACCTGATTCACCGCCCGACGTGGATTCGCCTCGCGATTGTCATTGTCAATGCGCTGGTCGTGATGTACATGCTGCATTTGCGTGTCCAAGCCGCAGAAAAGAAGCGACGGTCGCAAGCGCGCCAGCCTACTTGATAGCTAACCTGCAACTCAGGTGCAAGGGTCGACTGTGGCTGCTTACGGATTCAATTCGCAGCCGCAATCAGCCGGGGGCACATGAGCTTTGAGAAAGTCAGTCACTCGCTTGTACGCGTCAATCTGATTTCCAACCCGCGCGAAAGAATGCCCTTCGTCCTCATAGACCTTAAACTCCACCACCCCGCCGCGCTTCTTGATCGCATCGACCATCTGCTGCGCCTCCGTCTTCGGGCACCGGGGATCGTTCCCTCCCGCGATCAGGTAGAGCGGCGCTTTGATCTGGTCAACGAAATTGATCGGAGAGCGATCCTCATATCGCTCCTTGTTCTTCACCGGATCACCCATCGTGGCTAGGTCCCACTGTTGCAAAAGCGGATCTTCATTTTGGATCTCCGTGAACCAGTTCACGAATGGCACAATCGGAACTCCGGCCGCCCACATATCCGGCGCCTTCGTCACTCCCATCATTGTTAGATATCCGCCATAACTGCCGCCCATGAGTACGACTTTTTTCGGGTCCACGTAGCCTGTTTGCTTGATCCAATCGGCAGCCGCGATCACGTCTTGCAAGTCGCCGCCGCCCATGTCGAACAGGTTTGCCCGCTGAAACTCCTCGCCATACCCGCTTGAGCCGCGATAATTAGGTGCGATCACCAGATACCCCTGGTTGGCTGCATATTGCACGAACCGATTGAAGGAATTCATCCATTGCGACGTCGGCCCTCCGTGCACGAGCACGATCGCCGGGTGCTCGCCATTGCGGGGCAGATTGTAAGGCACGTACACGAACGCGGAGATTGTCCATTTGCCGTCTTTACTTGGATAGTGAACCAGGTACGGTTCGACCATATCCTCCGCGCGCACGCCTCCAACCAGCGAATGAGTAAGCTGATGTGATTTGCGGTCCGCCAAGGTGTACACCCAGAGGTCGCTCGGCGCCGCCGGTCCGCTGTGAAGGTAAAGCATGCGCGAACCGTCACGAGTGAAAGAAGAAGCGCGTCCGGCGGGGAAGTTTAGGCCTGCCGGAAGCTGCAATACGTCTGCTTTGCCTGAGCGGACGTCATAAAAGTAGATATCAACATTTCCCTCAACATTCGCGGCGTAGGTCAAGGATTGGCCGTTGGGAGTAAATCGGACAGCGGAAGTATCCCATTTATCTTCCGTAATCCAACGAATTTTCTTGCTTGCGATTTCTAGCAAAGCGACATTTTCGTATCCATTTTCTGCATTGGAAGTGACCAGCAGATTCTTGCCGTCAGGCGAAATGTCCTCTGCCTCGAATGTCTTCTCCCCTTCGTGCGGAGTCAGCAGCGTGTTCTCTTCGGTCTCAACCTCAACCCGAAAGATATTCGAATTTGTACCCTTTGCCTGGGCCCGCGTGTAATAGATGAATTTTCCATCTGCCGACCAGAGGGGCGCAAAGTTGATGTGGTCTTTGGCGGTTCCACTCGTTATATGCTTGACGTTTCGCAGCACGGTGTCATAAACGTCGATCTCCCAGACCGAAGACGTCTTGGGCTTCACCATGTACGCAAGATAACGTCCGTCAGGTGACCAAACCGGGCTCGCTTCCGCGATCTCTCGCGTATTCGTAAGATTCACCACCTGCCCCGTCTTCGGGGAAACTAGAAAGATGTCCCATTGCTCGTCGCCATCGTAATCAGACGCATAAGCGATCCATTTTCCATCCGGCGACCACGTCGGACTCGTCTCCCGTTGTTCACTAACCGTGAGCTGCGTCGGCCATCCACCATCGGAAGAGACCAGCCAGAGGTTCTCCCGTCCGCTTAAATTGCAAATGAAGGCGACAGTCTTGCCGTCGGGTGACCACGACGCACCGCCGACCTGGCGCGTCATGTAAAGCTTATCGATCGAAAGGTTTTTTTCCACCCGCGCGTCGGGCTTGGAAAGGATCTGCTTTGGATCTGCAATCGCTTGAGGATTTGCCAAAGTAGTTGCTTCAGCAGTTGCCACCATCAGAAACAATATGACGAATGAGGTAACACCACGCATCGACGGCCCTCGCAGGAAGAGAAGATGAAAAGAGAAAATACAAACTCACTCTACAGTGACAGAAAAATCGCGGCCTTCCCAACGACCGCTTCTTTTCCAGAGAAACGTAAATGCGATTGCCCGGCCGGGCGCAAGCTTTTCGGTAGGCAGATCGGCGTGTTTGAGACGCCATCCGCTGTCCTGCGTTTCGCCATCCTCGCTCGTCAGCCATCCATCGAAGCTCCAGTGCACCACTGCCGCTTCCATTAGCAGGATGCGCAGCCTTCTTCCGCTTGGCATGGTGCGAGGTTTGTTATTGAAGCGCCAGTTGAAGTATTCGGGTGGTTGTTGTCGTTTCAGATAACGTTCGACCGTTTGCGGAGGTTGATCGAAGATTCTTCCTTCTTGCAACGAGCGCCGCAACTTTATGTATTCCGCATGCGCCCACACCAGCGGACAAGCCGAGCCAGTCCCTTTCCCGGCAAACAACTCGCGCTCCGGAATGTCGCTTGAATCCCATACCTGTTCTGGGATTAAACGGCTTGCCCCGGTCGAATTTTCCATTACGCGCAAAAGGACTTCCGCAGTGCTCGCATGTCCGGCAGCCAATTCATAATGACCCCGCTCGCCGGCCAGAAGCGGCCAGGGGCGGCCAATGCCAGCGCCATCAAACGGCGATCCGTCTTCATGTTCCCCGTATCCGTCCGCATTATAGCGATACCAGTTTGGACCGCTGGGCAATCGTATGCCCAGAACACTGTCGATAACTTTAATGGTGTTCAGGATGCGGGGATCGTGTGGGCTTCTCAAACCGAAGCGAACCAGCGCCAGCGCGTCCGGACTGACCACCGCTGCAGCGGGGGTGTTCGCACCCGAAGCGTGATTCCTGATGGCTACAAATCCTTGCAGCGGCGACGACGCGCCGTCACCATCGTCGGGCGTGATCCGGACATAATATCCTTCCACCCCGATTTGCCTCGCCAAGTCGGAATTCATGGCGTAGGTCCAGCGCTCGATGTTGTCGTTCCACGTGTCCGCCATTTCGCGCAAAAATTGGGCTGACCTCTGCGACCCCATTTCCTGAGCCATATCGGCCGCCACCAGCAAGGCGGCCACTTCCGCTGCCAACGTGAAGGGAGAATACCCGCCATCCTCCTCCCATCTGTCTTGCGGGGTTACGGGACCATTGCCGGCGAGAAACGACGCAGCTTTATGAACCATCGGCCACCAGCGGCCACTCTCTCCAAAGGAGGTGGGTGATTCGCGGCGCATCAGGTCGACGAGCAAAATAGGAAATGCAGTCTCGTCCATCTGCAACCCTTGCCAGTAAGGTCGGCCATCGAGCCACATATTTTGTGGCCAATGACCATCGGCTTCCTGCGTGGCTTCAAGATAATTCAGGACGCGCAGCGCGTCTTCGTAGGCACCCGCCGCAAGCAAACCGCCGGCGTTTTCCACCAGATCGCGTGGCCAGATCAAGTGGTACCCTCCCAGGTCCTCATCGCCCTTGTTAAAACCCCAGGGAATAGAGAGGCTGGCGATAATGCCGCCCAGGAAGTCCTTCGACTCGTGAACGCGCAACACTGCGGTGCTCGCGCGGTAGATATCCTTTTCACAGGGCTGATGGTCGAGCTTTTTCAGGCCTTTCTGCCAATGCTTCCAATGAAAAACGTAATCATCGCGAGTTTTTTCATAGGAAGAGAAAAGGGAAGAAATGGTGTGCTGTCCGGCTTCGGCCCAGATTTCGCCAAAGCCAAGAGCCAGAAGAAACTCGCCATCGCAGGCGGCAAGGTCAATCTCTGCGGTGAGCGCAATGTTGCCGTTTTCAGCTCGCTCGTACTCCCATTCCATGTGAAAGTGCTGCGAGAGGTCCTGCCAGCCGTCCGAGATCCCCACAAAACCGACCGACCGCCTTATCAACGGAGCTGAAGAACTGAGAGCGAGAGCGCAAGCACCGCGCTGCGCGAAGAGCAGCTGCATCCCCTTGTAATCGTCAATCCAGCCCGTGTTACCGTATCCGGAATTGGCCAGGTGGGGGGCCAGCAGCGCATACAAACGATAGTCGCGTAAGGCTCCCTGAAGCGGCACAAAACGTATCTTTTGCAAGACGACATTGCGTCGCGGATCGGTCAGCACTTCTTTTTCGATCCGGTAACGGCCCTCATCGGAGGTATTCGTTAGCTGATAAACGGGCACCCCGGGCTCAATCGGCACGTTGTCGAACGTACAATTGCGTTTTTCCTCGGAAAAGTACGCGCGCCCATCGGTTACGATCAAACCGAAATCGCGTGTGCAAGCCTGATCGACGCGGGGAAAATAGATTTCATTAAGAATGCCGTGGCTTATCGTGAACCAGACCTTGCTGTGGAGGTTCAGGGCGGTGCCTATGCCCGTTTTAGCGCTAGACGTCCATCTCGGCTGTATTCCGGGCCATCCCGGCGCGTATCTGATGCTGTCTTCCATGTATGCCATTCCCGCCGCTAAGCAGTTTGCCAGAACAACAGGATTCTCGCTTGCCGCCAACCCAACTTCACCCGCAGCAGCATCTAATTGCGCAAGGTGACATAGACTAGATACGGTAGAGTTGGAAAAGTTGCTGATCGGAATGATTTCACTTTCATCCAGACGATGTGGATTAATGGCGGTCATCAGTCTATGTGTGTTTCTGGCAGCGCCGCGCCGTGCGAATGCCAGCGTCCCGAGACTCGATTTGGGCGAAGGATTTCGTCGCCTATATGATCTGGATTTCAACGGCGCCTCCCAGGATTTTGAGGCTTGGGAAAAACAGAACCCTGAAAACTCCATGGGACCCGCCAGCCAGGCCGCGGGAATTCTCTTTTCCGAGTTCAACCGGCTTGGGGTCCTCGAAGCGCAATTTTACGAGAGCGATTCTGTCTTCGCGAATCGCAAGAAATACGAGGCTGATCCCGCCGAAAAGGTGCGTTTCGATGAACAACTCGTACGTGCGGAGGCTCTCGCTAATGCGCGGCTGAAGCGCGATTCACATGACCGCGATGCTCTGCTAACCATGACTTTAGCCGCCGGCTTGCGATCTGATTTCGCGGCGCTGATCGAAAAGCGAAACCTCGCCTCGCTGCATTACACTAAGGAGGCGAGTGCCTAGGCCGATCAGCTACTCGCCGCACACCCGACCTGTTACGACGCACACTTGGCCGGCGGCGTCAGCCGCTACATCATCGATTCCATGCCTGCACCCGTGCGCTGGATCCTTAGAGTGGGAGGAATTCCCGGTGACAAGGAACGCGGCATCTCTGAACTTCAGCTGACAGCCGGTCACGGACAATTGCTCGTACCCTTTGCTCGTATTCTTCTTGCCATCGCTTGCGTGCGCGAAAAGGACATCAGTCGCCCTCGCGAACTTCTTCTTATTAGTCTGCAACGTGACTTTCCGGAAAACGGACTGTTCGGCCGCGAACTTGCCCGCCTTGACAAACCCACCAATCGCTAAGTCCTTGCAAAGGTGGGTGGTTCATCAGAAATTTACCGTGTTGTAACCTTGCCTTAACATTCCGCCGCTAGAACGGGTTCTTGACCCACGAGAAATGACCCACAGCAAATCTTATCCAGGAGGATTCATCGAGTGATCCGACGAATCATGCTGCTGCTTGCAGTTCTGGCGTTGTCGGTGCCCGCGTTTTGTCAAACTACATTGAATGGAGCCGGCGCGACTTTTCCTTATCCCATGTACTCCAAGTGGTTCAGCGATTACAACAAGCTCCATCCTGATATTCAGATTAACTATCAATCGATCGGCAGTGGCGGAGGCATCCGCCAGGTTCTGAACGGTACGGTCGATTTTGGCGCCAGCGACGGACCGATGTCCGACGAACAATTGAGCCAGGCCAAGTTCAAAATTCTTCACATTCCCACGGTGCTCGGAGCCGCCGTTCCGGCGTACAACGTTCCTGGCGTTCCCGGGGAGATCAAATTCACTCCCGAAGTGCTGGCCAACATTTTCCTCGGCAAAATCACCAGCTGGAACGACCCAGCGCTGGTGAAATCAAATCCGGGAGTGAATTTCCCCAATCAGTCCATCATCGTCGTGCACCGGTCCGACGGCAGCGGCACGAGCTACATCTGGACCGATTACCTCTCAAAAGTCAGTTCCGAGTGGCAGTCCAGCGTAGGCAAGGGCACCTCAGTCAAATGGCCGGTTGGTATCGGCGGAAAAGGTAACGAGGGAGTTGCCGGCCAGATTCGACAATTGCCGGGATCGATCGGGTACATTGAGCTGATCTATGCCCTGCAGAACAACATTTCCTTTGGGTCTGTTCAGAATTCGGCCGGGAATTTTGTCAAAGCATCCTTGGCCGGGGTTACAGAAGCCGCCGGGTCGGTAAAGAGTATGCCGGCCGACTTTCGAGTCTCCATCACCAATGCGCCAGGAAGGAATACCTATCCGATATCAAGCTTCACCTGGCTGCTGATTCCGGTGCCTCCGAAGGATCCGAATAAGGGGAAGATTTTAGTCGACTTCCTGAACTGGATGGTCACCGACGGACAAAAATCAACAGCGCAACTAAGCTATGCGCCGTTGCCGGAGAATGTCGCAGAGAAAGTTAAGGCGGCGATTAAGCAGATTCACTAATAATTTCCCGGAGCCCGCGACCGGGGAAGGACAAGTTCGGGAAGGGAAGTACGCGGTCATAAGAAAGCAAACATTTGCATGTCTTGCGAGACGCCGCCATTCGGGCGGCGTCTTTTCTTTTTGAAAAATCACTGATTTGAAACGAAAGTCGCCTGCGCCCAGACTGGCAGAAGAAGTGCATGATTGTCTATGTTGTCTAGTAATATAATGGACATTATGTAGACAGTGGATTTAGAATTGGTGGCGGCTGGCTTAGGCGATTCTGTTCCGCTTTTCCGTTCCACCTGCCGACGAAAATGACAGAAACCTTCCATCAACTTAATGAATTTGTCTCGTTTCTCCCCCGTGCGTTTGCGATCAACGATCTCAAAAGGAGAAGGCTGCAATTCTTATGAAACCGCTTCGACATCTGCTCGTTTCAATCCTCGTCCCGGCCGCGCTGACTGTGGCGACCTGGGCCCAAACCAATAGCCAGCCAACGTCCCAGCCGCAGACTTCCGTTTCAGCCGCGGATATTCAGGCACTCAAAGAGGGTTTGGCCGCGGCGCTTAAGCAGATCCATGAGTTGCAAAACGATCTGCGCAGCCGTGATCAAGCGGTGCAGCAAGCCCAAACCACAGCGGCCGA
>DATJNC010000119.1:0-8699 GCA_035508395.1 Terriglobales bacterium | reverse complement strand
AATTTCTCCAACTCTCGAATGGGATCAGCACCGCTGCCTACTATCACACGTTTAGCGATGGCAACGGCAACGCGCTCGACGGTACTAACCCTGGGGGCTATATCCTTACCTTCTCCAAGGACGAACTCCCACAAGCAAGGCTGTTCTGGTCGCTGACCGCGTACACGCCTAACGCGATCGAATTGGTCCCCAACAGCGCGGACAAGTACGTGGTGGCCAGCTATTTGTCGGATCTGCGGTACAACTCCGACGGCTCACTCGACGTTTACATGTCGACGCAGCAACCGAGCGGCGTTCCGACGACCAACTGGCTGCCGATTCCACCCGGAAAGTTCAATATCATGCTGCGCGTTTATGGACCCGAGGGAGACGTCGCAGATAATACTTACGTCCCACCGGCGATTCAGAAGCAGTAGCCTCAGGTTCGTGCGCGCGGTGCACCGCGCGCACGACCTGGAACTGGTCTGCATGTCTTGGCCTATCCAGTCAGCACCTGCGACAGCTCTTCCCACTCATTCATCAGCTTCTTCAGATCGCTTTTGTGACTGGTGAGTCCCTGCGTCTGGCGCTGGGTTTCTTCGACGCTGATAAAGGTTTGGAGCTGCGTTTCGTGCAGGACGATCGCGGCCTCCATGCGCGTGATTTCTTCCTCGATTTCGCGCAGGCGATCCTGCATTTGTTTACGCTTGATCGGATTGAGGCGCTTGGCCTTGACGTCCGAGGATTCCAGCTTTGATGCGTTGCCGTTCGTTGGACTGACGGCGGGTTCATTTGTCGCCCCGCTTGCGGAAGGTTGATGATCCGACGAACGATTCGCAGAAAGCTCCCCAACCAGCTCATTTTCAATGGCCGCCATTTGCTGCGCGGCTCCTCCCTGTTTCCGCCAGAGATAATCCTCGTAATTTCCCGGATAAAGCTCGACTTTGCCGTCGCCGATTTCGAAGACGCGTGTGGCCAGTTTGTCGATGAAATAGCGGTCGTGAGAGACGAAAACAACGGTCCCGGTGTACTTCATCAGTGCTTCTAGCAGGACGTCTTTGGCGCGCATGTCGAGATGGTTGGTAGGTTCGTCGAGGAGCAGGAAGTTGGCGGGATGAAGCATCATTTTCAGGAGCGCATAGCGGTTGCGCTCTCCACCGGATAGAATCCCGATGCGCTTGAAAACGTCGTCGCCAGAGAACAGAAAACAGCCAAGCAGGCTGCGCAGGTGGGTCTGGGTGGAGCTGGGCGATAGCTCGGCAAGATCGTCAAGAATGCGAGCTGCGGGATCGAGTTCCTTGTATTGATCCTGTGCAAAGTAATCAGGATGCACTTCGTGGCCCAGCTTGTATTGGCCGGCGGTAAGTGGTTCGGTGTGCGCGAGAAGCTTGATCAGCGTCGATTTCCCTGCCCCGTTGACTCCAACCAATGCGATTCGCTCGCCGCGCTCGATCATGAAGTTCACATTCGAGAAGACCTCGTGCTCGTTCTGGGTGCCCGACGTCTCGCGCTTTTCGGGGTCCCCGGCGCGCCCGGTTCCCGCGTGCTGGGGCGGGAGATGTGGGGATTTTGGATAACTCTTGGCGACATTGACAAATTCGGCCACGATCCTCCCGCTCGGCTTCGGCTGCGGGAAAGAAAAATGAACCGTCTTTTCCTCCTCCGGAATTTCGATGCGCTCGATCTTCTCGAGTTCCTTGATACGGCTCTGGACCTGCTTGGCCTTGGTCGCCTGATAGCGGAATCGATTGATGAAGACTTCCAGTTGCTCGATGCGCTCGCGCTGCACTTTGTAGGATGACTCCAGTTGCTCTTTGCGGGCAGTTTTCGCTGCCAGGTATTGATCGTAGTTTCCAGAATAGAAGTGCAGCTCCTTGTTCCATATCTCAACGATGCGGTCGACGGTGACATCGAGAAAGTAGCGATCGTGCGAGATCAGCACAAACGCATTCGGATAACTGCTCAAGTATTCTTCCAGCCAGTTGCGCGCTTCGAGATCAAGGTGGTTGGTGGGCTCATCGAGCAGCAGCAGATTCGGCTTCTGCAGCAGAAGCTTGGCCAGCGCAATGCGCATTTGCCATCCACCCGAGAACTCCTCGGTCTGCCGCGCCCAGTCGTCGCGGTGAAATCCTAAACCAGTAAGAACCTTCCCCACTTCCGCTTCCAAGGTGTATCCGTCGCGCGCGCGGAACTCGTGCTCCAGTTTCTGATACCGGTCGGCAACGTCGGCGTACGCGGCGCCAGTCGGGTCGAATTCGGACATGCTGTGAGTCAGCTGCTCCATCTCCTTTTCCATGGCGTGGAGATCGTCAAACACCGACATGCACTCGGCGAAGATCGATCGCCCGGACAGGGTGAGGCCATCCTGCGGCAAATATCCGGCCGAAATGCCCTTGGCGCGCGAGATGGAGCCATAGTCAAGGCTTTCGAGGCCGGCGAGAATCTTCATTACCGTAGATTTGCCCGTGCCGTTGGCGCCGACAAGACCGACACGTGACTCGGCCGTGATGAGCCAGTCGGCGTCCTCGAACAGGAGTTTGTGGCCGTAGCGCTTGCCGGCCGCGTTGAGCTGAATCACTAATTCAGTATAAAGGGCGGGAAGAGCGCATAGCTCTCAGCTCTCAGCTCTCAGCTCTCAGCTCTCAGCTCTCAGCTCTCAGCTCTCAGCTCTCAGCTCTCAGCTCTCAGCGAAGGCAAATGCAAATCAGGAACATTTGCAACCACTGAATTGCGTGCGGCAGGATAGCTAAGAATGGCTGTCACCACAGAAATCCTATCGGGCGACCACGAGATGCGGATGGCCAATGTGCTCGAGAGCACGGTCGACGACGGCCTGGAGTTCTCGCGCGTACTTTACTTCGCGGCCTTTGGCGAGGATGAGGCGGGCGTCGTCGGCTTCGAACCAGGTGGGATTGCGACGGTCTTCGTGCGGCTTGCGGGTCTGACGCACTTCCATGAGGAAAGCTTTCACAACGTATTCCTGCACACCGCTCGGCTGCCAAAAAACGCCCTTGGAATGGATGTAAATGTGAAAGTGGCGCGGCTCGATGATTCCCATCGCTCCGGCTTCTTCGCGCGCTTCGCGTTCGGCCGCCTGACTGTGAGATAGGCGGGTATCAGGAGCGCCTTTGGGGAAGGTCCATTTATTGCCGCCGTTGGTGTTGACGAGAAGGAATTCGGCGTGGGAGTTGAGTTTGCGATAGCAAACAGCGGCGACCTGTAGGGGCAACGCGAACCGTGATGAACGCGGCGAGGCCATACGAGCGCGATCTTGCTGTCAGTTTACTAGAGAGATATTTCTGGAGTGTTAAATGCAGCGAAAATGGTGCACTTTCGTGCACTGTACTTTAGGACCCACTGATCGCGGTTGGGTGTTCGGCCTTGGGCAGTCGGTTTTGCTATCGCGGTTTGCGGAATCAGCCAGTTTCTCTTATGCCGGCAGCGAAACGCAGACCACTTAAACCCTGAAGCGTGGCCTCTTGAACGCCGTTGCTCGCAATCAGGACCCGGAAGGTTTCCCCCATGCCTTCAGGCGAGATCAGGTGCTTGAGTTGGAGCGCTACTTTGGCCCGCTCCTGCGCAACACGACATTCCTCGAAAGCGTCGCCAAACTGGTTGCACTCCCCGATTCCCATGAGGAATTGCGATTGTGTGACGAGCTTTTGTGTCGTCATTCCCGCTTGCTGAAATGCCGCGGATAGGGCCGCGAAATTCACGTGAGCGGTTAAATCCTGTTCGCCGGGCGCTTCGTAGGGATTCGGACTGGTGGAATGCTGGCGATAAGCCATCAGTGTGCCGTGATGGCGTCCTCGAAGCTGATCATCGCGCGTGTAGCCGTAGTCGATGATCACAACGAAACCTTGGCGGAGGTTAGCGGCGATCTGGCCGATCCAGTGTTGGGCAGCGAGCGAAACTTCGATGCGTTCGCCAGGTTCGGGATCCACGCTGTAACGATCAAGGTAGGCCAGCTCTTCAGCTGTCGGTGGAAGCCATATCTCGGCGAGATGATCGCCATCAATCGCGAGGTGAAGCTTGCCTTGCGCGCTGAGAATTTCGACCGGAAGCGCGTCGAAAAACTCGTTGGCGAAGAAGATGATGGGAGTTTCGGAAGGAGTCGAGCGGCGGACAAAGTTCGATCCCTCCTCGGGGGAATTCGATCGCTCGTCCGGACTCGACCGCTCCTTGCGATTTGAAGGCTCATTTGAAAGGGCAGCTTTGCCGTCGGCGATCTGCCGCTCCAAGTTCTCCATCAGCTTTGCGCGCAGGGCGGGCGAAAGCTCCTGCAAGGTGTAAGTGAGGGCGACGAAGAAGTCGGGGAATTTCTTCTGCGACCAATCGAGGACATCGCGGGCGAAGAGTCCACGTCCTGGGCCGAGTTCGAGGATCTCAAGGCGCGGAGGGCAATTGAGAGCTTGCCACATTTCCTCGAATTGGCGGGCGAGAAGCCGTCCGAAGACGGCGTGAACATCACTTGAGGTGAAGAAATCTCCGGCTTTGCCGAACTGGTTCGCATTGCGCGAATAGTAACCTTCAGCTGGGTCGTAGAGGCAGAGGTCCATGTAGCGGGAAAACGGCATTGGACCGTTATCGCGAATCTCGTCTTCGACTTGGTGGCGAAGGGACAGTTAAGACCCCCTCCTGTGTCGATCTTTTAGAATCAGAGATCAAGAGTCGCTAAATCTTTGATAAATAAAGAATTTACGCGCAAATTCTTTATAAATCAACAAGTTGCGTATGTCTGGCTGTTCCTTTATGGAAGACAGCAAGCCGCGTCTCCATGGTTCAGGTTGGTCTCCGCCCACCCCAACGCCGCAAAAAACGCGGCGTTTAGGATGGGGCACCCTCGGCCTGATCGGCAGCCCTCTAGTTGGGAAAATGCAATCGACTATGCGCCTCGCAGTTGCGGCGTGCTAGTGAACATTTCGATGAAGTAATCGTGAAGAGCGTCGTAGAGCTGGCGCTGGAGCTGCCAGGCGAATTGCGGGTTATCGAGGTCACGGGGATGGAGTTGAAAGATGTAAGTGTGCATGGGCGTGGGGGGATTTTTTAGATCGATCAGGATTTCGATAACGCCGTTTGCTTCGCGGGCTGAGAAAGTCAGGAGAGGATGGTCGTAGAGGCGAAGATGGTCGAGGACTTTCGCGAGGTGGGGAGAGTGGGACACTCGATCACGCGGCCATGCGCACGGACGGCTTATCTTGTCCGTTGAAGGCACGTTTCGTTCCAGGAAGAGCCAGATAAATGATGCAAAAGCCGTTGATAAAGGCAAAAAGCATGGGCAGAAAAGCGTGCAGGAACGGCAGGAGAAATACAATTCCGATAGCCGAAAACAGAAGCGTAAGCAGGCGCGCCCAGTTCTGCATCTGGAGAAGTCCGTACCCGGCAATGAGGTGAAGGATCGCCGCGACCAGAACGAAAATGCCGGCCATGTGCCCGAAGCCGGAGAGGACGCGCTGCATGGCACTGCCCTCGGCGGCCAAAGACATAAGTTTCATTGCCAGACTGGACAAGAGCAGGATCGATAGCCCGAAGATTCCATACAGCACGCCGCGCAGAATCTGATAGAAGCCGATCAGGGTAACGGGAAGTGGGCGCATGAGGGCCTCCTGATTGGGGAGAAATATAGCACGGGAGGCGGGCTTCCGGCTCCGAACTCTCAGCTCTTAGCCGTTAGCTACAAGCTCCAAGGTCCAAGCTACAAGCACCCCTAAGACCTAATACCCAACACCTCACCCTACTCGTAGCGCAGGGCTTCGATGGGATCGAGGCGGGAGGCCTTGATCGCGGGGAGCATGCCACTGACGACGCCGACAAAACCGAGAATCGCGGTAGAGACGAGCAAAGTTGTCGAGTTAATGGCGAGGTGGATGTCGCCCTCCTTGCCATTTTCGATAAACGCGCTCCAAAGAGTCATGGAGCCGACAGTCCACGATATGAGATAGGCGAGGATGACGCCCGCAAGACCTCCGAAAAGAGTGATGACGAGGGCTTCGGCAAGGAACTGAACGAGGATGTGCCATCCACGAGCACCGAGGGCTTTTTCCACTCCGATTTCGCGGGTGCGCTGGGTGACTGAAACCAACATGATGTTCATGAGGCCGACTCCACCGATCCCGAGCGTGAGCAGGCCAATGAAGCCGAGAAGGATCTTGATGCCGGTGGTGATGACGCGCAGATCAAGCAGATCGGCAAAGACGTCGAAGACGAAGATGGCGCGCTTATCCTTGGGGTCAAAGTCGTGGTGGAAGGCCATGGAGCGGCGGACCGCCTCGGCCACCTTGGCATGGTCGCCTTCGTATTCCATGGCGATGGCGTTGAGATAGTAGGTGTTCGTGAGGTCGTTCATTGCGCTAAAGGGAACGTAGACCTTGCCATTCAGGTTGTCGTCGCCATTCTGGATGGCGAACTTGAGCACGCCGATAACCTCATAAGCGATGCCATCGATGCGAACCTTTTGGCCAAGCGCATCCTGTCCGGAGAACAATTTCTTTTTGACGTCGGCGCCGAGGACCGCGACGTGGCTGCGGTTGTTCTCGTCCGATTCGGTGAAGAAAGTGCCGTCCTCAATCTCCATGCGGCGCATGTGGGAGTAGTAGGGATAGACACCGCTCACGCCGTATGTGGCACTGCGAATGCCGTAGGCGACGACCGATTGTTTGGCAGCCTCGGGAGAAATGCGCTTGAGGAGTGGAACTTCAGCTTGAATATAGTCAAGGTCGTTGACGGTGAGCTTGATTTCGCTGCCGGCCTTGGTGCCTCCGGCCTGAAGCGAGGTGCGACCAGGGAAGATGAAGACGAGATTGGTGCCCCAGGAACGGAAGGCAATCCAGAGGGCGCTCTCGAAACCGGATCCGTAGGCGAGCAGGAGCACGACGGTGGCAATGCCCCAGGCCATGCCGAGCATGGTGAGGATGCTCCGGCGGCGGTTGTGCTTAAGCGCGCTGTAAGCCTGACGGGAAAGCTCGAGGAACATAGGCGTCTAAGTCCGAAATCGTATTTCCGAAACTTTGTAATTGATAATTTGTAATTTGCAATTGAAAACCCTGAATTCGCGCTGTTCGTTTTCAATTGCAAATTGGAAATCACAAATTACAATTCCCTACTCCTGCCTGAGCGCTTCGACCGGCTCTAGCAACGCGGCCTGGCGCGCGGGATAAAGGCCCGCGGCGATGCCTGCGACGCCCAGCGACGCGATCGCAATTACCGCAGAAGCTGGAACGATGCGCGGCGTATCAAACCCATCGGGAGCCGGCAGCGCTGCAAGGACGGCGACGAATGCAGTCGTGATCGCCAAACCGATGCCGCCGCTGAGCGCGGTCAGGAATGCTCCTTCCACAAAAAACTGCGTCATGATGGCGCGGTGGGTGGCGCCGAGAGCTTTGCGGAGTCCGATTTCGCGCGTGCGCTCGGTAACCGAAACGAGCATGATGTTGATGATTCCGATTGCGCCCAGCCCGAGGGTTACGACTCCAACTACACCGAGGAACAAATCCATCGCACTGAAGATCTGGCCGACCTTTCTGTTGTCTTCGATGGTGTCCCAATCTTCGAAGGCGTCGGTGAGTTTGGCGTCGAAACCGTGCCGCCGGGCGAGGATCTCGTGAACCTCCTGCTTGGCTTCGAGATCGCGATAGGGTGAGAGCGGACGGTAATTCAGGAAGGAAATCGCGTCTTCGCTGTTTTGCTCTTTCAGGCGAAAGAGATTGCGCATGGTCTGAATTGGAAGAAAAATGCGCACGTTCGTGCCGTTGTTGCCCTCCTTGCCGATCTGGGGCACAACCCCGATGATTTCGAAGCTGATGTCGTTGAGCAGGATGCTTGCGCCAAGCGCAGGGCGGCCCGGAAACAGATTTTTCGTCGGCTCCGCCGCGATGACAGCGACGCGGCGGGATTCGGCGTTGTCTTCGTCATTGAACCAGCGCCCGGAACCGATCGGGATGTTACGGATCTGGTTATATTCCGGCTCGACACCGAAGACCTGGCCATTGGCTGAGCTGTAGTCGCTAACCGCACGAAGGTCTTCGCGATTCAGCACCGGGGAGACAAATTTCAACGAGCGGGCCTGGTTGCGAATAGCCAGGTAATCCGCGTACGTGAAATGGTAGGTGCGGCCGGACTGCGTGCTGCCTTCAACCGCCGGAATGCGGCCGGGGAACGTGAACATAATGTCCTCGCCCAGCTGCTTGAGTTGGCGATTCTGGCCGCTGCGAAAACCTTCGCCCAGGCCGACAAGCAGGAGCAGTGATCCGACTCCCCAGGCAATCCCAAACATGGTGAGAAAAGAACGGAGCTTGTGCGCCCACAAGGTAGAGAGCGACTGACGCACGATTTCGAGCAGCATCCGCATAAAGGACCCGGGAGAAAGGTGGGCAGACATCTGGGCGCTCGCCCTGAAGCAAGATACGCAGGATGGGCAGGCGCGGTTCCCCGAAAAAAGACAGATGGGGATATGGCGTTGGACGTGTGAATTCGACTTTTGGTAGCCCAGGAACGGAGCGGCTTAAGGCCGCTTTCTTTCTGTTTCGGTTAGCGCGGCTAAAGTCGCGTCCCTTCAAACCTCTTGCTTACTGCTGGGAGGTTGATTCGTCTAAGCGGCTGTTCCGGTAAAAACAAGGCGAGGTAATAGATTTCGCCGCGAGTCTTATCGATCACACTCAAGGTAAAGGAGGCTTTCTCATGGTGCGAGGAATTCTACGAGCATCGTTGTTTTGCCTGCTGGT
>DATJNC010000118.1:0-75698 GCA_035508395.1 Terriglobales bacterium | reverse complement strand
GACGGGATCGCCATCAGCCCTGATGGCAAGACCCTCTACTATTGTCCGCTCATCGGCCGGCATCTCTACAGCGTCAGCATCGACGCGCTTGTAGACCGCAGCAAGCAGGACGCCGATGTAGCCGCCACCGTGAAAGACCTTGGCGATAAGGGAGGCGCAGGGGATGGGCTCGAGTCCGATGCGCAGGGGCGCATCTACCTAAGCAACTACGAGCACGACGCGATCCTTCGCTGGAACCGGGATGGAGAGATTGAGACCCTGGTTCACGATCCGCACGTTTTGTGGCCCGACACAATGTCTTTAGCGGCGGATGGATATCTTTATTTCACCGCCAACGAGATTGAGCGCCAGCCGGTGTTTAACTTGGGCCACGATCTCCGCCAGAAGCCCTACGTCTTGTTTCGTATAAAGGTAGATGGCACGCGCATCCATCCTTGAGTCGATTGCGGTTGTTCAAAAAGGATCACCCCACGAATGCTCCAACCCCTTGAGCAACTGCCAGATTGTTCGATTCAGAGGCACCGGCACGCCGAGCATCTCGCCCTGGTCGGCGATGGCGCCATTGATGAAGTCGACTTCGGTCGGCCGCTGGGTCAGCACATCGACCAGCATGCTGGCGTTTCTCTTGGTGGGAGCCTTGACGCCTTCAGCGATGATTGCTCGAGGATCGCCTTGCAGGGTGATGCCGAGCGCGCGAGCGACGGCTTCTCCTTCTTTGAGGACGTCTTCGTATAAAGCGGCCGTGGGTGCGAACTGGGCTCCGGCTCGGAGATGAAGGCGAGTTAAGGCGCTGATGGAGTTGGCGGCGGAGTTGAAGATCAGTTTCGTCCATTGCGCGCCACGCGCGTCGCGCATCGCGACAAAGCGCAGGCCCGCGCGATTCATGATTTGGGCGAGTTGTTCAACCAATGAGTAAGGCGTGCCCGAAGGCTCGAAGGGTCCGATCCATAGATCGCCGTAGAACTCGACGGCGGCGTGGCCGGGCCCGCGCATGTGGACCCCAAAACCCGCGGCGCCGCGAATCACATACTTGACTCGCTCGGCAATAATCTCTTCATTGCCGAGGCCATTCTGTACAGAGCACACCGCAGATGAAAGACCAAAAATGTGAGCCGTTTGCGTAATGGCGGCGCGTGTGTGGATGCTCTTGGTGGCGAAGATACCGAAATCGCAGAGCGGGATTTCGAGCGGATTCACGGTCGCGTGCAGGTTGACGGTGAAATCGGCGGTGCCGCTGATTTTCAATCCATGCTCTCGGATGGCGAGCATGTGTTCCGCAAAGGTGTCGTAAGCGTAGACTTCAACTTCAGCCAGACCCGCGAGATGGCCCGCGATCACGCTGCCGAGGGCTCCGCAGCCGACGATGCAAATTTTCAGAGGCATAGAGTGTTTTTACGAGGAGCCTCGATATCGACTCGCGGCGAAATGATATAACATCGCAACCTGTTCGAAGACGAGCGCGATTGCAATGAATGAAATGAGGCAGGCGTGAGCACCATTCGTGAAGCCACATACGAAATTCTGCGTGAGCTGGGAATGACGGTGATCTTCGGGAACCCCGGATCGACCGAGTTGCCATTCCTGCGCGACATGCCGGTGGATTTCAAATACATACTCGGTCTGCAAGAGCGCGTGGCCGCGGGCATGGCCGTGGGATACGCACTGGGCAGCCGCAAGCCGACCTTCGTTAATCTGCATTCGATTGCGAGCACGGGGAACGGGTTGTCGGCAATTCAAGATGCTTGGTACGCGCAGGCGCCGCTCGTTGTCACGGCAGGACAGCAGGATCGACGGCAACTTCTTGGGGAACCTTTTCTTGCAAGCCGCGCGGTCGAGACGGTGAGGCCATATGTGAAATGGGCTTATGAACCTGTGCGCGCCGAAGACGTGCCGGCGGCGATTGCGCGCGCGAGTTACCTGGCGATTCAGGCTCCGCGAGGACCGGTGTTCCTGTCGATCCCGATGGATGACTGGACGCACCCGTCTCCGGCGGCACAGGTACGGAAGGTTAGCAAGAAAAGTCTCGCCGATCGTGCGTTGCTTGATGAAGCGATTCGCGCGCTCGATGTGAGCGAGAGTCCGGCGCTGATCGCGGGCTCGCAGATTGAAGAAGACGATGGATGGGATGCGATGCTCGAGTTGGCGGAGCATTTAAATGCCGACATCTATCAAGATCCGATTCCATCGCGCTGGACTTTTCCGCGCGGGCATCGGCTATTTCGTGGAGGATTGCTGCCAGCGCAGCAACCACTGGGGGATCAACTTGCCAAGCACGATCTGGTGATTGTGTTAGGCGCGCGAGTTTTTCTTTATTACGCTTACGTGCCCGGAAATCCGATCAAGCCGGGGACGAAACTGTTCCAGATTACAAATGACCCGGAGATGGCAGCGGCAGCCCTGGTGGGTACAAGCATTGTTGGAGATGTGACGGAAGTGGCGAAGTATATTCGCGCTCACGCGAAAGCGAGGCAGGGTCCACCGGCAACCACGGCGAATGTGGCGGGAGCGGCAACAAGAAGGGCGGTGCCAACTCCTGAGCCCTCCAATCCGATTACAACAGCTTATTTATTCAGTACACTGAATCAAGTCGTGCCGGGGGATTCGGTGATCGTGGAAGAATGTCCTTCGGGGAAGGGCGATCTCGACCGTCATTTGATTTTGAACGAGCCCGGGTCGTTTTATTCGGTCCCGAACGGAGTGCTCGGGTTCGGATTGCCGGCGGCGGTTGGATTGCAAATGGCGCGGCCCCAAAGGCGGGTGGTTTGCCCGATCGGGGATGGGTCGATTCAATATTCGGTTCAGGCTCTGTGGAGCGCGGTACAGAACAAGGCTCCGGTGGTGGTGATCGTGTTGCGCAACTCCGACTACTCCGCATTGAAAGGATTCTGCGACTTCACGCAAGTCGGGCGGAATGTGCACGGCATGGATCTTCCCGGGATCGACATGGTGAAGATCGCGCAGGGTTATGGGATGGCGGCGAAGGAAGTGGATCGGGCGGAAGAACTGGAACCGGCGCTGCGAGCTGCGTTTGCGGCGAATGAGCCGTGGCTTGTCAGCGTGAATGTAGCCAAGGGCGGACAGAAAACGATGGGGATGGATCAGTCGGTGAATCCGCCGAAGTATGGGTGAAGGGTGAAGGCTGCAGGCGACCGGGCGTCACGCGTCCGATTCGTAACTTTGCATGAGGCAGGAACTTTTCTATGAACCAACTCCTACCACGGCGTCAGTTTTTGAAAACTACCACTGGTCTGCTGACCGGGGTCGTAGTGGCGGGGAGTCCGCTTGCGTTGATCGCTCCGGCACGAACGTGGGCGATTGATTTGACCGCTTTCACTTCTATGGAAGCGACAACGTTGATGTCCCTGTCGCGGACTATCGCTCCGCATGACAAACTGGAAGATGCGGCGTATGCGCTGGTGATCAGGAGCGTGGACGAGGATGCGACGAAGGATGAACGCTTTCGCAAGATGGTCAAGGATGGAGTGGCGGCGCTTGGCGGAGATTTCGCGAAGCAGACGGAGAATGATCGCGTGGCCGCGTTGAAGAAGATTGAGGACGGCGAATTTTTCAGAACCGTGCGATTGAAGATAGTACAGGTTTTGTATGCGACTCCCCTTGCATATGCGTATTTCGGCTATGAGGGTGAGGCCTTCTCGAAGGGAGGGTATCTGCTGCGCGGGTTTAATGATCTGCGCTGGCTGCCAGACGTGCCGATTGAAGACAGCGGTCCGATGCCAGTGTGACTTTTCGACATGGTGAGATTTGATCTCAAAGACGAGAGCGTACTGGTCATCATCGGTTCCGGTGCGGGCGGGGGGACGCTCGCGCATGAACTGACGCGGCGCGGCATCAAGGTTGTTCTGCTCGAAGCGGGCAAGCGGCAATCGCTCGAGACGTTCTCGCAGGTTCCTGGAGAAGCGTTTACTCAACTCACATGGCTCGATACGCGCACCCAGAGCGGCGATTGGGGCGTGGCGCGCGATTTTCCGACATTGCCGGTGTGGCACTGCAAAACGGTTGGCGGGACGACGGTGCATTGGACGGGATCGTGTCCGCGACTGCAGCCGTGGGAGATTCGCGCGCGCACTACCTATGGCGAGATTGCAGGAGCGTCACTGATCGATTGGCCGATCGCATACGAAGAGCTGGAAAAGTATTACGCGATTGCCGAGCGCCGCATGGGAGTGACGAGGCGCAACGACATGCCCGGGTTGCCGGCGTCGAATAATTTCAAAGTGATGTATGCGGCAGCGAAGAAGGCGGGCTATAAGAAGGTTCACACCGGACATCTGGCGATCAATTCGGAATCGTATGACGGGCGGGGATTCTGCATCCAGCAAGGGTTTTGCGTGCAGGGCTGCAAGATGGGCGCGAAGTGGAGCACGCTCTACACGTCGATACCGGAGGCGGAGAATACGGGCAATCTCGATCTGCGGGTTGAGGCGACGGCGACGCGGATTGAGCACGGCGCGAACGGCCGCGTGAACGCGGTGCTCTACCGTGACAGCCAGGGCAAGGAGCAGCGGCAGAAAGCGCGCGCGGTGTGCGTTGCGGGAAATGCGATTGAAACCGCGCGATTGTTGTTACTTTCGGAGTCCGCGAAATTTCCGCAGGGCCTCGCGAATTCATCGGGACAGGTGGGGAGAAATTATTGCCACCAGATCACCGGATTCGTGTGGGCGATCATGGATAAGCCCGTGTATTCGTGGCGGGGCGCGACGATTGCGGGAGTGATTGAAGATGAGGCGATCCATGATACGCGGCGCGGATTTGCTGGCGGATATCGCATTGAGCTAGTGACGCTCGATTTGCCAACCTTGCCGCTGGTCGGGTTGCCGTATGGCTGGGGGCGCGATTTCGCGTCGATCATGGAAGGCTATCGCAATCTGACAGGCATGTTTATCAACGGCGAAGATCTGCCGCGCGCGGGCAATCGGATTACGCTGAATGCGAATGTGAAAGATGCGTTTGGCGTGCCAGTGGCAAACGTCCATGTGGACGAACACGCGAACGATCGGGCGATGCGCGCGCACGCGAAAACGCGGATGAAAAACATGTTTGAAGGGATCGGGGCGATGCGCGTGGTGATTGGGCCGGTACCTCCGGCGACACATAATCTGGGCACAGCGCGCATGAGCGCGAACGCGCGCGATGGAGTAACAAATGCGTGGGGACAGACGCATGATATTTCGAATCTGTTCATTTCGGATGGGAGTGGGATCACGACGCCGGGGTCGGCAAATCCGACGCTGACCATTGTCGCGCTCGCGCTGCGGCAGGCGGAATACATTGCGCGGCAGATGAAGACGGGAGAAATCTAGCTGCGAGTCAGAAGTAGAAGTCGAATTGCAGAGGTGTATTGAGGAAGTTAGATTGTAGATTGAGATTTCGGATTGCAGATTTGCAGGAACCGCATTGCAGATTTGAAGAGTTTTTGATCATTCCTTCAGGCTTTACCTTCCAGGCACGGTCCTAATGCAAATTCTTAAGTGCGTTCTTGACTCACATCATTAATGCGCCGTAGCGCGTTCGGCGCCAAGACCCGTATTAGCGCGGACGAGTAGCTCGTCGAATGTTTCTTCGGAGCTGGGCTCTTTGCTGAAAAGCGTCGCGAGGATGGCCGCGAGAAATCCTAGCGGTACGCTGACAATACCTACATTTTCGTACGGATACCAGGGCTGGGCCTGAATCAGGTGCCGGCCTCCCGTGGTACTTATCGGATCGACCCCCATCAAATTGGGGCTAGCCACGATGAGCGCGAGACTCGCGGCCAGCCCGACAATGAGCCCGGCAACGGCGCCGGCGGTGTTGAAGCGGCGCCAATAAATCGAGAGCGCGAGCACGGGAAAATTCGCGGAGGCGGCGACGACCATGCCGAAGGTCGCCAGGATGATAACGTTCGAGGCCGGTCCCAGGCGCGTGGCGATGAGCATGGAAAGGGCTCCGACGGCGACGGCGGAAATCCGCGCTACAAACACGCTCTCGCTGGAAGTGCGTTCGCGACCGTGGTGGATCACATTGGTCCAGAAATCGTGGGCGAATGAGGTTGAGGCGCTGATCATCAATCCCGCGACCACAGCGAGGATGGTAGCAAAAGCGACGGCGGAGACGAATGCGAAGAAGAGATCGCCGCCAACGACCTGCGCGAGACGAGGGCCAGCCATGTTGGTGCCCCCCCGCGCAAGGATGGAGTCGGGACCGGGATCGATGGCAGCAGCAAGGCCGATGAGGGTGGCGAGAACGTAGAAGCCTCCGATCACGAACATGGCCCAAACGACGCTGTGGCGGGCCGTTTTGGCATCGGGAACAGTGTAGAACTTGACCAGCACGTGAGGCAGGCCGGCGGTGCCGAAGACATACATGATGCTGAGAGAAATAAGGTCGACGGGGCCGCGGGGCGGGTGATAGTGAAGGCCGGGCTGAAGGAAATCGCGGACCACGAGGTGTCCATTTTGGTGATAGGTAATGTGGCTGGCGGCGGCGAAGATCTCAAGCAGATGAAAATGAAAACGGTGGAGGACAAGGAGGGTGAGAGCAACTCCGCAGAGTGAGAGTAGCATGGCCTTGATGATTTGTACCCAGGTGGTGGCCAGCATGCCTCCGAAAACAACATAGACCAACATCAATGTTCCGACGCCGACGACGGCCATGTTGTAAGTAATGCCGGAATTCGCGAGCAGGAGATTGACGAGGGCGCCGGCGCCGACCATTTGCGCAATCATGTAGAACGTGGCGGTGACCATGGTGCTGAAGGCAGCGAGAGCACGGACGGGACGCGGGTTGAAGCGATAGGCAAGAACGTCCCCCATGGTGTATTTGCCCAGGTTGCGCAGAGGCTCGGCCATGAGAAGAAGAATGGTGACGAAGGCGACGAAACCGCCGACGGAGTAGAGGACGCCATCCATGCCTTGCAGAGCGATCAGGCCGATGAGGCCGAGGAAGGACGCAGCGCTCATGAAGTCGCCGGCGACGGCGAATCCATTTTGCCAGGCGGTGATTTTGCGGCCGGCGGCGAAGTAGGCGCTCGCGCCGCTGGAGCGGTGAGCAGCCCAGTAAGTGATGCCGAGCGTGCCAGCCACGAAGGCGAGAAAGACGGCGAGGGAGATCGACACTCAGTCGGCTCCTCGCGGAGCATTGTGTTGGGGAACGCCGGTTGGGGCGAGAATGTCGGCGGCGAGCGTGTCGAATCTTGAGGCGGCGAGGATGTAGAGGGCAGCGATGATCCAGCCGACGAGGAATTGTGAAAGCGCGAAGAGGTAGGCGACGGTGACGGTGCCGATGACGCGGGTTGATGCAAGCTTGGGGGCGTAGCCGATCAAAAGGGCGAGCGCGAAATAATGTACGAGGAAAATGAGGAACGCGGGGATGATGAAGGTCTTCTTGATAGCCAGCAGGTCGCGGAATGACTTGCTGGAGGCGATGGCCGCATGATTTGTCCCGCTGAGTGGGGTCCCAGATTGACTATCGGCTTCGTGGCTCATAGCGAGTGCCCTGTGCCGAAGCATTGTATCTGAGATCGCGACTGATCGAACCGGCAGTAGACACCTGTCGTCCCTACGAGGCTGGAGCCGGCGCTTCCTGAGCTTCTAGTTCTTCGAGTAGGTCTCGCAGAGTTTCGAGGATGGCTTCGGCGCTGGCGATCTTGATGGTGAATTTCAGCGTCCCGTCGGGAGTGAATTGCGCTTTCGGCTGAGTGGCGACGAAGCGCGCGAGCTTGCCGGGATCGATAGCCGCGGTCTGATTGAATTTGATGTTGACGATTTCGCGCTTGCGCTCAATCGTGGTGGCTCCGACGCGCATGGCTTGCAGCTTTAGCGCGGCATAGGCAAGCAGGTTGCGAACGCCTGAGGGCGGTTCGCCGTAGCGATCGATCAGTTCGGAATGGACGTCGTGCAGTTGCGATTCCGTTTCGACCCCTGCGACGCGCTTGTACATGCGCAGGCGCTGGTTCTCTTCCTTTATATATTCGGCGGGGATGCGGATGTTGAGGCCGAGATTGAGCTGGATTTCGGTGGCTTCGACTCCGGCTTCGCCCTTCATTTCGCGCACGGCGCGTTCGAGCATCTGCGTGTAGAGCTCGAAGCCGACGGCTTCGATGTGGCCGGATTGCTCTCCGCCTAGCAGGTTGCCGGCGCCGCGGAGTTCGAGATCGAGCGCGGCGATTTTGAAGCCAGCACCGAGATCGGAGAATTCTTTCAGGGCGGCGAGACGCCGGCGCGCGATCGGCGTGAGTTCGATTTCGCTGGGTAATAGCAGATAGGAGTAGGCGCGGCGATTGGAGCGGCCGACGCGGCCGCGCAGCTGGTAGAGCTCGGAGAGGCCGAAGCGATCGGCGCGATTGATGATGATGGTGTTGCAGAGCGGAATGTCGAGCCCGTTTTCGATGATGGTAGTGGAGACCAGAATATCGGCTTCGTGATGCATGAACTTGAGCATCACTTTTTCGAGTTCGCCTTCGCCCATTTGTCCGTGACCGACGATGATGCGAGCCTTCGGCGCCAGCGTCTGCAGCTTGGCGGCAATCTCCCAGATGGTTTCGACGCGATTGTGAACGAAGTAGACCTGGCCGCCGCGGTCGAGTTCCTGCTCGATGGCAGATTGGATCAGTTTTTCATCCCAGTTGGCGACGACGGTCTGAATCGCCATGCGGTCTTTGGGCGGAGTCTCGATGACGCTCATATCGCGCAGGCCGACGAGAGACATGTGCAGCGTGCGCGGAATGGGCGTGGCCGACATAGTGAGCACGTCGACCTGGGTACGGATCTGTTTGATGCGTTCTTTGTGCCGAACTCCGAAGCGCTGCTCTTCATCGACGACGAGAAGGCCGAGATCGGAAAACTTGACATCCTTTGAAAGCAGGCGGTGCGTGCCGATCAGGACGTCGACCTTACCGACGGCGGTGCGCTCGAGAATTTCTTTGATCTGCCTGGGAGTGCGGAAGCGGCTGATCATTTCAACCTTTACCGGGAAGGCGGCGAAACGCTGCTTGAAAGTTTCGTAGTGCTGGAAGGCAAGAACGGTGGTCGGCGCGAGGACGGCGACCTGCTTGTTATCGCTGAGCGCTTTGAAAGCGGCGCGCATGGCGACTTCGGTTTTGCCGTAGCCGACGTCGCCGCATAGCAGGCGATCCATTGGAAGGGAAGATTGCATGTCGCGCTTGACGTCGGCGATGGCCTGCGCCTGGTCTTCGGTCTCGCTGTATTCGAAGGCGTCTTCGAATTCCTTCATCCACTCGGTGTCGGCAGGGAAAGCATGGCCCTGCGCGGACTGACGCTGCGCGTAGAGCTTGATCAGCTCGTCGGTCATGTCTTTCATGGCCCTGCGCACGCGGGCCTTTGTTTTGGCCCAGGCTTGCGTGCCGAGATGATTCAGCGCGGGCTTAGCGCCTTCTTGCGAGCGGTATTTCTGGACAAGATCGAGGCGCGTGAGCGGGACATAGAGGCGCGCGCCTTCGGCATATTCGAGCAGCATGAACTCGGCGGTACCATCACCTTGGTTGATTTCTTTGAGGCCCTGATATTGACCGATGCCGTGCTCGACGTGAACGACGTAGTCGCCGACCTGAAGATCGCGAAAATCGGAAAGAAAGGCGGAGACTTTGGATTTTTGGCGGCCGGGGCGCGAGGCAACAAGGTCTGATTCGTCGAAGAGATCGCGTGCTCCAAAGACGGCGACGTGCGCTTCGGGCAGGATGAAACCATCGGGGACGTAGGCTTTGAGCAAAGTGGTGGTGAAGACCTCGCCCGCGAAATAGGCGGTTTCGTCGGCGTAGCTTTCGCCTCCACGAGTGCGGCTGCCCAGGCGGAAGCTGGCATTGTATTCGGTGAAAATGTCGGCGAGGCGCTCGACCTCTCCGGTGTTGGGCGCGGCGAGGATGACGCGATTGCCAGAGGTGGTGAGCTTTTGAACATCTTCGATCATAGAGGGGACATTGCCGTGGAAGCGGGGCGCGGGTTGGGAGAGGAAGGAAACGGAGTCGGCGTTTTCGGCGACTGGTTCGGCTGCGTTTCCGTCGCGACCGCCGATGGCGCCGGTTGCGGCATCATCGGTTGAATCCGAGATGCTCGCCTCTCCATTCTCGCTGGGCCGCGTGATCGCCAGATATTCGAGATCGAAGCCGGGAAGTTTGCTGGTCATCTCGCGCCAGGAGTCGGGCGAAAGATAAAGGTCGGTGGGACACACTAGATTGCCGACTCCGCTGCGCTCGTGCGCTTCTTCGATACGGCTCCAGACTTTGTCAAGTTCCTGGCCGAGGAGTTCGGGCTCGTCGAGGATGACGCGCGCTTCGGGGATCATGGAAAAAATCGTGCGGTCGGAGCCGGCGACGGGAGCGTAGAACTCCCAGCCGGGAAAGACGCCGGCACCGGAATCGCGGGCGGCCTGCTCGACGGCTTCGGCGGTTCCCGAAATGCGTTTACCGGAAAGGCGAGCGTTGATGGCTCCGAGGAGTTCTTCGTTGACCGGGGTCTCGGTGAGCGGAAGGAGCACGACTTCATCGACAGGATTCGACGAGCGCTGGCTTGCGGGATCGAACTTGCGCATCGACTCGATCTCATCGCCGAAAAACTCGACGCGCACGGGACGATCGGCCTCGGGCGAATAGACATCGAGGATGCCGCCGCGGGCGGCATACTGGCCGGGCATTTCGACGACGTCGCTTGATGTGTAGCCGACGGTGTTGAGGTGTTCGAGGAGCCGGTCGAGGTCGAAGGTCTCTCCGCGGCGCAGGATGCGGGCGAGATCGGCGTAGTACTCGGGCGCGCGAAGAAGAATCGTGGTCGCGCTCACAGGCGAGACGACGATGGCGGCGCGGCCGGTGGCAATTTTCCAAAGTGCGGTCGCGCGCTCTTCCTGAATTTCGGGGTGCGGCGAAAGATTCTGGAAGGCGAGCACGTCTCGCGCGGGCAAGGAGACGACCGTGTCGGGATCAGCGGAGCCTGTCAGTTCGGCGAACGCGGCGAGCACCGGCAACAGGTCTTCGGCCGCGCGGTTATCGGCGACTACCCAAATAAACGGCCGCTCGGCGTAGCGTTGAAGCAAAACGGTGATGAGAGCCTTCGCGGAAGAGGATAGGCCAGAGACACTAATCCGCCCCGTGCTCTCGCGCAGATGGGAGGTTGCACGCCGGAAGGCTGGGAGTTGTTCCACCTCCGCGAAAATTTCGCGGACGAACGGAAGAAGCATGACTGCTGATAATTTTACCAAGGGAACGGCGATGAGGTGGGAAGTCAGAGTAAGAATTCAGAACGAAGAAGTGAAAACCATGGAGGGCAGGCGAGTCTTCAATGCTACCGACGCAACAGCGGGCGCGTCAGGCACGTCGGGCCGCCGGAGCCGTTGATGCAGAGTTCGGAGCCGGTGAAGGTGCGGACGTCGAAGCCAGCGTCGCGGAGTCGGCGATTGGTCTTGGCGTTTTCTTCGAGAGCGATCAGTCGTTTGCTTCCGAGCGAGAGCACATTGCAGGCGAGCGTGTCGCGCTCGGAGTAATCGATTTCCAGAAGATCGAAGCCGCGCCTGCGAAGGAGTTCGACCGTTTCGACGGCGAGCCAAGGGAGATCGACAAGGATGGTGTGTTCGTCGAGCAGGCTCATCAGCGACATAAGGTGCAGGCAGGCGGAGGGGCCGGGACCGTAGGGCAGCGGCGCGGAGAGGACTTCGATTGCTTTCGGAGCGACAAGCGCGCGCAGTTGTTCGATGCCGGCGCGATTTGTGCGATAGCCATTGCCGACTACCAGCGTGCGCCGATCGAGCCAGACGATGTCGCCGGCTTCGCTCGTGCCGGGAGCCGTGATTGCTCCAAGGACGCCTATCCCGATCGAGCCGCAACGAGCGGCTTGCTCCTGTCCTTCGGGAACGCGAGTCGCTTTGCCCGGGTTCATGAGGATGAGTCCGAAGTCGGTGGGGAAAGAGGCATCGTGCGTGTACACGGCGTCGAGGGTGACGGAGTCGGCGGGCGCATCCGCAATCGGCACAGGCTTGTGCGGCAGGAAAACAACCTCGGCACCGGCGTCTTCGAGTAAGCGGCATAGCTCCTCATGCTGCGATTGCGCAACGCGAAAATTCGGCGCCTGATGAAATCCGAGTTGCAGCCAGGCAGCCGCCTTTTCGGCGCGATCCCAGCCGGCCCCTTGAGGCGAGCACACAAGCACCTGCTTAAGATCGCCAACCATAGACTGAATGGTCGAGGACGACACAGGTTGCCTCCCCTCGACGATCGAATTCGTGCGGACATTCGAAAGAAACATCGGCTCCACAATAGCAGCGAATGCGGCAGCCTTGCGAGAGCCTTGCCCAAAACTGTTGAAATTCGAAACAGTGCAATGCGTCTCCTTTATGACTCTGGGGACTAACCGTCAGCGCACAGTTATGTCCACTGCAGGTAATCCAGCTTATTGCTTGCGAAAAAGCCTTGTCTGATGTTACAAATCAGCGGACTTCCTCACACTCGTGCCAGCGATCCACGTCGATTGTGACAAATCGCGCACTTTGATTTCCGTCTGCGTCAAGGCGGATGGTCTCAGGAGCCCTATGAAGGTCATGCTGCGTCTGCTCGGTTGTGCGGTGTTTCTAGCGGTGGTAATGGTGCCGCAATTTGCGATTGCCCAGGGCGTCGCGACAGGCGACCTGCGAGTATCGGTAAAGGATCCGAAGGGCGGCGTGGTCACGAATGCTACCGTCACCGTCAGCAATGCTGGCAAGGGCCTGGAACGGGCGGCCAGCGGGGATGGATTGGGCGGGTATAACGTGCGCCAACTGCCTCCTGGAACCTATCAAGTCACTGTGGAGGCCGCCGGCTTCGCGAAAGCGGAGATAGCGGATGTTTCCATCACCGTTGGCGGAATTGTGGAATTGCCCCTCATTCTCACCGTCGCGGGGGGCAAAGAGGTCGTCGAGGTCAGTTCTCAGGCCGAGCTGGTAGAAACTTCGCGCAGTTCCACGACCGACACGATTGGCGAGCGCCGAATCGATAATCTCCCCATCAATGGCCGGAACTACATCAATTTCACGCTGACTGACTCGCAGGTACTGCGAGATAACGCGCCGAATACGGGCGCGGCTCCCACATCCGGCCTGAACATGAGCGGGCAGCGGGCTCGGTCGAACCTGGTGAACGTGGATGGCGCCGATGCGACGGACAATTCCGTGAATGGTGTGCGCTCGACGGTGTCCCAGGAGGATGTGCAAGAGTTCCAGATCATCAGCAACAGCTACGCGGCAGAGTATGGCCGGGCAGCTGGCGGCGTCGTCAACATCATCACCCGGTCGGGATCAAACGACTTCCATGGCGACGTGTTTGGATATCTGCGCAATCGAAATTTTCAGGCGGTGAACCCATTCTCGACGACATCGAATCCCGCCTATACGCGGGTTCAGGCGGGTGCGGCGTTCGGGGGTCCGATCAAGAAAGACAAGACATACTACTTCTTTTCGTATGAAGTCACCCGTCGGCACGAGACCGGATTCTCGAGCATCGGGCAGGGAAATTTTGGGCTGGTTCCCTTTGACACCTCCACAATCGCGGGTGGCGCCGTCCCGCTCCCGTTCGGAGTCATTCAAGCCACTCCCGAGCAGGCGGGATTTCTGGCCGGGTTGACTCCGGCCCAAGTTGGGGCCATTGGCCTTCCGAATCTCGAAAGCTATGTGACGTTACTGGGCGCCTCATCGGGACAAGGCGTTAATGGTGCTTGGCCAGCCGGACTGGTGCAAGGGATTACGGGCGGCCTGCTCTCGAGTTGGGCTGGATTCCCCACCAGTTGCACGCCGGCTTCGTGTCCGGCAGCGGCAATCTTCCCCAATACGAATGTTCCCAGTTCCTTTCAGACGTTGGTTTCTCAGGAAGGCAATTTCCCGGTTTTTGAGGGGACGAGCTTGTACTCGTTCCGCATCGATCACAACCTCACCAGCAGCAATCGACTCTCCCTGAGTATCCATGTCAGCCCGAGCACCGTGACTGGAATCGAAGTCAGCGGACAGGATCAACCGTTCGGACAAAACGCGTATTCCCGCACCTCGCAGCAGACGTTCCGGGACATTGCGGGGGTTGTGCAAGACACGTGGACAATCGGCAACACCAAGGTGAACGAACTCCGCTTCCAGTATGCACGGCGCGGCTTGTCGTATTTCTACAACACAGCGATTCCCGGAGGATCGGACCCGGCGGTGAATATCCCCGGTTACGGCTATTTCGGGCGCGAGCCGTATTCCTACATCAAACGCACCGAGCAGCGGTACCAATTTACCGATAACTTCTCCTGGACGGTCGGGCGCCACAACATGAAGTTTGGCGGCGACTTCAACTACCTGCCGCTGAACGCCATATTTACGGTCAACTACGGCGGAGTTTATGACTTCGGCAGCGTCAGTTCCTCAGATTTGTCGCTTCCCTCCAGTTTCCCCGGGCTGTCCGCCGTCCAGGCCTATGGGGCAGGCATTCCGCAGGATTACATTCAGGGTCTCGGCAGCCCGAGCGATTCATTTCACAACATTCCGATTGGAGTTTTCTGGCAGGACAGCTGGCGCGTAAAACCGAATCTAACGTTCAACTACGGGCTGCGCTACGACGTCGAAATTCCGCCTAAATTTACTCCTCCACAGGGACTGGCATTGCCCGCGTATAACCTGTTGGGGTTGGAGAAAGGAATTCAGACCGACAAAAACAACTTCCAGCCTCGCATCGGAATGGCATTCGACCCGTGGAACGATGGGAAGACAGTGATCCGCGCTTCCTACGGAGTGTTCTTTGATCATCCTTTGTTGGGATTGTATTTCCTCGGCGATGCTTCCGACGGTTCCTCCAGCGGTCAGTTGGCCTTTGGAGGAACGCAAGGCTGCTCGGGTTCGGGCAATCCAGGAAACCTTAATGCGATTCCGATATTCCAGGGATTGATACCGCCAGCCGGGGGCCCGACAGCGTCTCCCTGCTCACCGACTACGAACCCGGCCGTTCTCGGTCTCCTGAACTTCTCGCCCAACCAGCAAAGGTTTTCCTGTGCCACTGGAGATCCCAATTGCGGCTTGGCGACTCCGCCATCCAGCTCAATCTTTCTCACTCAAAACTACCTGAATCCTTCGACATTTCTGCCTCTCGGATTTCAGCCTTTCGGCTATCCCCAAGGGAAGGGTTTTGTCTACGCCTATTCTCAACAGGTGAACTTCACAGTTGAGCGGGATCTGGGAGCAGGCTATTCGTTGAGCCTGGCCTACAACTTCAACGGAGGCCGGAAGCTGAATCGGCCGATCAACGCGAATACGATTCGTGGAGATTTGTTGCTTACCAATTACATAACCGCGCTCAATGAAGGAGCAAGTTTCTCCAGTCCATTCGCCATGAGCGGCTGTTCCGTACCCGGAAGCCCACTTTGGGTAGATTCGGCGATCATGAACTTTTTCCGCCCAGGCGGCTTGAATCCGTCAGTTGCCGGCGCATATCTGGCACAAGGGCCTGCCGGTCAATATTGCGTTGGCGTAGCGCAGCAGATCCTATCGAATCTCTCGAACCAGGGATTCAATCAAAACTGCAATCCCGAGACGTTCGTCGGCTGTGTGCCTTTCGGCGACATGGATGCGAACTACTCGAACGGAAGCTCCATCTATCACGGGTTCACGACAAATCTGCGCAAGCGCTTCAGCCATAACTACGAATTACAAGCGTCCTACACCTATTCCCACGCAATTGACGATTCAACTGATCTGCAATCAACACTCACCCCGCAAGATAGTTACTACCCTGAGCTTGACCGCTCGACGTCGCTATTCGACCAGCGGCATCGGTTCGTATTTAATGCGGTTTACAACAGCGGCAAATTGTCAGGCACAAGCTTTGTCAGCAAATTCTTCAGCAACTGGACGCTTGCTCCTCTGATCGAGTTCAGTTCCGGCCGGCCGTTCAACATCATTACCGGCAGCGATGACAATTTCCAGCTTTCCTCCCTTACAGGCCGGCCCAACACGTTCGTCAATCCTGCCTGCGGAGGAGGAGTTTCCTCCAAATTTTCTCCGACTGGATTGTTCCAGGAGCCTTGCCCCGCAAATTTCGATGGAACTTTGCTGTCTCTGGATGGCAACCTTGGCCGCAACGCCGGAGTCACCCCATGGACTGTCTTCAACGACATGCGCGTAGCGAGGCGCGTGAACTTTGGCGAGCGTATCAGCTTGGATCTGATCGCCGACATGTTCAACATGGCAAATGTCTATAACGTGTCTGCAGTGAGCCCGCTATTCACGAACGCTGGACAAGCGACCGCAGCCTACGATCCGCGGCAATTTCAATTTGCGTTGAAAGTGAACTGGTAAGGGCGGTCAGGCGGGCTCGAAGTCTGGCGCCGGCAAGCGCCTTCCGACCGCGATACCTCTATGATTTCTGCGGGGACATTGGCCGGAATTGCGCGACCGCAATCACATCCCTGCGATCATCCGTCTGGTGCCCCGGATTTCTGGAATCGCTTTCAATTCCCGAGCGAGCGATCCGGCAATCTTATTCGTAATCCGCGCACTCACAGCCGCAATCAAACGATCCTGATCTTTGGGGAATGGGCCCTGCTCAAGGCGGAAGGACTCCAGTTCCTGCCGGCAAATCTCATCAAGGCGAACGCGCAGCGCAGTGACCTCCGGGCCTGCGCTTCCTGCCAATAGCTGCTTTCGGAAACCCTGCACTTCGGCCTGCACGATTTTTTCGGCTTCGGCCTCACCGGCTCGCGTACCGATGCGAGGCTCAACTGCGCGTTCCAGATCCTCCAGGTCATAAAGCAGAACGCCTTCAAACTCGCGGACGGCAGGAGCGATGTCGCGCGGCAGCGCGAGATCAATGATTACCAGCTTTCGTCCTTTCCGCTCGGGCACCAGGCGGCGCATCTCGTCGGCGTTGAAAATAAAGCGGGGGGCAGAGGTTGCGCTGATCACCAGATCCGCTTTGCTGAGAGGCTCGTCGCGCAGCTCCAGCGGACAGGTTCGAAATATATCTCCTTGACCGCCCAATCTCCTGACGAGTTCGGCCGCTCGTTCCTCGGTACGATTGATCAAAGTGACGGAACGAGCTCCGTTGTTGACCAGGGCATGGGCAGTAACATGTGCCAGATGGCCCGCACCGAAGACAACGATGTTCGCAGGCAATGCACCGAAGATCTGGGTTGCGAGCTGAGCCGCCGCATGGGGAGCCGAGACGAAATGCGAGTGAAGGGCAGTTTCCTTACGCACGCGACGGCGAACAAAGAGCGCCTTGCGCAGGACCGCATTCATTACCGGGCCGCAGCACCCGGTGTTTCGAGACTGCTGCCAGGCAAGAGTCACTTGATGGGCTATCTGCTCCCCCCCGATGCAAGTCGAGTCAAGACCGCAACTTACTCGGAACACGTGCGCCACGGCTTGTTCGTCGAGCAGGCGATAGAAAGCGTTCCACTCGCGAAGCTTCAGATCGTATTCTGCTGTGAGCAGCCGAAGGATGGAGTTGACTGCCAGAGTTGGGTCTCCCCAAACCAGGAATTCCGTGCGATTGCAGGTCGAGAAGACGAGCGCTTCCTCGATGCCTTCTGCTTGTGAGAGCATCGAGAGAACCTCTGCCTGACGACAGCCGCTAATCCAGAAACGTTCCCGAACCTCTACAGCTGCTGTTCGGTGATTTAGCCCGACAACTACTAACGTCGGTTCCAAGGGACACGCTCCGCAGGGGAAGTTCACAGTTTGCATCGCATGGAGGGGGCCAAATATGCCGGAATGCCGGGCCAATCTAAATGATTGGTGACACTTGCGTTAACTCTGATGTTGTATTTCTCAACAGTGCATGTTCTAGAGAATAGTGAGAGATATCGCGCCCGCTGGGCGGCATTTGGCGCGGATGCGGAAAAGCACTGCCGACCCTTTCGCAACCTGAAAGCCTCGGTGACTCCTCGCCTAGCCCGAACTGGCTAGACGTGCGGATTTCCGTTCTCAGGACGGACGAGGAAAAGTATTCGTAACTCTAGTGTTTTGTGATATCGTCGCTGCCGAAAAACCTTTGCCACCGAATCTTGCTTTGGGAAGAGTGTCCCTCCCAGGAAACGTACGCACGGGTTCTCGCGCTCGCGAACCAGAGCGCTTACTTCTCACTTATAAGGAGAATCGAACGATGAAGACAATTCTTAAGGCGTCCCTCGCGGTATTGACGCTGGCGCTGCTGACGTCTACCTACATGTTCGCGGATGGGGCCGCGGACTTTAAGGCGAAGTGTGCCGCTTGCCATGGAGCCACCGGTAGTGCTGACACGGCGATGGGCAAGAACCTGAAAATTCGTGACCTCGGTTCAGCCGACGTGCAGGGACAGTCGGATGCCCAATTAACTGACATCATCTCCAAAGGCAAAGGCAAAATGCCCGCCTATGACGGAAAGCTCTCGAAAGACCAGATCAGCGATCTAGTGAAATACATTCGTTCGCTCAAGAAGTAGTCGAGACTGGAGTTCTGCCACCAAGGTCGGGCGCGCCCCGACCTTTTTTATTTACATCGGGAGAGATCAGCGCTCACGCCACCGCTCGCTTCTCGATCTTTGCCCAGGTGTCTTTTAAAGCGACGGTGCGATTGAAGACCAGCCTTCCGGGCTTTGAATCCGGATCGACACAGAAATATCCCAACCGTTCGAACTGGTACCGGCTCTCGACCGCGGAATTCGCAAGCGAGGGTTCGAGCTTGGCATGCTCAACTATCTCAAGCGAGCCAGGATTGAGATTCGCCGTGAACTCCTGTCCTTCTGGAACATCATTCGGATCTTCTTTGCTGAATAGCTTGTCATAGAGCCGGACCTCCGCATCGATGGCGTGATTTGCTGAAACCCAATGAATCGTTGATTTCACTTTTCGGCCATCCGGAGCATTGCCTCCGCGGGTGGCCGGATCGTAAGTGCAGTGGACTTCGACGACCTCGCCCTTATCATTCTTGACCATACTTTTTGCGGTGATGAAGTAGCCGTAGCGAAGTCGAACTTCGGTCCCGGGCGAAAGCCGATAATATTTTTTCGGTGGGACTTCGCGAAAGTCGTCCTGCTCGATGTAGAGTTCTTTGGAGAACGGCACCTGGCGCGTGCCGGCAGATTCGTCTTCGGGATTATTCACCGCTTCCATCTGCTCGACCTGGCCTTCGGGATAGTTATCGATCACCACCTTCAGCGGCTTCAGCACTGCCATGACCCGCGGAGCATGCTTATTGAGATCCTCGCGGACGAAGTGCTCGAGCATGGCGAGTTCGAGCGTGCCGTTGGTTTTTGAGACCCCAATGGCGCTGACAAAATTGCGCACAGCCTCGGGCGAATAGCCGCGGCGGCGAATGCCAGAAAGCGTGGGCATGCGCGGATCATCCCACCCGCGGACCAGTTTTTCCTGCACCAGTTTGAGCAAACGGCGCTTGCTGAGGAGAGTGTAAGTCAGGCTCAGCCGGTCGAATTCGTATTGCTGAGATGGAAAGATGCCGAGCTGCTGGACGAACCAGTTATAAAGCGGCCGATGATCTTCGAACTCGAGCGTGCACATCGAATGCGTTACATGCTCGATCGAATCGGACTGCCCGTGCGCGTAGTCGTACATGGGGTAGATGCACCACTTGTCCCCAGTGCGGTGATGCGAAGCGTGCAAGATGCGGTACATGACCGGGTCGCGCAAGTTGAGATTGCGGGAGGCCATGTCGATCTTCGCCCGCAGCACACGCGAGCCGTCAGGAAATTCGCCCTTGCGCATGCGTTCAAAGAGATCAAGATTTTCTTCGACCGAACGGTTGCGATAAGGGCTCTGTTTGCCGGGTTCGGTCAGCGTTCCGCGATACTCGCGAATTTCCTCGGCGCTCAGATCGTCGACGTAGGCCTTGCCGTCTTTGATCAGCTTGATCGCCCACTCGTACAGCTGGTCGAAATAGTCAGATGCATAGAACAGCCCCTCCCACTCGAAGCCCAGCCAACGAACGTCTTTCATGATCGATTCGACGTATTCGGTTTCTTCTTTCTCGGGGTTGGTGTCGTCGAAGCGAAGGTTGGTTTTGCCGTGGAATTCGTCTGCGAGTCCGAAATCGAGACAGATCGCTTTGGCGTGGCCGATATGCAGATAACCGTTAGGTTCAGGGGGAAAACGCGTCTGAATGACGGCGTCGCCGTACTTTTTCGTTTTCAGGTCATCGATCATCGCGTCGCGAATGAAGTTCGAGGGACGAAGCTCAATAGGCGGATTGGGCGCAACCTCGCTGGGTGAATTCGTTGTACTCATACTCCTGTATTCTATATGTCGAATGGCACAGTGCGAACAGTGCGGGCGACAGCTTCCACCCTTCAGTTGGCGAAAAATCTGCCGTTGGTGCGTGCAGCACCAGGCCGCGCAGCGGGGCGAAGAAGTCGCGTATCAGCGGGTAGAAACGGCTCCCTGGCTGCGGCAACAATCGACCTCAATGGGTGTCACCCAGGTGATCTTTGGGGCCAATGTCGCGGTTTTCCTCGGCATGCTCTTGTCCGTCGGCGCTGCCATGTTGAGTAATCCCCCGCTGCAGGCGCTCGTGGATTGGGGCGCGAATTTTGGTCCGCTGACCTTAAGCGGCCAGTGGTGGCGCCTTCTCACCTGTGTCTTTGTGCACGGAAGCCTGATCCATATCGCATTCAACATGTGGTGCCTCTGGGACCTGGGACGGCTGGCGGAATCGGTCTATGGACACTGGACGTTTGCAGTCGTTTATCTCATCTGCGGTTTGGCGGCGAGTCTGGCCAGCCTATGGTGGAATCTCGGCGTCTTAAGCGTGGGAGCCTCCGGAGCGGTCTTTGGTATCGCTGGAGCGCTGATCGCATCGTTCTATCTTGGGGAATTTTCGCTGCCGCGCGCAGCACTTGCCGGGACATTACGTAGCCTGCTCATCTTCGCCGGCTTCAACATTTTTCTGGGAGCTGCGATCGCTCGCACTGACAACGCCGCCCACATTGGCGGATTAGTTATGGGCCTGATTTTGGGCGCGCTCATCGCCACGGTGGCTCCGAACCATGACGATATTCTTCGACGCATCGGCGTATTGATCGTGGGCATCGCCATCGTCGCTGGTGGCATTCTCTGGCTGCGGCATTCGCGTGAGTATCTGGTGCATGCTCAGATCGGTATCGATCTGCTGAAGCAGGGCCAGCTCGACCAGGGGATTGAACAGCTCAAGAAAAGTGTAAGTGCACATCCGAACTTTCTTCCGGCTCACGACACTTTGGCGCGCGCCTACGTGGCGAAGAAGGACTATGGGAATGCGGTAGCGGAGTTGCAGCAAGTTATCATTCTCAATCCTCGAGACGAAGGGGCATATTTTCGTCTTGGATTGATCTATCTGGAACAAAAGGATTGGACGAAGGCCCAGGAGAGTTATCGTCAGTTGCTCAAGATCCACCCGAACAGCGCCGACGGGCACGTGGGGCTAGCATCGGCGTTGTCTGGACTACATCAGGACGCCGAGTCACTGGCGGAGTTTCAGCGGGCCGCAGCCATCGATCCGAACTATCCGGGGCTTAATTACAACACCGGCCTACAGCAGGCACGCCTCGGTCGTTACGATGATGCTATCGCATCATTACTGAAGCAGCGTCAGATCGCCGACGATGCCGACAACGAAAAACTTCTAGGGGACGTTTACACCAGCAAAGGAATGTTTCCCGAAGCGGCTGAGGCCAAGGCGAAGGCCCAGCAACTGAGCGGTCAGAAGTAGTCCGACTCGTCGGGGGCAACCAGCAATGAACCGCTTCTCGCAAAAGATGGACCGATTCGGGGCAGTGGAGGGGATTATCCTCATCAGCGCAGTCATGATCGTTCCGCACACTCAGGGGATTGCAGAGTATGCACTGCTAATTATTGCTGCCGTTTTCTTAGTTGCCCCTTATTCTTGGTGGCAGCGGAAGGGCGTCTTCGCTAATCGGCGATGGCGCATGCTGCCTTAGTTTGCAACAAAGGAACCGACCTTCTTGCTCGCCTCTTCGATCCGCTTCAGCGTTGTCTCTTTCCCTACCACCACCAGCGTCTCAAACAACGGCGGCGCATTCTTTCTTCCACAAACGGCAACTCGTATCGGTTGGAACATCTGTCCGGCTTTGAGCCCAAGTTCCTGCGCCGCGGCACGCAGCGCGTGATCGAGTGAGTCGTGCGTGAACTCGGTTTCGGCGAGTACTTCGCGGGCGCGCGTTAAGACTTTCTGCGCCATGGCCGCGTCTCCTTTTTGCGGAATCAGCTCGGCCGGATCGTAAGGTGGAAGTTGGTCTAGGAAAAAGAAATCAGCGACGGTCAATACGTCCCGCAGCAGCTTGATACGCTCGCGAATAAGCGGTGTGATCGCACGCATTCTTCCGGGGGAGATATCGAATCCAGCTTTCCGCACCACGGGAAGCAGTTGCGCGCTGAGATCAGCAACCGGTAGCGCTCGGATATGTTCTGCATTCAGCCAGAGTGCTTTGGGATCAAAGGTTTCTTCGGGGTAGACATTCCTCGTTTCGCTTGGAATAACAAGGCTGGTAGAGGGCGTGATCATGTCGGTGGGAGAGGCGACTTCGGTAGGCTTTCCAATGACCTCCTCGAAATTCACCACCGCATTAGCGCGATTGATGCCCTCAAGCGAAAAAGCGTCGACCAGTTCCTGCCGCGTCATGCAGGTGCGATCGTCTTTCGGCGACCATCCCAGTAGGCACAGGAAGTTTATGAAGGCGGCAGGAAGAAATCCGGCGTCGCGATAAGTAGTGACGCTGACGACGGGCCCATGTCGGCGCTTCGAGAGCTTCGATCCATCTGGCGCGACCAGCAGCGGCAGATGCGCAAACTGCGGAATCTTCGCTTCGCCGGACCCTGCCCCGGCCCAGGCAGCTTCAAAAATCAAGACGTGCTTGAAGGTATTCGAAAGATGATCCTGACCGCGAATAATATGGCTGATGCGCAGATCGATGTCATCCGCGCACGACGCCAGGTGATACGTCGGCATGCCATCGCTGCGCAGCAGGGCGAAGTCCTCGATATCATCCGCCGCCTTGATCTGCTCCCCATAAACCGTATCGCTGAAGCGGACCTGCTCGCCGAGACCGCGCGGCACGCGAAATCGCAGCGCAAACGACTCGCCCGCCGCCGCCCGCCGGTCGCTCTCCTCGCGGGACAACTCTCGCATGCCAGGATTGAAAAGCCACGTCTGCGTGGCGCCCGATTTTTCACTGTCACCCGTGTGAGCCGGAGTAAAGTCGCGGTAAGCTAGGCCTTTCTGGAAAATTGCGTCCGCAATCTGGCGGTGCAGTTCCAGCCGCTCCGACTGTTTGTAGGATTCGTCCCAGCCCAGGTCGAGCCAGCGCAGTCCATCAAAAATTGAGTTGACGCTGGCCTCGGTGTTGCGCTCGACATCGGTATCGTCGAGCCGCAGGACCATCGTCCCTCCGTTGTGGCGGGCATAAAGCCAGTTGAAGATGAAGGTGCGGGCACTTCCCACGTGCAAGAAGCCAGTAGGTGACGGCGCGAATCTGACCCGAAGCATGACTTTTGAGTATATAGCCTGAAGACCCCCAAGCCTCCGGCTTCAGGCTTCCTGGTTTCGCCCCGGGGAAAGGTGGATTTCCGAACTCAGACACAATTGCCCTAACGAGTGGTTACCTTGGTTACGTTAGTAATATCTGCGCCCTGCGCCCTCTGGCATATCCATATCTAATAAGACGATACTTCTCAAGAGCCCGTACCCAGGGGGACTTGCAGAAGACACGGGTTGTCTCCCGATGTCCAGTGTGACAGGATTAGGGCCAAGACCAAGGTAAAATTCCCAGGCTGCGCAAGGCGGCATTCAGACTTCGACGGACCAATGAACAGCATAGCCACAGGTCAGGTACTGATCCCCGGGGCCGTGGCCCTTCTGGTTCTTCTTGTCTTCTCCTACCTCTACGAGCAGAACCGGCAAAACTATTTTCGCGCCTGGCAATTGGCGTGGGCCGCGTATACGCTTCACTACGCGGTTGAGGCGCTGATCTATTTTCAGCATCCCTCCGCCCTGTTTTTCTTTCTGAGTTCGATTCTGCTGGTCATCATGGCGGGATGCATTTTTGTCTCAACCCGCCTGATGAAAGAGCCATTTCAGCTGAAGTGGTTCGACGTTGCGATTCTGCTCGTCGGCGTCGCTCTCAGCTATGTCAGCGTGCGGGCACACATGGTAGGCGGGACTTTCGTCGAACAGGCAAAGCCGGTTCCCTTCTATCTGCGGCTCGATATCGGGCTCGGAGCACTGATGCTCTATGCCTCCTTTCATTACTATCGCTACGCCTTCCGGCGAAACTCGGTAGCTTTCCGCGCGCTTTCGATATCGCTCGCGCTGTGGGGAGCGCTGATGGGCGCTGGTCAATTCCGGCAGGCATTCATTGAAAGCGTCGGCCGCCTCGGCGGTTTCCTCGGGCCGATTCCACAGATGCTGCTTGCCATCTCGATGGTTATGGTGCTGTTTGAAAACGAGCGCAATGCCGTCCAGGAAAATGCCCTGGCCTTCTCGACGCTCGGCACCGACCCGCGGCGCCTCTTGTCACCCGACGATCTGGTTCCGCGCTTTCAGGCATTCGTCGAGCGCCTGGTCGCCCCGCTGCCCTCCCGCCGGGGAGCCATTTACATCTCGGCGCAATGGCGCGGCGCCATTCCTTCGGTCCAGAAAGGATTTTCACCGGCGTTTCTTGAGAAGCTGCAGAAAACGAAGGCTGGCGATTACATCTCCGAACTCGCATATCGGCGAGGAGGCGTGGTCACGTTCACGAATATCGCGGAACTCGAGGAGCCCTTGCCTGCCCTTTCCGGTGGAAAGTTCGAGGCTTTCAAAGAGGCTTTGCTTTCCGAAGGCATCTTCGAAGTCATGGCCGTCAGCCTGCAAACCCGCGAGCACAATTTCGGAGTCATTCTGTTTCCGCACGCCGAACGGCGGATGTTCGGTTCGTCGAACCTGACGCTCATGATCGGCCTCACCCTGCAGATCGCGCTGACGCTCGAAAATTACGTGGTCATGCACGAGACGCAGCGCCGGACCAAAGAGTACGAGTTGCTCACCGAGATCGGCCAGGCGATCAGCTCTCATCTCAACCAGGATGAAGTCTTGCGCACCGTTCATGAGGAACTGGGTCAGATTTTCGATACCAGTAACTTCTACATCGCGTTCCAGCAGGAAGACGAGATTCGGTTCGAACTGGAAGTCGAAAACGGGGAGACCCTCCCCAAACGCTCTCGTAAGATCACCAATGGCCTGACCGAACATATTCTTCGTACGGGGCAGCCGCTGCTGATCGAATCCGATCTCGAACAGATGCGTGCCAAGCTGGGAGTGGACTTTGTCCCTCAGCATCCGGCGCGTTCCTTCTGTGCCGTGCCGATTCTTCTCGGTGGCAAGCCGACGGGCGTTATGGCGGCGCTGAGTTGCGAGCGTGAATTTCAATTCCAGGAGCGCGACCTCGCGGTCATGGAAACCGCCGCCGGCCAGCTGGGCGTCGCCATCGAAAATGCGCGCCTGTTTACCGAAGAGCAGCGCCGGGCACGGCATCTCGCCTTCCTGAACAACATCTCGAAGATGGCGATCTCGAGCGAGGACGCCGAGCAGATGATGGCCGATATCGTCCGCGAAATTCAAAAGAACTTTCGCTACGACCACATCGGCATTGGCATCATGGATTATGCGACCAAAGACATCGAGATCAAGGCCGAGGCCGGCACTACCTCGCTGGCTCTCGGGCGGCGAATTGCCGTAGGCATGGGAGTTCTTGGTAAAGTCGCGCGCACCGGCGTAAGCGCTTTGGTGCAAAGCACCGCCGGCAATCAATTATCCGGCGTGCTGCCAGAATCGCGCGCCGTACTCTGCCTGCCGATCACGTACGGCGAGACGCTCCTTGGAGTGCTGAATGTCGAAAGCCGCGACGAGAACGCATTTGCGCCGCAGGACGTTCTCATTCTCAACACGCTTGCTGACCTGCTGGCAACGGCCCTCCACAATTCGTTCGTCTTCCAGAAACTGCAACAGCAATCAATCACCGACGGTCTCACCGGCATCAAGACGCGTCGCTTTTTCTGGGAGGCGCTCAGCTCTGAGTGGAAGCGCGCTTCACGTTCAGGGCGTCCATTCTCAGTGGTCCTCATCGATCTCGACAAATTCAAGGAAGTCAATGACTCCCTCGGCCATCTTGAAGGCGATCTGGTTCTGGCTCGCGTGGGGCGCCTGCTGGAACAGAAATGCCGCCAGTCCAATGTCGTCGCCCGTTATGGCGGAGACGAATTCATCATCCTGATGCCAGAAACTGGAATCGACCAGGCCCAGGTATTAGCCGAACGCCTGCGCTTGTGGCTGGCGACTGATCCCATGCTCGAAGAGCATCACATTACTGGCAGCTTCGGAGTCGCGAGTTTCCCCATTCACGGTTTTGCGATGGAGGATCTCATCCGCATCGCGGATGCTGGCATGTATGTTTCCAAGCACGCAGGCGGCAACCAGGTTTCAACCTCAGAACCATTCCGCGAAGGTTCGACAATGCAGCGGCAGCTTCTTTCTTCCTATATCGAAGGATTTCTGCAACGTCAGCATAACGGGCCCGAGCATCTGCAGGAGTTGAGCGCCACCCTGCGCAAACTTGGCGCAAACGCGGGCGAAAACGACACAAGCGCTTTACGGGAGGCGGTCGAGGCCCTGGCGCAAGCAGCTGAGTTGCGCGAACCGAATGCCGCCACCCATGGCGAGCAATGCGGTCACTTTGCAGGCATCATCGCCCGTGGACTAAATCTTTCACCCCAGGAAGCCGCCGACGCCGCTTTTGCTGGCCGAATCCACGATGTGGGCAAGCTTTTTATCGACGACTACATTCTCAACAAGTCCGGTGCGCTGACGGAAGAAGAGTTTTCTGTAATGAAGACTCATCCGCAGCTGGGCGCCGACATTCTCCGTGCCATTCCCGACATTGATCGTGTTTCGCAGGCCATTCTGGCGCATCACGAGGCATTCGATGGCACTGGCTATCCTTTCGGGCTGCAAGGCGAAAGTATCCCGCTCCTGGGCCGCATCATCGCCGTTGTCGACGCTTATGCCAACATGATGAGCAATCGCTCCTTCGCTCCGGCGAGAACTCACGACCAGGCGATCGCTGAACTCGCCAAGTTGAGCGGCACGCGTTTCGACGGCATGATTGTCCGTCTGTTTACCCGCTTGCTGAAGATGGAAAAGGCTTCCACGCTTGGGGGTGGAGGTTAAGCTCTTTGCGATCGCGCGGCAATCCGGCATTTCAATAAAGACAACGTCCAGGCTGGAATCAATGAACCCGTTCCCGCGCGATCGCGGCCGATGGCTTCGACACCTTCATTTCAGTCGAACTTGACCGCGTCGAGTCCTGCCCGTCCTTGACGTGAGCCGCGTCGCTCCGACTGGTGTCATCCGGCCCCGATGCGGGTGCAACCTCCCGCGCCAGAACGACGATATCGACGCGGCGATTCATGCTCCGGCCCTCGGCGGTAGCGTTGGATGCAACTGGGTGAAACTCTGCATAGCCCGCGGCGCTCAGCCGGCCCGGGGCGTATCCATTACGGACAATCAGGATGCGAACAATCTCGGTCGCCCGTGACGTCGACAGCTCCCAATTCGAAGAAAATAGCGAATTATGTATCGGGACATTGTCGGTGTGGCCCTCGATGCGGATGCGGCAGTTGCGTTCCCGCAACAAGTTCGCGATCCGATCGAATGCCGGCTCCGAAGCCGCTTTCATCTGCGCCGAGCCGCTCTCAAAAAATCCCACTTCGCGCAAACTGATCACCAGGCCATCCGGCTCGCGGTGCATGGCGATCTCTTTGCGTTTGATTTCCGCCGCCAGCGTCGTCTCCAGCTCAGTCTCCAACTGGGCCAGCTCCCCGTTCTCCCGTCCCGTGCCAAGTCCGCCCTCGGGATGTGACACAATTTGAATGAGAGTCGCGTTCTTTGGCATGTTCTCGACCGATTGCACCCTGCTGAAGGGCATGGGCTCACTGAAATCGATGGGCACTTCCGTGGATGACGTTGGAAAAACGCCCATTTCCTGAAACGCAACCTGGATCGCCAATGCCAGCCTGCCCACCTTTCGCTTGTCCACTTGTGATGATGCATAGAGCACGACAAAAAACGCGAACAGGAGTGTGATGAAATCGGCATACGAGACCAGCCAGCGCTCGTGATTTACATGTCGTTGCTTCTTTGTGCGGCGGCTCATGTCTCAGATCCTTGAGCCGGTGGCGCGGGCTCGTGTGCCTGCGTCAGGAAGCCCAGAAGCTTAGCTTCCAGCATGCGCGGATTCATGCCCTCCAGAATGGACAGCACTCCTTCCAGCGTCATTTCCCGAATAATCTGCTCTTCGCGTACTCGGATTCGCAGCTTGCCCGCCGCTGGCAGAAAGAAGATATTTGCCGCTCCCACGCCATAAATCGTCGCCACAAAAGCCACGGCTATCCCGCGCCCAACTTCATCGATCTTGTCCAGGTGCTGCATTACCTGAATCAGTCCCAGTACGGCCCCGATGATTCCAATGGTTGGAGAGAACCCTCCCGCCGATTCGAACAACTGCGGAATCTTTTCTTCCTGCTCTTCTTTGTTGTCCAGTTCCAGCTCCATGATTTTTCGCAGTTCACGGGATTCCGTGCCGTCCACAGCTAGCATTAACGCACGGCGAAGAAACGGATCCTGAATGGTCTCGATTTCCTTGTCCAGTGAAATGATCCCCTCGCGCCTGGCCTGATTCGCATACTTCACCAGCACTGCGATCGTCGACTGCGCATTCTGCCCAGGTTCAATGAAGATGTGTATCAGCCGCTTGAATCCATTCAGAAAAACCGGCAAAGGGTACTGAATAAGTATTGCGCCCAGCGTACCGCCAAAGACGATCATGGCCGCGGTCGGCTGTAGCACCTGGCCCAGATTGCCCCCCTCAATCAAGAGCCCGAGCAAAATACCACCGATCGCTAATACGAGCCCTCCGAGGGTCGCCTTATCCATGCCCGCTCCTACTTCTCCTCGAAGGCGGATCCATTCTCAAGTTGAGGGGCTATCGCCGCGCGATTGTCCCACCAGAGCATGATTCCCTGGAGGACGGCACGCCGGAACTCGACAATTTTTTCCAGAACATCCCGCGCAGTCTCCCGAACCACGATCTTTTCCCCATTCACAAGTGTGATCACCGTGTCTGGTGACTGCTCGACGAATTTGATCAGGTCTGAGTTCACGGCTAGCGGATGATTATTGAGGCGAGTGAGCTGAATCATGCGACTGGCACCTTAAGTAAAGATCGGCAAGAACGAAGGTGAGGGGAGGCGCACAGTTTGGCAACCAAGTTACCTTCGACCTGACACAAATGGTACCTGTGGAAATAAAGCCTTTGGTGAGCATGCCGATGTCCAGTGTGAAACAAGACGGGTTCCGCAGGACAAACGGAACGAGCTCCGGGAAGATTTCGGGGACGGATCCCAAATCGGAACCACACAGGAGCACAATTCGATGGCACTTACCATTCTCAATAACATCGCTTCCCTTGCTGCGGAAAACCAGCTCAACACCACCAACGTCAACCTCAACAGTACATTGGAGCAGCTCTCTTCCGGATCACGAATCAACAGTGGCGCTGACGATCCAGCAGGCTTGGCTATCGCCAACGGTCTGGAAGCGAACGTGACGGCTCTCACTCAGTCCCAACAGAACGTGAATAATGGTGTAGGCATGCTGCAGGTTGCTGATGGTGCGCTGTCGCAGGTCACCACCCTGCTGAATCGTGCGGTTACGCTGGCTACCGAATCCTCCACCGGCACAGTTTCGGACTCGCAGCGCGTCGCTCTGCAGGCAGAATTCTCGCAAATCAGCGCGGAAATCGATCAAATCGGTTCAGCCACTACCTACAACGGCTCGCAAATTTTTGCTGGGACTTCCACAAACTACAACCAGCTCACCACCGCTGTAGGCACAGCAGCTGGTATGGCGACGACCGTGACCGGCAACGTCACCGTCAAAATGTGGGACAGCACCCTCGCCACACCCGCCTATGGATCAGCTCAAACCTTCGATGCCACCACGACCGATAGCAACACGGGCACCGTGGCTGGCCTCATCGAAAACATCAACAATTCTGGCAAAGGGCTTATCGCCACCCTCGATAACACCGGCAACCTGGTTATCACCGACACTTATAACCGCGGCTCCAGTGCCGGCACCGAACTTGAGGACGGCGGCGCGACCACGCTGCAAATCGGCGGCGACGCCACCGCTGAAACACTCACGAACACCAGCAACAGCAGCACCATGAACGTCTTCTTAAGTGACTCGACGCAGGTCGGCAGCAGCCTGATCGGCGTCACCCTGGGCCAGCTCTCCAGTAGCAACATGAACGGCGTAAGCCTGGCCAATGACAACCTTAGCACCAGCGGCACCGCCCAGACGGCGCTAACCGACATCAACAATGCCATCAACCAGATCTCCGCGCTTCGCGGCCAGCTTGGCGCCAGCACCGAGCGCTTGCAGAGTGCCAGTCAGGTCATCAGCACGCAGTCCCAGAACCTGACTTCAGCCGAAAATGGCATCACTGCGGCTGACATTCCGACTACTGTCGCGAACCTGAGTAAATATTCAATCCTGGAACAGACCGGTATTTCCGCCCTGTCTCAGGCCAACCAGCAGCAGCAGCTTGTTTTGAAGCTGTTGCAATAGCTTTCGTAATTATGCGCAAGGGAGACGGCTCGCCCGCCTCCCTTGCCCCATTCCGAGGTAGCTCACGAGGTAACTAACGATGAGCATCAGCCCCGCGATTAGTTTCAGCACAATTTATCCGGCATCTTCGCCCGAGAGCCCGTCCGTACAAGGCTCTGCGCAAGCGCTTGTGCAAAGCGCTCATTCATCTGCCAAATCAGAAAAAGTTCCGAATGCGGAAGTGCAAACCTCAACTGACAACTCAGCAGCCTCACCGCTGCGCGAAGATGAAGTTGAATTGCAACGAGATAGTGAGCTTGAGAACGAACTTATTGTTCGCTATGTGGACAAGGCCGGAAATCTGATCCTGCAAGTTCCGGGATCTCAAATGTTGAATTTCCAGCGCGCCATCGCGGCTGAATTCCAACATTCCAAGCAGCCGGCGGCAGCGCCGGCCAGTGAAGAGGTGAGCCAATCGGGAGAATCTCATGGGCATTAGCTTTAACGCAGCCAGTTTGTTGAACGGCAATGGAATCGACGTCAATTCAGTGGTGAGCGACCTGCAGGCCGCTGGTCAGGCTCAGATCACCACCCTGCAGAATCAACAAACCACGCTGCAAACGCAGGCTACCGATCTGAACAGCATCAACAGCGACCTGGGCAGCCTGGCCAGCGCGGTTCAGGCCTTGACCGACCCGCTTGGAGCCTTCTCCTCCCTGACCGCCAACTCGTCTCTGCCAGCCGTTGTCACGGCCTCCGCTACCAATTCCGCGGCTGCGGGAAATTACACCGTGGTTGTCAGTGGTCTCGCGAGTGCAGGAACCGTTTACAGCGACTCCCTGGCCAATGCCACCACTTCGATTCTGCCTTCCGGTGCAAGTAGCGCCCAGCTTCAACTTCAAATCGGCGGGTCCAGCGGCACCACTCAAACCATTCAAATCACGGCCGGCTCCAACGACACGCTCACTACTCTCGCCTCTTACATCAATCAGCAATCCACAGCCAATAATTGGGGAGTCACCGCCACCGTGCTCAACGACGCCAGCGGCGCCCGGCTCGCCATCACAAGCAACGCCACCGGTAGCACCGGCGCCCTCGCGATTACCCAAAACACAACTCTCGACAGCAACGGTAACGCCGCCGGAACGCCGACCAATCTCAGCTTCGAAACGCCCGTTGGCGGCACCGACGCCACGTTCACCGTCAATGGCATTCCGTTCAGCAGCACCTCGAACACCGTGAACAACGCGATTTCCGGCGTTACCCTGAACCTGGTTAGCAGTTATTCCGGCGAAGCACAGATCTCTGTCAACACCGACACTTCGTCAATCACCAGCGCGGTTTCCAGCTTCGTTTCCGCCTACAACCAAGTAGTTACCGACCTCAACGGGCAGTTCGCTTACAATTCCTCGACCGGTTCGCAGGGTCCGCTGGGCTCCGACATTGCTCTAGAGAATCTCCAGTCGAGCCTCCTTGCAGATGCGAGTTATGCTGTTTCGGGAAACAGCGCCGGCTATACCAGCCTGGCTTCGCTCGGCATCAACATGCAGAATGACGGCACCCTTTCCATCGACTCGCAGACCCTCGCCAATGCCATCGCCACCAATCCCAGCGCCGTCCAGAATTTCTTTCAGAGCACAACTTCGGGCTTTGCCACCCACTTCAATACCGACCTCACGAGTCTCACCAGCCCCACCAGCGGCCCACTAAACATCGATCTCACCCAGAATCAGGCTGAGCAGACTGACTTGAGTAATCAGATCAGTGATCTTCAGCAGCAGTTGGCAACGCAAAAGCAAAATCTCGTCAGGGAATTCAGCGCCGTCAATGCCGCGCTCGAAGAATATCCATTCCTGCTGCAGGAGGTGCTCACGCAGTTAGGAACAACCTCACCCACTTCGTCCAATACAACGCCGACCAGCGGAACCAGTGCATCGAGCACGTCGAACTCAGGGAGCTAAGGCATGGACCCTCGACTTTACTATCGCGAGGCCACAGTCACAGGCGCAAATCCTATCGAACTCGTGGTTCGGCTGTACGAGCAAATTATCGAAGACTTGCGGCAAGCGATCCGCGCGCTGGAAGAAAAAAAGGTCGAGCTACGCACCACCAAGATCAACCATTCGATTCTGGTGATTGGCTACCTCGAATCGGCGCTCAAATTTGCCGAGGATGGCCCAGCAGCTAGGAACTTGCGCACCTTCTATCGCACCCTGCGAGCAAATCTCGCGGAAGCACAATTTCGGCAGTCAAAAGAAATTCTGGCGCGCCAGATCACAGACCTACTCGCGCTGCGCGAAGCATGGATCTCAGTCGAGCGCTCACAATTAACGTCGGTCGATGCACAAGAGGTCGCTGCCAATCCGCTAGCTCCGCAAATGGGTACCGCGTCCCTCGAATGGAATGGTTGATGCCCCCGGCCCTTCTCATCCTGCGGCAAGTAAATCAGAGCGTCCGCAACGCGCTCTTGCGTTTCCGCCCCGAAATTCACCATTGCTCGACCATCCGCTCCGGCGAGTTCTCCAGTCTGCTCGCACAATTGTTGCGCGCAAAGGAGTGTCTCCGCAGTCTCGAAGCAAAGTTCTCTTCGGGCCGCGATGTCATGGACGAGAACGCCACCGCGCTCACCAATGAGATGCAGGAATATCACGCGAATCTCAATAGATTGAAGCACCTCCTGCCCGACATGCAGCTTCGACTTCTCGCTGAAAAAGCCCGCTTGCAGGCGGCCCAATCCCACGTTGTAGCCGCGTCCGCTTGGGCGGGCACCAGCAAGAAGACACTCTAGAGGATGCCTTACATTAGCGACTTGCCTTACAATTGAATCCATAGAGATCCGCCGCCAAAACCCGGATCCGAGTACATGAACGCGTTTGGATCCGCCGTTTCCCTGCAGAGCAAACGGGGGTTCCAGAATGACACTGGTTCTGTCTGCACCTTGCTTCCCGCTTGGGGTTTCATGCCGCCGTATTGGGCCGTAAGTCCTTTTTCCGAAATACTTTGGGAATTTTCCCCTTTAGAATGAATATTTTGCAAAGAGTACTTCTTGAATCTGGGGCTACTCACATAAATCTTTTGTAATCAATGTCTTCAATGGACACAATCGGGCGAGGCAAGTCTTTTATTTTTAAAAACTTGACCAAATTTTCGCGGTAAGTCCTTTATTTTCAAAGACCACAGCAGGGGGATGAGTTTCCCGACCAGTGAACACGAATTCCAACTCTTCGGAGAACTTCCTGCGAACGTCTAACTCTATCGGAGATAGTCAAAGAGCGTATTCTGCGACACCTTGCTCATAGCCTCGATCGCGGCCTGCTCGTCGGTCTGAGCCGCACTTAAGCCGGTAGCCGCTGTCGCCATATCAGCCGCGCCCAGTGTGTTTTGTTGCTGTGCAATCTGCTGCTTCGCCGTGTCCAGATACGTAGTCTGCGACTGAACCTGGCTCATCGCATTGCCATAGAACACGCGCTGAGCAGTGAGGTAATTGGCCGCCGAACTCAGTGCGTTGGTCGCATCAGCGATATCGCCGTTCGACTGTATAGCGGAGATCAGGTTGTTCAGCGCCAGGAAAACGTCGTTACCTGATTCCGAGAACAGCTGCGATCCGGGAACGTTGACTGCGACCTGATATCCGCTGCCAACCGAAACCTCGTTCACGTCGGTATTCCCGTTATATGTCACGCCGGAACCGGAAGGATCGGAGGGGTTCGCCGTGTAGGGAGGCGTGGCCGTTTCGGTACCTCCGAAAATGTAGTTCCCTTCATAGGAGGTATTCGCCAGCGAAATGAGCTGGCTTTGAATTCCCTGAAGTTCCTGTGCAATGTCATTCCGATCGCTGTCCGAGAGCGTGCCATTCGCCCCCTCCACTCCTAGACTGATAGCTCGCTGCAACGTGGTGACCACAGAGTTGAGAGTCGAGTCGGCGGTCGACAGCTGACCGTTGACCGTGGCGAGGCTCTGCAGATAGCTGGCATTGAACGTCGCCTGGTCATTGTTTTCCACCAACAGCGCTGCCGCCACGGGATTGTCGGAAGGTACGTTGACGCTGCTGCCAGTCGCAAGTTCCAGCTCATCCTGCTGCTCCTCGAGCTTGGTCTGGCCCAACGCCGCCAACAGATCGGGCATGAGATTCGGGTTGACTCGCATCGCTCAGTTCTCTCCTCAGCTTACCGCGTTCTCGGTCTAGTCTTCAGCGGTATCGACGCCTAGGTTGACCGCGTCCAAAAGCAGGCTATTGACGGTAGAGACCACTCGTGCCGCCGCCTGGTAAGCCGTCTGGTACTGCACCATGTTGGCCGCTTCCTCGTCGAGCGAAACTCCGGAAACACTGCCGCGCTCGTCCTGCAGTTGCTGCAGAATCTGGCTTGCGGCATCGGCATCGGCCGAGGTGTTGGAAGTCGTGCTGCCGATCTGAAAGACCAAATTGGAGTAATAATCGATCGGGGTTTGGCCATTGGCAACGCTCTGACTCGCCACTGCCGATAGATTTGCGATGTTACCGTTGCTGCCCGAGGTTCCATCAGAGCTGGCAGCAATCAGCGACGGATCAGTGATCGCCACACTCATGGCAGCGGCCGCGCCAGTTACCCCCGTTGGCGTCGTGAAGATATTTCCTCCTTTTTGAGGAGTGCTGCTGTTGCTGAGAATGTAGCCCTGTTGATTGGCATTGTTCACGGCGTTCGCGAATCCCGAGGCCAGCTGGTCTAACTGACTCAGGATGCCAGGGATCTGCTGATCGCGAATCTGTATAGTTCCACCAAGGCTTCCGCCGGTGATCGAAGCGGTGATGTCCTGCGCGCCGGAAAGGACGTGCTCAGCGCCATCGGAGGCAGGCTGCGTGGATAAGGCAAAGCTTTGGGAGCCTGTAACCAGCGCCGTTCCGTTCGATGTTGTCAGCTCAGTGCCGCCATTTCCGGTTGAGATTACTTGTACATCGATCAGCCCTGAAAGCTGCCGGATGAGGTTTGTTTGCTGATCCACCAGGGTGTTGGCGTTTTGGTTTGCGTTCTGAAGTTCGCTGATCTGCTGATCTAGAGTGGCAATTTGTGCCGTCAGCGTGTTCACTTGCCCTATATCTTCGGTCACACTCTGGTTGAGATTACTGCGTTGTGTCTCAAGATTGTTGGCAGCGGTGTTGAAGTCCGTGGCCAGGTTGCTCGCCGCGGTCAGGACTGACTGCCGCAGCGCGAGATTTGTGGGATCGGGAGAGAGCTGTTCCAGCGTATTGAAGAAGTTGCTGATGTCCGCTCCGATCCCCGAGGTCGCGCTGCTGAAGCCCGTCTGGATCTGCTGCAGCTGGCTCAGTTGAGCGTTCAACGAACTCTGCTGTTGTGTCTCCTGATTGAGCTGTATCTCAAGAATCGGGTCTCGCAGGCTCTGGATCTCGTCAAGGACAACACCGGTACCGAAGGTCAGGGAACCGTACGTGACAGGCGCTCCAGGCTCGAGATCCGAAACCTCCCGCGAGTAACCTGGAGTGTTCGCGTTGGCAACATTGTTCGAGGTTGTCTCGAGCGCTTGCTGGCTGGTCGACAGACCGCTTAAAGCGATGGAAAGCGTGCCAAACAGACCTGACATCCTTAGTCTCCTGCCCCGGGGTTCGGCTGAATAACACTCCGCTGACTGACATTCGGCTGAGTCAGGGTCGGCCCAGATCCGCCGCCGACAATGCTCGCTCCGTAGGTAGGCGCGCATCGATCGATCATATGGTTGAGAACACCCAGGCTCCGCTGCATGTGTCGCAACAGCGACCAGTGCACCCGCGTAAGGTATCGTAGCCGCGTTGAAAGCGCCTCCCACTGCGCCGCCACTTGGTCCGATCTCTCGCTGTGAGAGCGGTCGCCGCTGCTCTGGAACTTGGCGACTCGAGACTTGGTCCGCATCTGCGCCTCGAGCTCGCTCCACTGGCGGCAAAGTTGAGCCTGGTGGGCAGCGCCTCGCGCTATGGCCTCGAACTCTTTACGGCCAAGCGCCCAGCGGCTGGCCTCTAGGCTCTCGGCCAACATGCCAACAATGGCTAGACGCTCTTCAAAGAGCTTGCCGAGTTCGGAAAGCGAGTTGGAATTGTCATCGCTCAAGGTCAGGATCATGAATTCCACGTCGCTTCAGGCCAACCGCCTCAGGCCAACCTTGGCAGACCAATCAGACCAATGCCTTTATGCCAGATCATCGATCTCGTGCTTGGGAGAGTGCGGATCGGGCACGTTATCGTCGTCACGGTCCTGCTTCTTGGGCGGAGTCACCGGTATCCGCCTTCGCCGCGTCCCCGAATCACGCTCCTGGCGGCGCTTTTCGACGATGCGCAACAGAGCTGGATCCACACCGTTGGTAATCATCGGGTCCATGGGTTATTCGATCTGGATCAGTCTTCCTTCGCCGCTCCCTGTGTCGCCATCTCACTCTAACGGAGTCGTCCGTCAAGCTCGGACGTCATCGCATCGGCTACCTTGACCGGCTGTACAGTGTAGGTGCCATCCGCAATCGCTTGTTGCAGAGGAGCCACTCTCTCCTCGCGTACCTCGGGCGTAGCCAGCACAACTGCTTCCAGCGACTGCACCCGCGTCTGGCTGAACAAGAGCCGCGTCTGGTCGACGCCACCGCTGTCGCCATTGGCCGAAACGCTGGAAGTACCAGCCGCCGCTGCTCCTGCCGTCGTACCGCTATGGCCAGTGCGTCCAGTCTTGTTCTTGTCCGGCGGCTCCAATCCTAGATTCGTGAAATCAACTCTCATACTCCACTCCGATCCCACCTGCTTGGTTCATCGGCAGATTCTAAGAAAGCCTTAACCGTGAGCGACCCGTTTAGCGGACACGTTAAGGGACAATTCCTAGATCGGCGGGGTTTGAAGAAACTTTAGGTCGGCCGACAACTCTGCGGTTCAGCTTCCAGCCGGTACCTTCGTTATGGGCAAATGGCGCAGGATGAAATTGGCAATGCCGAATCCTCCGTTGGCTGCAACGGCCTCCGCCACACTCCGCGCCTCCATCATCCGGTAATTGCTGGCTCCCGGCGTCGAGTCCTCCTGGTCCCAGGCGAATGTCTTCTCGAGCGAACCGAACAATGAGGCCAGCAGCATCGACTCAAAGTCCCGAGCAGCCTTTTCGGCCTTGGCTCTTGCAGGAGCGGTTGTCGTTGCAACCCGAGCAAGCGCCGACGAGACATCCACATTCATCAGATCACCTCCAGATCAGCATCGAGTGCTCCCGCAGCCTTGATCGCCTGTAGAATCGAGATCACGTCCCGGGCGCTGGCGCCCATGGTTTGCAGGCCGCTGACCAATTGATCGATGCTCGCGCCTTCGCCGATCTCCAGCCGCTTGGCCGGGCTGTCCTTGGCCTGAACATCGGTCTGCGGCGTGACCTCGGTTTTCCCCTGCGACAGCGGGTTCGGCTGCGAAACCTGGAACGCAGTTGAGATTTGAACCGAGAACCCTCCGTGCAAAACCGATACGGCTCCGAGCCGCACATCCTTGCCGATTACGACGGTCCCGGTGCGCTCATTGACCACAACTCGGGCGCGATGATGTACAGCGATCGCCAGGTTTTCGATTCTCGCAGCCAATTCCGTCATGTTCTTCATCCCGGTGGCTTCGGGACTGACCTCGACCCGGCCGCCGTCGCGGGCGGTCGCGACCTGGTGCCCAAATTCGCGGTTAATGGCGCCCGAAATTTCGTTCGCCGTCGTAAAGTCAGCCTCGCGCAGCAATAGGGATAAGGGAGAAAGCCGGTTGAAATCGAAAGTGATACTGCGCTCGACCAGACCGCCCGAAGGGATTCTGCCGATGGTCGGATGGTTCATCTGTCGGGTCGTGCCGGAACCTCCTGCCGCAAACCCTCCAACGGCAACCGGCCCTTGCGCCGCGGCATAGACCTCGCCATCGGCACCGTAGAGCGGGGTCAGAAGCAGCATGCCACCTTCCAGACTCTTGGCATCTCCAATGGAGGAGACGGTCACATCGAGAATCGCGCCGGGCCGGGCAAACGCAGGCAATGTCGCGGTCACAAACACAGCAGCAATGTTATTGACGCGCGCCGTAGCCGGGGGGATCTGGGCGCCCATGCGTTGCATGATATTGGCCAGGGTTTGCGTGGTGAACACCGTCTGCTGGCTGTCGCCAGTACGAGTGAGTCCAACCACCATGCCGTATCCAATCAATGAGTTCTCGCGAACACCTTCGATGGTAGTCAGGTCGCCAATCTTTACGAGAACGCGCTGGCCGGCCGGCACCACAGGCTCGAGCGCCACGGCTACGAAGGGAGGCGTTGGGATCGCCAGCTGAAAGAGAGAAGTCCGATTGTTCGAAGTTGAATCGGGCAAAATCGGCTCTCCAGCTACGGCTGGAAGCGGGAGAATCAGAGCCAGTACCATTGCGACAAACATCCCCTGTGACATTTTTGGGCTCATAGCATCCCACGTTTCGACCAAACCTGTACCGGTGGATAAGCGCATCCCGGGTTCCCTAAAAGTTCACGATCCGCATAATTGCGCGCAGCACGGGATTGGGCGGCCGCAACCCATTCGAGATCACTCCCTTGCCTTTCACCTCCAGTTCCAGGTCGCCGATCGCGTTCGAGGCGATGGTGTTGTCGGGGCCAATATCTCCACGGCGAGCGAGACCACGCAGAGTGATGGTTTGCTTCTCGTTGTTCATGTTGATCACGCGTTTGGCCTCGATCACAAGGTTGCCTCCGGCGAGCACTGCCACCACTCGCCCGGCCAGAGTCGTCGTCAAAGTATGGGAAGAGTTGGCCTGGCCCTTACCCGCCAGCGTTTCCGCCGACTGCAGTCCGAGCAGGTTGCTCACGTCGGCCACACTGACCTGTCCGGGCAACGAGGTGATGCCGGAACTTGCGCTGTAGGTGCGCCCGGTGGAAACATTGCCGGCATTGGTCGAGGTCAGGCCCTGGGAGACGACGATGGTGATTAAGTCTCCGACGAGCGCAGCCTTGTAGTCGGTCGAGAGCGAAGCAAGACGTCCCCCATCCACCCAACAAGTGCCCGGCGTGGAAGAAGCAGGCTGCAAGTCGGCCTGAACCTGCGCTATGTACCGAGCAAGGTCGTCTTTCTGCGGATCTCGCTTCGAAGCTCCAGCTACGCAAGAAATCAAGCCAACGGCGAGCAATAGCTTAAGCGTGCAGTGGAAGCGCTGGCGTTCGAAGTGGTACCTATTCAGCATACGACCGCAGCTTGTTATGTCCATCCTTAGCCGTCCTGTCCGGCGCATGGTTGTCCCGATTTACTCCATTGTGGCTTCGACCAATGACTGGCTCACAATTCGTGCGCGAAAAACGCGTCCCTCTTGGCCACGCACACGAATAACGTCTCCCGCGGAGCCCTGTTCCAGGCAAGTCACCTGTAAGGTCATCCGGAGCCCAGCCGCCCTCAGGAGTGCAGTGGCGCGTTCTCCGGCACGCAGGAGAATTGGAGTCGACAGCTGGGGAGACCGGGCCAGTGACTGCGGTCGACAAGAAGGAGCGTAAGCATTGGATCCAGTGCGTACGTAGGCCAGAAAAGGGAGGCAATCGCCCGCTCGCACACACTCGATCCGAATGCGTGCACGGCCAGCGTCCGCGTCCCAGCAGACCGAAGACACGCGCAAGACCGTTGTCGCACGGATCGGCACAGCGAGAGGCAGCTCAATGTCATCCTCAAGGGGGAGACTGCGTTGTTGAGACCCGCGCGAGTCTATCTCGTCGATGACCAGCTGACGTATTTCGGTCAGCGTTACGCGACGAAAATGGCCTGCATCGCTCGCCCGAACGGCTGGTAGCACCGCCACTAGAGAACCTAAAGCACAACCTACGATGGTGGTCCAGGTCCGCAATGGATCCTCTTTTACTCTCCCTACTGTCGACCGAGGTTATTGATGAGCTGCCACATCTGATTGGCAGACTGCACGACCTGCGAGCCCGCCTCGTAAGATCGTTGTGCGACGATCATGTTAATGAATTCGTCGACCACACTGACATTTGACTGTTCTAGGTACCCCTGTTCGATCTGGCCCAATCCGTCGGTACCGCCTGGCGTTCCGATGACGGCGTCGCCCGACGCGGTCGTAGCCAGGAACAGATTCTTTCCCATGCTGTTCAAACCGCCGGGATTCGGGAACAGGGCCAACTGTAGGCTGCCGACCTGTTGTGCGGCGGTTTGGCCGGCGAGCGTCACCGACACGGTTCCATCCGCAGCGACGGTAATCGAGGTTGCACCCTGGGGAATGGTCAAGGCCGGCTGAATCGGGTTGCCGTCGGCGGTCACGACATTGCCTTGCGAGTCGGTATGAAAGCTACCGGCTCGCGTGTAAGCCGTATCGCCGGTCGGCAATAGCACCTGGAAGAACCCCTGGCCCTCGATGGCCAGGTCCAAGGGATTGCCCGTCTGTGTCAGATCTCCCTGCAACTGCATAACCTCCGATGCAGCCGGTCGCGTACCGAGGCCTACCTGCAAACCGGCGGCAACCGTCGTCTGCTGCGAGGCTGCGGCGCCAGGCATGATGAAATTCTGGTAGATCAGATCCTGAAATTGCATGCGGCTGCTGCGAAAACCGGCCGTGCTCGAGTTGGCAAGATTGTTGGCAATTGTGTCGAGATTGGTCTGCTGCGCTTGCATTCCGGTAGCGGCGGTATAAAGAGCTCGAAACATCGCTCCTCCTGCAATTCCTTCCTGAAAGTCCGTCCTTGCAATCAATACTTCTTCGAATCAGAACTACACTTTGCCCAGATCATTGGCGGCAATGTGATTGAATTCCGTGTCAAACAAGCTCATGGCACGCCCCATCATTTCAGCTTCGCGCTGCACCCCGATTAATCCGACAACAGAACCGATGGCATCGACATTCGAGGACTCGAGCGTCGATTGCCGCAGCGAGACCTGTTGCACCCGTTGCTCAGCGCCAGTTGGAGCAGAAAACAGGCTTGCACCCTCGGCGATCAGCGTGCCGGGTGGAAAATCGACTACCCGGATTTGGCCAGCAATTGTCCCGTTGACCGACACTGTGCCGTCGGGGCTCACGGCCGTAGATCCCACCGGGATGCGAATCGGTCCCGTATCTCCGAGCACGGGCTCGCCGGCGGCACTAACCAGCAGTCCCGTCTTCGAGACCTGAAAACTGCCGTTGCGGGTATACCGTATCCCCCGCACAGTCTGTACCGCAAAAAATCCTTTGCCATCAATCGCGACATCTAGAGGATTCCCAGTCGTAGTCAGAGTCCCCTGGCTCAAGTCGAGTTGTGTTCCTTCGAGAACCCCAAAACTGTTGGTTGCCACATTGAAAGCGTTGGAAACTGTGGTGCGCGGCAAGGCCACGAGCGATTGGAACGTTGTCTGTTCTCCGCGGAACCCAGGCGTGTTCACATTGGCCAGATTGTGCGCCACCACTTCGAGCGCTTGGCTTTGCGCGCGTAAGCCGGCCGCGGCAGCATAGAATCCACTGTCCACAATTCACTCCTGCCTGAAACCGGTGCATGCGACTCGCCAGAACAGCTTGGATTAGCGTTCACACAAGTGACGTGGCATCAGTCGCATAGAGTGTTCAGCTGAGCTTCGGAGGATTGGCAGATTCTTAGATATCGGGATGTAGGAAACTTGTGCCGTGCGAATGTCAGTCCAGAGGCAAGGATTGCCGGGTTCAAGAAGAGTTACAAAGGAGCTCAGCTGTGAAGCTGCAGCATGATGACGACCTGGGAGTCGTTAAAACGCATGACAGTTTGTATGCTGTCTCCGTCAGCTAGCGAGCGCACGGAATACTCTTCACCTATGATCACGGTAGGTACACTCAAGACACAACGGGTATCGGCGCCAGCCAGCTTATTTTTGAAATTACCGGCAATCATGTTGCAGATTTCGCCCAACGCATCCGAAACTTGGTCAGCCGAGTCCGCGATTTCCGGACCAAGCATGCACTTCGCCACTTCGCGCGCTGTATTCCGGTCGCAAGAGACATTCAGAATTCCGCAAAGCGAGCCCGCCAGACCAACCATGGCAGTGAATTCTGCGCACGGTTGATGATTCGCATCCTGCACCGGCTTAACTCTGCATCCAAGCATGATCTCGAACACTTCTTCTACCGCAAGTTCGAGGATCGGAAGCCAGTTCTCCTCGTGCGACCGCACTTCCAGCGAGATATCGGTGCTCATGATCTTTTCCCCAGCACCGGCAGTACGTGCTCTTTGACCTGTTCGGGCGTAAAGGGCTTGCGGATGTATCCACGCGCCCCAGCCGAAAGGGCCTGCACGACGTGGGTCTCGCTTCCCTCGGTTGTGATCATGACCACGGGAACACCTTTGGCGTTCTCGACAGACCCGAGGCTACGAACAAACTCCAGGCCATCCATGATGGGCATGTTGATATCGCATAGAATCAGGTCGACGCCATTTTGACCAACGATCGTCAAGGCTTCGGCACCATTGCTGGCTTCGAGAACAGTTTCCAGTTCGACACCGGCCTGTCGCAGCGAACGCTCGACAATCTTGCGCATCACTGATGAATCGTCCACGATGAGCGCCCGAATTTTTTCCATATCTCCACCATGGATGCGGCTTTGCGTCGAGCCGCAACCTGCTGCAATCCCTTTCTTGGCTGACCTAAGTTACATCGGCAGGCTTTCGGGCAGCTTTAGCAAGCTGCAAAACAGATCCGTCGGCGGAGCTATACAAAGGTACTGGCTATTTTGGCGCGGGATCCGTTACAGACGGCAAGCGAAATGTGCTCCCACATCGCTATCTCTTGGCATGGGAAATCCGCTATGCTGGAGTAGTAAATATGACGCTGCTCGACGCTCAGCCGTTCGATGCCGCCCGTGCCCGGCGACGCAAGATCAGAGTGGCAACCGCCCTTCTGACAGTAATTGTTCTCGCGGTGCTTGGCTGGATGTATCGGAACTGGCCCGAAGAGCGCGTCGTCTCCCATTTTTTCGCCGCCCTGCAAAGGCAGGATTACGAATCGGCTTACGCCATCTACTTCAATGATCCAAACTGGCGGCAGCATCCGCAGAAGTATTCCCAATACCCCTATGCGGACTTTTATCGCGACTGGGGACCAGGCGGCGAGTGGGGACTAGTCAAATCGTTTCGAATTTACGGCTCAGCCGACACCAAAGCGCTTGCGGGAGGAGGCGTGATCGTGGAGGTCATCGTGAACGAGCGTGCAGAGCATGCTCGGATGTTTGTGCAGCGGTCGGACAAGACGATTACCGTGTATCCGTATTAAAAGCAGTGGTTGGTGTAAGTGATTGGCGAAGTGACCAGGCGAGCTGCGAATAGTCACGCGCAGAGTTGCCCTGCATTTCGTCCGCTTTATGCGATTGCGGCCGAAACCTGTTGCAGCGTTTTTTGCATGGATGCCTCGTCGCCCACCGTTAGGCACGTCTTGGAACGGTCAATCTGCCGCATCAATCCCCAAAGAACTTTTCCAGGTCCGACCTCGATAAAGAGGTTTGCGCCCATTTCGATCAGCTTGCGAACGGATTGATCCCATCGCACAGCGCCGGTCACCTGCCGGATTAACGCGTCACGCGCCGTGCCGGCAGATGTAACAGGAGAGGCATCGACATTGCAGATTACCGGGCAGGATGGATCGTGCAATGACAGTGCGCGGAGATCAGACGCCAGCCGATCCTGCGCCGGTTGCATCAACGCGCAATGAAAGGGTGCACTAACCGGTAGACTGATCGCTTTTTTTGCGCCGCCTTCGGTTGCGAGCTGGATCGCGCGGGTAAGAGCAGCGGCACTTCCGGAGATGACAATCTGCTCGGGTGAATTAATGTTGGCTGCCTGGCAAACCTCGCCTTGCGCTGCTTCCTGCGCTATTTCAGTAACCCTGTCGAGCGGCATGCCAAGAATGGCTGCCATAGCGCCGACTCCGACGGGAACCGCTTCCTGCATGTACTTGCCGCGATTGCGAACGGTCCGCACAGCGTCGGTGAAGGTCAGCGTGCCAGCGGCCACGTGCGCGGAATACTCTCCAAGGCTGTGGCCGGCCACGTAATCGGGCTCAAGGCCCTTTTCGCTCAGAACGCGGAACGCCGCGACAGAGGCGGTGAGAATCGCAGGCTGCGTGATCTCGGTGAGCTTGAGTTTTTCGTCGGGGCCTTCGAAGCAAAGCTCCGACAATTTGTAGCCGAGCGCCTCGTCAGCTTCTTCAAATGTCTGCCGCGCAACCGCGTAGTTTGAGGCCAATTCTTTTCCCATGCCGACTGTCTGCGAGCCCTGGCCGGGGAAGAGGAACGCGACGGGAGAAGATGAGTTCGTCATATGGCATTTAAGGTCGGAGGTTAGAGGTCAGATTGCAGAGGCGAATGCAAGTCCGAATCGCCAATGATATGGAAAATTGTAACTCCGGAATTTGAAATTGACCCTTACCTGTTTATTAATTCACAGCTGCAACCGTCGCGCTCAATCCTGCGAGCTCGCGCTCGATCGTTTCGTTCACTCGAGCTTCGGCGAATTCGGCCGCCACGCGAACTGCGTTCTTGATTGCGTTCGTGTTGGACGAACCGTGCGTGATGATGCACACACCCTTTACTCCAAGCAGCGGAGCCCCTCCATATTCGGTATGGTCGAGACGTTTCTTGAAATCGGCGAAGGCGTCGCGCGAAAGATACGCACCGACCTGGCGCGTGATGGTCGCCCGCAGCGTCTCTTTCAGCACGGTGCGCACCAGCTTGGCCACACCTTCCGATGTTTTCAGCGCAACGTTGCCGACAAATCCGTCGGCGACAATCACATCGACATGGCCGTTATATAAATCACGTCCTTCAACATTGCCAATGAATTGAATCGGCAGGCGCTTGAGCAGCTGAAAAGCCTCGCGGGTCAAATCGTTGCCTTTACTTTCTTCTTCGCCGATCGAGAGCAATCCAACCCGCGGCCGCTTCATACCGAAGATCGAGCGGCAATAAATATCGCCCATCACGGCGAATTGTTCAAGATTTTGCGGAGTGCAATCAACGTTCGCGCCTACATCGAGCAACACGGCCGCGGTCGACAACACGGTCGGAAACGCCGCCGCGAGTGCGGGACGATCCACTCCGGGAAGCGAACCCAAGACAATCTTGGCCGTCGCCATGGCTGCGCCCGTATTGCCAGCAGTTACAAAGCCTGCAGCTTTTCCTTCCCGCACGAGCCGCAAACCCACGCGCAAAGAAGAATCGCGCTTGGCACGAATCGCTTCCACTTTATCTTCCATGGTGATGACTTCGCTTGCCTGGACGATCGAGACCGGCAAGTGGCGAGACCCGGGATAGCGCGCAAGCTCCGCGTTCAGAAGGGTTTCGGGGCCAACCAGCAGAACATGCAGTCCATGGTGGCGCGCCGCCTGAAGGGCACCTTCAACCTCAGGCTTCGGCGCTTTGTCGGAACCCATCGCATCCAGGGCGATTACGCTAGGCATGGAGGGTGAACTAAGACTTCTCTTCGACCTCGAAAACTTCACGGCCCTTGTAGTATCCGCATTTGGCACAGGCCCGGTGGGGTAGCTTCTGCTCATGACAGTTCGGACACTCCGAGAGCGAGTGTTTCGACAAGGAGTCGTGCGCGCGCCGTGTGGCCGTGCGCTTTTGGGAGTGTCGACGTTTTGGATTCGGCATGATGATTCCTTTGCTTGGCTCCAAGTCCCCCGTGTTGGCTGGAGCGTGGAGCCCGGAACTCGGATTTGATTTTATTCCAGCTTACCTCGGATCTCTTTCAACGCGGACCATCGAGGATCTTCAACATCGTCCTCACAGGAGCACGCACCTTCATTCAAGTTTTTCCCGCAACTCGGGCAAATTCCCTGACAGTCGTCACTACAGACCGTCTTTAAGGGCACTGCCAGCAATACCTGCTCGCGCAACGTGTCTTCGAGCAGCAAGCCCTCACCTTGGTAGTAGCCGATCTCCGCCTCTGCGTCGGTGACGGAAAGTTCCTGGTGGCCGGCGTCGGTGCCCAAGGGACGGTAAAGCAGGTCAAAGCTGCGCTTCACGGGCACGACCACCGGGTCAAGGCAACGGGCACAGGCAACTTCAAGCCTAGTTTCCAGTTTGCCCTTCAGCCGGATGTCCTGAACCACTTCATGCTTGCCGTGATGCTCTTCAACGAGGTCGGCCCGGCCCTCGCTTTTGAGGATGCCCTGCTGCCGCAGGTCCGCACCAAGGTCAATCACACCAGCGCTGAACTCCTCCCGGAATTCGACCGGATGAATCTCCAACTCCTTGATTTCGATGAGCATTGGCACCTCCGCCGCCCCCGCCCGATACCGCGTAGGCCCGCGGAAGTACGCTACAGAGACGAAGGTCTCTCAGGGGCAATAACTAAGAATAAAGGCCGAAAATCGGAGTGTCAAGGAATGGTCTGGTCTTCGGCCAAGGCCGGCGCACTAAAATTCCTGTCACTGTCAGGGGTGCCTTCCCTCACTGACTTTGTGCAGCGAAACTCCTAGCCTTTGCGTATCCATTGCGGTCCGCCAGATCCTCGCGTCCCAAGCCGGACGCCCAGGAGGCAATCCATGCCGATCTCATCTAGCAAGCCAAGATTATCCTTCGATACCGTCTTCTACTACGTTAGAGATATTGATCGCTCCATCGCTTTCTATCGTGACGCGCTGGGGCTGACCCCGATTTCACGAGATTTCGTCGCCCGTTTCGATCTTGATGGCGTGCTCATTGAGCTTGTACCGGCCCCGCGCGGAATGGTGCTTCCAGGGAACGGAAATGCGCGGCTCTGCTTCGCGGTTTCCGATCTCGAAGAAGCGCGAAAGCAACTCAGCGCTTCTGGGATTACCACGAGCCCGGCCACGCACAAAAATGGTGGTGAGCTAGCTTTTTTCAGCGATCCTGACGGGAACGAGCTTTGCCTGTGGCAGTACGACAAAGTTGGAGGGCCGGAAGAGGTTGTGAGAGCTGCTGAACTTCAGAGGTAAGGCTGCTTCACCCGCGACGGCATCCTTTACCCGTATCACTCTGGCGCTCACCGCTCGCGGCCATTCACCGCGATGTGGGGAATTCATCGCCTCTGTATCGCTCTTGTGTCTCCTGCCCAACCTGTGCCGGCACAAGATCGGTCGGATGGACATGTTCGTCCGCGCCAAACGGACAATACTACTCCGTTCCCTCTCCCGATTCGGAACGACACTCCCGAGATGGGTCGCAACTCCGTGCGCGGCGTTACCTTACTCACACGAGGCTTGAGCAACGGCCTCTCCTGTTCCCCGAGGATTCCATATGCAGGTTGCGAAAGCGCAAGACCTTCGGCGTAGCTCACGAGTGCCGATTCACGTCCCCATTCACGTTACCAGCCTTGATCCGAACGCTCATTTCTCGGAGGTATGCGAAACGCTCGTCGTGAACGCTCACGGCTGCGCGCTCCGGCTACCGATTCCGCTCGACACCGGAAGCGAGTTGAAGCTGCATACCCGCGAGGGCCGGAACGCGACGGCTCATGTCGTGTTCTGCCAGCCCATGGGATCGGATGGCTGGACCCTCGGCGCGCGGCTCGACCAGCCCGAAAACTTCTGGGGACTCAATGCTTACCCCGATGACTGGCGAGTGATCGAGATGCCATCCGCCACGGCCAAGGAGTCATCGACCAAGTTAGCCAAATTGACTCAGCAAAAGGCACCGCCGCAGTCCTCGGGTAGGCCCGCGCAGGCAATCCTCGACAAGGTGGAAGAACAGCTCTCGGAAGAGCGTCTGCGTGGAATTCTGGCCAAGCTGATCCGGCCAATAGAGGCCGAGGTGACCGAGTTGCAGGAGAAGCTGGCTCGACACTCGCGCCAGAATCGCTTTGAGGTTTCGCTCGGGCATATTCCTCCGGAGTTGCAAGAACAGATCTGGCAGCGCCTGCGACAGGAGCTTGGACCTCGCGTTCTTGAGCATGCCAAGGAACAGACCGCCGAGATTCTCACCACGGCGAAAACGACTACTGAGCAAAGGGTCAGTGCGGCATTGACGGAGTTTCGCAATCGTCTCTCCGGTGAATTGCACACGATCGAGCAGCGGGCGCAGGCACTCTCAAAGGACCTCACCTCGACGGCGTTGCAGCGGGCACAGGCTGGCGTGGAGAAGATCGAGCAGCAGACTCTGGACGCGCGGGCTCAGCTGACCGCGCAGAGTGAGCAGCTTCTCAGCTCGCTTGAGGCCCGGCTGATCGAAACCCACAACGCGCACCGGCGCGAAGTTGACCAGATTCAGTCCGCGGCCTCGGCAAAGGCAACGCAGCTGCAAACCGACGTCGCCGACCTCGGCAAGCGGGTCGCGATGATGAACGAGTCTGTGCGCCGCCTGGAATCGAATCTCGACTCGCATCTAGAGCGGTTGGCAGGCGAGATCGTCACCAGTGCGCGGACCGAACTTGAGGGCGCGGTCGCGTTGGCGCTCAAGGACTTCCAGACCCGCGGCTCGAGTGAGGTCGAGACGCGAATCGATGAGGTGTGCAGCCATCTGCGCAGCATCCAAAACCGGATCGAGCATTCCTTCTCCGGGTCGCTCGAAGCGCAAGGCAACGAAGCCGCACAAGCCGTGGGGCAGCGCTTTGAGGAACTCGCCTCGCAGGCGAGTCAACGCTGGAAGGTGTCGCTGGCGAAGAATCTCAAGACGGTGGCGAACTCGCTCGGCGAACAGCTCAAGCAGGAGTTCGATGGGGAAGAAGAACTTCGGACCACAGGGTAGCTGGTTCAGCACTGATGATAATGGTGGCACACGAAGCCGCGGCAGCGCTGGCGAGCGTTCTTAGGCTCTATTTCAGTCCTAAAGCCTTGAGCATTTGATCGTCGACCGTGGTCTTGCCGTCGTTCTTGGTAACGACGCCGAACTCGCCAGAGTAGTCCCACATCGTCCATCCGATGCCATTCTTCTCGAGCGCAGTGCGCACATCACGCAGCCACGCGGCGCGATCCTGCGGATCGGCGTATTTCCGGTGCACGCCGAATTCGTTGCAAACCAACGGAACGCCGCGCCTCGCAGCCCATCCCGCCGCTTGCTTCGTTTCGGCGTCGATGCGGGTTGCGTCCCAATGCTCATATCCATACCGAATCACGGCCAGTCGATTCACTTCGTCTGGCTCAAGCGCGGCAGCCCGATCGGCCGACTCAGGGCTGGACGGATAACTCAATCCGTGCAGCCAATGCCACGAATGTGCTCCCCAATTTGCCCCCTGGTGCGTAAAGATGTACGGCTCGTAGAAATGGAAGTTGTAGATGATGTTCGGATCGCGCAGCGGTTCCTGAAATACGAGTTCGTCGTCGTTCGACCAGCGCGCGCCCGCGGCGATGATGGTGTGGTTGGGGGCGCCTTCGCGGATGGCCGCCGCGAGCTTCGCCTGCACGCCTAGCCAGCGGTAGCGATCACTGAATTCCGGTTCGTTCAGGATCTCGATATACACGCGGTCGGGATCCCACGAGGAATAGTGCGCAGCCAGCGTGCGCCAGAAATCGGCAAGCTGCTCGACGAAGTCGTCGTCTTTGGTGAGCCGCGCCTTGAAGTCGCTGTCGGGATGCAGATCGATCACAACATTGAGGCCGTGATCAAGGATCATCTTGATGGCCGCATCGAGATAGCCGAGATAGTCCGCAGGAATCTTGTTTGGCTCATGCTCGGTGAACATGGGCTGCGGATTCACGCTCAACCGTACATGGTCGAACCCGAGCGACTTGATGAGCGCGAGATCGTCGCCGGTAACCCAGGTATCGAAGTGCTCCTTTGTGTATCCGCGCTTGTCAAAGACCTGCGCGAACCACCCACTGAGATTTAGCCCGCGCCTCAAATGCCGCGCGCGTGTGAATGCCTGCGCACTGGTGCAATGGCACGGATTAAAGGCCGAACCGCTGCCTCCGGGAACGCCCGTTTGCGCGGCTGCGGGAATTGCAAAGACAACCGTTACGATCAGCGCCAAACCACAAACGATCCTTCGTTTCGTTTTCCTAAACATCTTCGGCTCGCTCTCGATTGATACACTGAAGCGTCAACTAACCATGCTCCCCTGTCAACGCCATCTTTTCGAGATCCCTGATGATGTCGCCTATCTGAACTGCGCCTACATGTCGCCGCTGATGAAGGCCGCGACTGAGGCGGGAATCTGTGGCCTCAAGCGCAAGGCGCGTCCGTGGGAGTTGACAGCACCGGAATTCTTCACTGGAGCGGAAGAGTTCCGTACGATCGCAGCGGAGTTCTTTGGTTCGACGGCCGACTGCATCGCGGTTGTTGCTTCCGCCGGTTACGGCCTTCAGACGGCAGCGCGGAATCTGCCGGTCGGCAAGGGACAAAAAATCCTCGTCCTCGATGAGCAGTTTCCTTCTAATTATTATCCGTGGCAACAACTGGCGCGCGAGAATGGCGCGGCCTTGAAGATGGTTCGCTGGCCCGCGGACAACGATTGGACGGCGGCTGTCCTTGACTCGCTAACGTCGGATGTCGCCGTAGCGGCGCTGCCGAATGTCCAATGGACCAGTGGCGGGCGACTCGATCTAGTCCGCATCGGAGAGGCTTGCCGCAAGCTTGGCGCGGCGCTCGCTGTTGATTTGACGCAGTCGCTCGGCGTTCTCCCGTTTGACGTCGCTGCCGTTCAGCCAGACTTCGCGGTTGCGGCGACCTACAAGTGGCTGCTCGGTCCTTATTCGCTCGGCGTGCTCTATGTCGCACCCAAATGGCACGGCGGAAGTCCCTTGGAAGAGGGCTGGATCCAGCGTGACAATGCGCAAGATTTCTCGAGCCTTGTCTTGTATTCGGATGGATACGATACAGGCGCGAGGCGCTTTGATATGGGCGAGCGCGCGAACTTCGCGTCGGTTCCCGTAGCAGTTCGAGCGATGCAGCAGATACTCGATTGGGGGATCGAGGAGATCTCGGCGACCTCAGCGGCGTCCAACCAATATCTTGCCGAAGCGACGGCAGAGCTTGGATTCTCGGCTCCCAACGAACCATTGCGCGCGCCTCATTATCTTTGCCTGCGCCGCGCAGAGCCACTTACCTCAGAGCTGACTTTCACGCTGGCGCGAGAAAAAGTTTATGTCAGCGTGCGAGGAACTTCGATGCGCGTGACTCCACATGTCTACAACACCAGAGAAGATTGCGATCGGCTGATTGGTTGTTTGAAACGAATGGCAAAGTAATTCGGAAAAATAAGTTCGCGGCGCTCTACTTCAGCGCCATCGCACGGCGCTGTGCCAGCGATGCGACCTCGCTGGCCGGATTTTCCTTTTGAATTTGCTCGTAGATTTTTTTTGCCTCGTCAGGCTTCTGCATCGATTCGTAAAAACTGGCAAGCTCCAGCTGCGCGGCTGCTTTGCTGACAACCGTGGTAGGTTTGTCGATGACCTGCTTGTAAAGATCGATGGCCTGTGAACCTTTGTTCTCGGCCGCGTAGACCGAAGCCAGCGCAAATTTGCCGAGCGATGCCAGATCGCGATTCGAAGATTTGGCGGCCTCCTGCAGATTGCTCTCTGCGGCCGTATAGTCGCCCAACTGCGCCGATGTCAGGCCAACGAAATAGCGCGCCATTTTTCCTGTTTTCGTTTCGGAATATTTGTCTACGATCTGCTGAAACTGTTTGCGCGCGGCTGTCGCCCGTTCGGCGGAGGATTGGAAGGTCGGGTAGTCGGGCTGCGCAGGGGTACCGGGGGGGCGCAGGGGCAACTCGAAGGTACGGATGGCCGCGGTCAAGTCGAGGCTAGCCTTCTCGTCTTGGGTATTGACGTAATACCACCCTCCAGTGGCGATGGCGGCGATGACGATGAGGGCGACGGCGGCGACGATCAGCTTGCCTTGGTGCTCCTGGGTCCAATCGACGGTCTTTTCTGCCGCTTCAAGGGCGGCCTTGCTGAAGCGGTCTTCCTTTAGCTGGTGACGGGTCTCTGCGCGCACACGCTTCCTTTTAGGGTTATCAGTAGGATGGCAAAAAACCAGTTTATCAGGGCGATTTCCGGAGCGCAAAGCCAGCTCACTTCGGGTCGGTGCGATAGCTCCAGAACCTGGACATCTTCTCCTGCAAGACGTGGAAGGGAGCTTCCTCCGCTTTGGGAGCCGAAGCTGACGAGTTCTCGTCAACGAAGGCTTCGTCACGCACGGCGGCTTCGATCACGTGGTGCATAGGCGCGAGTTCGCAGACGGGATCGGTTGCGGTCGCGTCTCCAGTCAGTAGGAAGGCCTGGCAGCGGCAGCCGCCGAAGTCTTCCTTGCGGCGATCGCAGGAGCGGCACGGTTCTGGCATCCAGTCCTCGCCGCGGAATCGGCAGAACGCCTCGGAGTTGGTCCATATCCACTCGAGCGATCGATCGCGGACATTGTCGAACCGCAGGCCGGGAATCACGCCGGCAGCGTGACAGGGGAGAGCGCGGCCGGCAGGATCGATGAGGAAGAGCTGGCGTCCCCAGCCTCCCATGCAGGCTTTGGGATAGCGGGCATGGTAATCGGGGACGACCATGTCGATGCGAACGCGGCCCTTCAGGCGCTGTTCGGCTGCGGAGACAACAGTAAGTGCGCGATCAAGCTGGGCGCGGGTGGGCAGCAAAGTGGCGCGGTTCCGGAGCGCCCAACCGTAATACTGGGCATGAGCGATCTCCATGCGGTCGGGATTGAGGGCTTCGAGCGCGGCGATCATCTGGTCGAGGTGGTCGATGTTCTGGCGGTGGACGACCAGATTGACGGTGAAGGCGAGACGGCGCTCGCGAATCCAGGAGGCGAGTTCGAGCTTGTGGGCGTGGGCACGAGCGCCTGCGATCCAGTTGGCGCTGGTTTCGTCGGTGTCCTGGAAGCTGAGCTGAATGTGGTCGAGGCCGGAATCGACAAGCTGGCGGAGGCGATCCTGGGAAAGGCCGACGCCGGAGGTGATGAGATTGGTGTAAAGGCGCGACTTGCGCGCGGCGGCGATGAGTTCGGCAAGATCGGGGCGAGCGAGCGGCTCTCCGCCGGTGAGGTGGAGGTGGAGCATGCCGAGCGCGCCAGCTTGCTCGAAGACTCGGAGCCAATCGGCGGTGGTGAGCTCGGAACTTCGAGCGGTCAGCTCGAGTGGATTCGAGCAGTAGACGCAGTGAAGCGGACAGCGATGGGTGATCTCGGCAATGAGGGCGAGAGGGTGAGTCATTGAATCAATAGTCGAGGATCCGTTTGGCGTGAAGTTTCTCGAGAAAGCTAATGACGTCGGCGCGGATCTTACCAGGCGGGGCGAGAATGAATTGCTGTTCGAGCTTCTGGACGATCTCGCCCACGGAGAGCTGGCCGGTACAGAGTTCGAGGATGACACGGCCGGTGCCCTCGACTTTGATGGCGCCTTCGGGAAAGAGGACAACCGGAGCTTCGGGAGTGCCTCCCCAACGGCATCCGGCAGCGAGTCTGGGAATACTGGAGTCGGTGAGGTCAGTGCTAACCGCTTCTGGTTTCGAGTCAGCCACGGACACCTCTGTCACTTCCTTCTTCGATGCGAAACGCACCCGGTGATGGCCAGCCAGGCTCGACGTAGGCGAAGTAGAGTGCGTCGAGTTGGGCCCAGAGGATGTCGCATTTGTCGCGGAGAGCCTGGATCACTCCTTCTTGTTCGCCGCGCGTTGGGGCGTGGTCGAAGACATACTGGATGGCAAAAGCGGCATCTTCTGGAGCTTCGGTTAAGCGGGCTTCGAAATAATCGAGCCCGTTCGAGAGCCATGGGTAGTGCTGGCGCAGCTTTTCCATGCGAAGGGCGATGAGGTCGCGCGAGAACAATTCGGTGAGAGAGCTGGCGACGCACCCGACGAACGGGCGCGTGCGGACGAGATTCAGATATTCGTTTCCGATGAAGCGTGTGGCGGGCAGAATTCCTTCGGCGCGAATGACGCGATCGCGATCGAGGCCGGTGGCTTCGGCGAGCTTGATCCAGCGGAGGATGCCACCGTTGCGAGTTTCGTCTCCGTCGTGGTCGAGGATGCGTTTGCGCCAGGCGCGGCGGAAGGCGGGATCGGTGGAGCGAGAAAGAATGATCGAATCTTTGATGGGAATGATGGACTGATAGTAATAGCGATTGAGTGCCCACGCCTGGAGCTGTCCGCGGGTGAGCTTGCCTTCGTGCATGAGCACGTGAAAAGGATGTTGGTGGTGGTAGCGCTCGGCTCCCACCTGGCGCAGCGCCGTTTTGAGTTCGTCGAAGGTGAGCTTCGGTGAAGCGGTGTCGACTATAGTTCCAGATGCCAATTGTCCTCCGCGATTTCGAAACCGGCGTCGAGCACGGCGCGATGCTCGGGCCCGGCTTCGTTCAGGATCGGGTTCGTGTTGTTGATGTGAATATAGATGCGGCGCCCGACATTGATATTTTTCAGCAGGCGCAAACTTTCTTCAACCGGGATGTGTCCCATCTGCTGGGCGCGCTCCGCGGCAGGGTCGTGACGGGAAAGTTCGTCGTCGCTCCAGAAGGTTCCGTCGATGAGTAGAACATCGAGGCCATCGAGTTTGGCGAGGAGTGAATCGTCGAGTTGGCCGACGGCGGGAAGATAGGCAATGCGCGCGCCCGTCTTCGAGGTGGCGGATTTCGAAGTAAAGAAAAGGGCCAAGGTCGCGTCTTCGGACGGGAGGTCTTTCGTGCGCACATATTTCGGATAGCGGCCGTCGAGAGGATAGAGTTCGCAACATAGGGCGAGGTCGTTGCCAGCGGCGTCTTGCAGGGGGAATGTCGTTGCGGGATTGATGGCGCTCCAGACGACTTGCGGGTCGGCGCGATTCAGCATGCTGAACATGCTGTTTTCTTCGCGAAGAATTCGCAGAATCGACGGCGCGGCATAAACGCGCAGAGGTTGCAGTTCGCGCAGCAGAAGCAATCCGAGAACGTGGTCGAGATCGGCTGAGGCGAGAACGACTCCGGCAATGGGCGAATCGCGGCGGGAGCGAGGATGGAGCGCGGGAGTAGCTTCGATTTGAGAGGCGAGATCGGGAGAGGCTCCGGCGAGAAACCAGGAGGAGCCGTCGGCGCTCAGCGCCAGCTGGGCCTGGGTGCGAGTTTTGGCGGAAAACGCGTGTCGCTCCTCATGCATGCCTACATCGCTGCGGGGATCAGCACTCGCGTTTTTACGGGCGTTGTCACGAGCGTTCTCACGCACCCCGGCGCAGTTCTCGCAGCCACAATTCCACTGCGGGAACCTTCCCCCGGCGGCCGAACCGAGGATGCGAAGGTGCATTGACGAGGGTTAGAGTTTCGCGCTTACGTAGGAGTTGATTTCGCAACAGAGAACGACTTCTTCGAAAACCGGCGTTGTCCAAGTCATGACAGATACCCTTTGGGTTAAATTCTCCTCGCAGGCCACCCCGGCCAACGTAGAGGGGGGTTCAAAAATCATACCATTGGATGCCCTGCGGGGGCGAGGAGAAAAGCGAATGATGATGGTCGGTCCAACCACAGCAGATTCAATTGGTTACGGTTATCCCAAGAGACACGAAGTCCCTCTCCTTGTCCTCACTCGGCCGGCCCAGACTTCGGCTGGGGATGACAAATGTGTCGAAGCACTTGCTCGATCAGGGCCGGGTGGGGACGCTCTCCACCGGGAACCTATTGGGCGGCCTCGAGAAGGCCCTGTTCAGCTTTCTCCTGACACTCGATACAGTGGCGGGTCCAGGGAACGGCTTCGAGGCGTTTGGAGTTGATTTCTTTGCCGCAGGAGACGCACTCTCCGAAGCTGCCTTCGCGGATGCGGGCCAAGGCACCTTCGACCATGTTGAGGAGCGCACGATCGTTGTTGCTCTGGCTGAAGAGAAACTCTTTGGTATAGGAACTCGCGGCGCGATCGGCGACATCTTGCGTGGCTTCGTCGTCGGCTGCGCGTCCATCTTTTTGATTGCGAGTGACCATGTGGCGCAATTCCTGCTGCCGAGTCTCGAGCCGCTTCTTGAAGGTTTCCAGTTTCTTTTTATCCATGATTGCTTCCGCTGCCAACCCGTGTCTCACACGAGAACTTTCCGGCCATAAAGTCAAACGAATATGGTATGCGCCGATTGGAACGGGCGTCAACTGGGCGACGCATGCCAAGAGATCTTAGATGCAGGAAAAGGAAATTCGCTGCGGAGGGGAATGCAAAGCGCGGATTGCGTTGCAGAGCGAATCTACCATGGAGGCACGGAGAAAATTATCAATTCTCCGATCATTCGGTCCACTGCCCAAGCCCCTGCAAGAGCTGCCTGGGAACTCCCAGGATCACTTTTGCTGCGCGACGTCGGTCAGGGCGGGAGCCGGATACTCGGGCAGCGCTTGTTTGGTCGCGGGGGTGCGCTTGACTTGTAGCTCGTCGAACAGAAGAGCGGGACTGACAATGCTGTAGGGAATGGATTCGATGTGATCCTCGATATCGGGCACGGCGCCAGCGGCGATGAGTTCACTACGCAAGGAGCGCACATCGAGGTCTCCGAAGACTGCGCCGCGAATTAACTCCTGGTGGCCGTCGCTGGTGTAGACGCGGTAAATGAGGCGCGGGTCAAGGCGCGGGCCCATGGTCTCGACGTAGAGCGCGTAGGGAAGGCCGCGTTGCTTGGCGAGGTCGATCAGTTTGCTCTTGAGGGCAGAATCGAGTTGGGGCTGGCTTGAAGTGAGAATCAGATTGGCGGGAGCGGCTGATGGGCTGGCGGTGGCTGGTCCGCGCGCGTGACCGTTGGACGCGGGGAAGTCGCGAATGGGCTGACGGCCCGTGAGGTAGGAAACGAGTTTGCCGTTCTCGACAAGGGAGACCCGTTGCGGCTTGACGCCTTCGTCGTCGAGAGAGTAATGGCCGATCACGGGACGGCCGGCGAGAGTCGAGATGGTCGGATCATCGACGACATTGATGAAGGCGGGCAAGACGCGCTCTTTGTAGCTGCTCGACCAAAAGCCAGTGGTGCGGCCGTTTTCTCCGAGACGTGGTTTTTTGCCGAGGAGATTGGGCTGAATCAGCTCGTTGACGACGGTGCAGGCGGCGTCGTTGGAAAAAAGAATGGGGCCGCGGTATTCCTCATCGGTGAGGGGCGCGTCGCGGAGAAGTTTCAGGGTCTCTAGCATGCGGGTTGTGGTCTTGAGAAATTGGTCGCGCGCGGGAAGGCCGGTGGGATCGACGGCATCATCCTGATGGGAGCGCTGGAGCCACTGACCGTCGGGAGCCTGGGTGGCGCCGGCGACGCCGATCACATAATTCGTAGTGCCGGTGCGCGCGGTCAAGCCCTCGGAGTTCACGAGGTAAGTGTTTTGGGCGACGAAGTGAACCGAGGACTCGAGATTCTGCACGAGAGGGTCGGTACGATAGAGATTGGAAGATTCTTCGAGCAGGTTCAGCCAGGGCGCAAAATCGCTGCTGGATAAGTGAACGAGCGGCTCGATCAGCTCTCCGCTTCTGCCCGGAGTGAAATCGTCGACGGGTTGATCGATGGTCATCTGCTTGAGCGCACTTTGCTTGGCGGCGAGCGCCTCGCCGGCGGCCTTGTAGGCCCGGTCGGTTGCGAGCCAGAGGCGATGGCGGATGGCGTAGACATCGCCGTCGACCGGAACGATATCGACGGTGCCTTCGCCAGTTCCGTAGTAACTATCCTGTTTGTAATCTCCGATGCGAACGACGACGCGCAGATAGCGGCTGCGGGCGCGCTGCTCAGCGATCAATGCGCCAAAGCGGGCGCTGGCGTCGTAGACGTCGAGATCGGTGACGCGATACTCGACGTAGTACGGCGCGGCGACGGGATCCATCTTGAGTTTGGCCTTGGAGCGATCGAGTTCTTCCTGCATGGCGCGAAGGAGAGGATCGTCGAGGGAGGCGGCAGAAACAGGCAATCGCAGAGCAACAATGAAGATTGCGACCAGGAATGCAAAGGACCGGAAGATAGCTGGCCTCATTGTCCTCCTCCCGCTGGCTCAGCGCCAGGAGGTGGCGGAAGAATCGGCGGGCGGGTGTCGCCGTATTTACGCTTCTGTACTTCGATAGCGCTAAAGAGCATGGCGGGTGCAGCGGCCGAGACGGGGACGCTTCCGGACTCCGCTCCGCAAATGCCATTGAAAACGCTGGTGGTGTTGCCGGTGGCTTCGATGGAGGTCAGGACGGTGAGAGGCGTGCCGACAATGTCGACGCCGCGGACCAGTTGATCAGGGTGGCCATCGGGGTAGACCTTCCACACCATAACCGGCAGAACCTGAAAGGCCTGCGGAAGGTCGGTAGTGGTGAGGGTGAACCCTCCCTGAATGTCTTCGAAGTAGAGGCCGTAGGGCTTGCCCTGTTTCTTGATCTCATCAATGAAGCGGGACCGCAATTGCGGATCGGGAACAGTCTTGGACGAGGTGACGATCAGATTGCCCTGACGGCCAACAGGCATTCGGCCGGACTGCGCGCGGCCATGGCCATTGGAGTTATTGAAGTTCTTTACCGGCATCCGAGACATCAGAAAATTTTTCAAAACGCCCTCGGTGACGACGTCAACCTTCTCCGCCGGCGTGCCCTCGTCGTCATAGCGGTAGTAGCCGGAAAGCTCGGTACCATTGAGGGTGCGAAGAGTTGGATCGTCGGTGACGCTGAGAAAGTCTGGGAGGATTTTTTCGTTGACCTTCTTGGTAAAGGTCTGGCCTTCGTCACGGCCCCGCTGGCGCTGGCCTTCGACGCGATGGCCTAGGACTTCGTGAAAGAAGACGGCGGAGGCTCGTCCGGAAAGCAGCGCGGGACCGTTATAGGGCTCTGCTAGCGGGGCGACGCGCAATGCGTTCAAGTCATCGGCGATTTTTTTGACCGTCGCATCGACTTCGGCCTGCGAGGGAAACTTTGAAGGGTCGGAATACTGGTAGGTTTCGACGCGCTCGAGGTGCATGCCGTCGTCGGCCAGGACTCCACCTTCGATCATGATGCGAAAGATGATGTCGGAGGTAACGATCTTCGTACCTTCGGTGGAGACGAGATAGCTGCGATCTTTTTCGCCGTAGAGATATACGAGGGATTCTTCGATCTGATAATGACGGAAGGCGGCGGAATAACGGCGCGCGAGATCCTCCCAGGCTTTCTGGTCGGGAAGGCCGGTGGAGAGCGGCTTCTGGATGTAAATGGATGGTTTCTCCACCGAAAAGTCGGGTGAATCGTCTTCATCTTTGGCGCGGACCGCGGCCTTAGTCTCGACGTTTGAGTAAGCCTGACGGGCTTTGCGGTATTCCGAATAGGTGAGAAGCCAAAGAGTGCGGGCCATGGCATCGGGATCGTCTTTGACTGGGAGTGGACCAGTGGTGATGCCTGAGCTGCGGTCGGTGTCGTGAGTGTTATCAAGTTCGGGCTTACCGATACGCATGCTTACATCAACGGTTCGGCGCCGGGAGCGGGTTGAGTTGAGGATGGCGCCTTGCGCTCCCATCACCACCATAACTTCGCCGTCGGTGACGTTGTAGCTGGTGAAATAGGGCGCGGGATTTTGCTTGGCTAACTCGGCCTGGCCGCGATGAAGTTCCTTTTCGAGGGTGGTGAGGAACAGATCGTCCTGGGGCTCGGGGCTGGAGGCGGCGGAAGCAATATCTTTGCCGGGCGCGGCTTCTCGGGAGCTTGGGTTTGCGGCGAGGCTGTGGATGGGAGCAAAGGAGAGAAGCCAAAACAACGCAAAGGAAACAACGAATTCGGCTTTCATACGAAACTGCGAGTGTAACAGGAGCCGCGAGAGCAAAAAAAAGCGGCCCCTTGCGGGGCCAACCTTTTTAAAGAGGCGAGATGGCGGGTATCAGCGGAAGTACTTGTTGGCGCCGCTTCTGGGGAAGAAACGGCTGGAGAGATGTCGAGAACGTTGATTGAAGTGTTTCAACGGTGCGGCCTCTTCGTTAAGACATGAGATAGCATTTGCGGAACCAAAATAGTAACTGCGGGGCAGGTTGTTGTTCCATTTTGGAACTTATTCATAGGGATGGGGTTAGAGGGGGTTTTGGGCTTGGCTGGGACCCGCTGATTCCTTGTATTAAGTGCAGGTGAATGCATATCGCTGCACATTGGTTGAAGTAAGGACTCCGGCGAGACCCATGGGGGTTTCGCTCCAGACAAGCAAAAAGCCCCCGAAACCGCGTCGGGGGCCTGCGAGACTTTGGATTTGCGAGACTACATCGGCCGGATAGATCTAGCTGTCGCCGGCGACCGTGCGCAGCTTTTCGGGCAAGAAGTGATATGGCGGCCATGGGCCACTTACCACCATCTGACAATTCTTCAGCTGTTTGGCGGCAGTCGAGTAGCGATTCTGATACTTCTCGATGGATTTGCTGTCAATCAGGTGGGCGATGTCGAGCAACATGCCATCGGCGTCGACTTTCTTGCAGCTGACTTCCTCTTCGAGGGGGTTAAACAACTTGTGGACTTGCACGGAGAGAGCACGCGCCTTGGTCTGGCGCTCGCGCTCGCGCGATGCCTTCTCGCGGAGCTTGGCGAGGTATTCGCGACCGACCGTATCGGGCAAGACGATGTCCTCCATAGCGCCACGGAGCGAGCCATCGCGCACCATCAGCTTGATGCGCATTTCGGACTTGCCCCGCAAGCGGGCAACGCTTTCGCAGAACGTGCGGCGATTGGAGCGCACGGCCTGGCGAATGGCATCTTCAGTGTCGAAGATAGTTCCAAAACGGAATGGCAAAACGGTGGCGGTGCGGAAGCTCTGGCTGACAACGCGGGCGTGCTCCAGAACAGCTTTTTCGTCGAGTTTCCCGGTCGCACGGTCGAATTCGCTGACAATGACAGCGAATTCACCACTGGGATAACTCATGACGGGAGCGGCGTTGACGCCTTGGATTCCATCGAGGACGAAGGGGCGGCGGGCACGGACACCGTTGGCTAGGGTCTGGTGTTCCGTGAGGCAGTACGCATACCACGACATGCATTCTCTCCGAATTGCACCGGGGCACTGGGCACCCTTTAGATTTTTTGAAGCTTAGGGCTGCTCCTACTGGAAGACGGTTGGTTACGTTTGGGACTGGGTTGAGACGCGAAGACTCGCGTCTAATGCTGATATTACTGCTGGTTCCTCATATTTGCAACCTTTGTAGGGATGGTTGCATCGCTTTTTGTCTCATTTTGCTCCACACGCGACCTCAGTTTCTGCACGCTAGCAGGGCACTTGGTGAGGTCTGAGTCGCGGAAGGGCTCAATTTCCGCCGCGAGGACTTGGCAGAATAAGCGACTGTCACCACTGGTCACAAGTCTTTCGATCCCTCGCAAATGCAATGAGTTAAATCGATTTCGGCGCAATTCTTGTAGGAGGCAACGACGGCTCAGGAGTGGTTGGCGGGCTCCGCCTTACGGGCATTCGCTCGCTCTTGCAGTGCAATCGTGACGACACGAAGCATGTCTTGAGCAGGCGCTGGCTTTCCCGTCCAGATTTCAAATTGACGCGCTGCCTGGTGAACGAACATCTCAACACCCGGGATGACCGCGATACCCTTGGCTCGCGCAGTTTGCAGTAAGCGCGTTTCGACCGGGTCGTAAACCATATCGAAAACGACCTTGGCTTGGATCTCGTTCTCTTTGAGAGGGCAGTCCCGAGTTGAGCCCATGCCGACGGGGGTCGCGTTGATGATCACGTCAAATTCTACTTTGTGAAGGTCAGCACGCTTGATGGTGCGCGCTTTTGCCTGACGAGCTAGCTTCTGCGCCTTTTCCGCAGTGCGGTTCAGAATCCAGACCTCGGCTCCGCGCTCTTTCAAGCCAAATACGGCGGCGCGGGCAGCGCCGCCGGCGCCAAGCACAAGAACCTTGGCATTCTCAATGGTTATGCGTTGTTCGAGGGGACGGATGACGCCGGCGACGTCGGTATTGAAGCCGTAAAGCTTGCCATCCTGGCCGCGAACGACGGTGTTGCATGCACCAATCTTTGCTGTATGCGCGTCGGTATTGTCGAGGTGTTCGAGGATGGCTTGCTTGTAGGGCATGGTAATGCTCAGTCCATGCAGCGGGATCTCGCGGACACACTGGAGTAAATCCTTGATTGTTTTGGCGTGAAGCGCAAGGTAGACTCCATTGACGTTTTCGCGGCGCAAGGCGGTATTCATGATGACTGGCGAAAGAGAATGCTCAATCGGGTCGCCGGCGACCCCGTAAACCTTAGTGGCGGCGTCGACCTGCTCAATGCGATAAATGCTGCGCAAATCACGGGCGCTGATCTGGCCGGGCGCGGTTTTATGCTGGGCGCTGACCGCGCCAAAGACAAACACGCTGCCGGCCCGCACGGCGAGCACGCGGCTGATGACTCCCTGTTCGCCCATGCACAGGCCAATGAGGGCGTGCTTGTCATGCTGGGCCTGGAGGAACTTCATCATGGTGACGTTGTCAGAGAGCGTGGTTGCCGTGGTAACGATTTTGTAGAAGTCGGCCGGAATCCTGAGCATTTTTTCGAGCGTGGAATCCAGATTCCGCGTGGCCCGGAAATCATGGAAGGAAATGATAAGAGCTGAACTTTTTCGTAGCTTGGCGAGTGCGTCGGGCTTGGCTTTCATCGCGCTCTCGAGTTCCAAGTCGACCAGCTGGCACCCGGCGGTGGAGGACTTGCTGAGAACCTCCAGTTCCGAGGCGAGGGACCCTTTGAATTTTCCTCCATTTTCTGCCCGGCGGCAGGTAGCGATGGCCGTGACGTACTGATGGGTTTCGAGAAAGCGGCGAAGCTTCGGGAGTATCGCAGAAGGCTGCTTGAGGTAGTCCAAGCGAAACTCCACAAATGGGTTATCTCTCGCCATGGATTCCAGGATATCGAGCATCTGGTCGGGGCTGTCGGCGTTGACTGCGAGACAAACCTTCTGAAGTCGCGAAGTGAGCAGGCGAGGAGCGAAAGTAGACGAAAAGGCCAAGGCCATTAGTTTGGCAGAACGGCGCGATATTACAGGTGTGTAAGCCTAGATGCAACAGGGAGATTGCGGGAAATGTGGAAACACTTTGGGCGGCGAGCCTTCTAATACCGTCGTAACCTTGACCCCTCCCCCATGGCTTGTTACTTTTCGGCTGTAACCCTTGTCTTCCCATACAGATAGATCGGGTTCGGAGCGACCGGGGGTGGGAGTCGGAGGCAAAATGAAGAAAACAGGTATTTTATTGCTGTTGGCGGCCGGTTTGGCTTGCGCCCAGACGTCGCCCATGTCGACCATGGTGGCGCAGCCGGACGCGTCCGGCATTGTGCCAACCAGCGTTTCGGTCCCCTTCGTCCGCTATCAGACTCCGACCGCTTCCGACATCTATTGCGCAGGATTCCTCGCCAAGAATCGCGTCCCGGACGCGAACTTCGTCACAGGTGGTCTTGAGACACCGACTTCGACCAAGTTTGAATACCCGGAACTGATCTATCTGCGCGGCACGGGATACCAGGTGGGACAGCTTTACTCGATTGTGCGCGAGCTACGAGATATCAATGAATATGAAATCTATCCTGGGATGCGAAAGTTACTAGCGGCGGCTGGACATCCTTATTCGGAAGTGGGGCGAGTCCGCGTGGTGGACATGCGGAGCAAAGAGGCGATTGCGCAGGTGGAGTTCAGCTGCGACGCCATTAACCCCGGCGATGTTGCGGTCCCTTTCGTGCAGCGCGATCCGGTTACGTTTCACGTACCGGGGCACTTTGACCGCTTCGCGCCATCGAGCGGAAAGCTGACGGGGCGAATCGTACTTGCCAAGGACTTCGATCTCCTCCTGGGCACCGGGACGACCGTGTATTTGAATGTTGGATCGAACCAGGGTGTGAAACCCGGCGACTACTTCCGGGTGGTGCGATCGTACATGGCAACTCTGCAGAACCCAGTCGATTCACTCACGTTCAAGGCGCAGACATCGGAAGATACCCAGATGCGACCACCGACCATCGAGGCAAATTTCCTGACTAAGGGTAAAGGGCCGAATATTCATATTGGCGATTTGCCAAAGCGAGCGGTTGGCGAAGTCGTGGTGTTGAGCACGACGCCGACGTCGTCGGCAGCGATGCTGGTCTTCTCGTTCGAGGACGTTTACGCGGGCGACAATGTTGAACTCGACCATCAGGATTAAGGCTGGAACGGACCTAGCCAAAGAGAACACCTAAAAATGTCGGGCAATGAAAGGGGAGAACAAATCTCCCCTTTTTCTTTGCAGGTATCCTCATTGTGCGCGGTGCGACTTAGTCTAATGCAGTCCGATCTCTGTGGGCGGGAGGCCGGGACGAAAAAGCCGAAACGGGTTGGGGGTGAATTCAGAAGACTCGAGGAGGGGTCTTCACCGGTAGAACTGGACCTGCGAGTTTCCCGGGATGAGGGCACCGGCAACGATAACTGCGACCACGACCAAAGCAAGTTCCATAAAGACCTTTCACGGCAAACTGCCGAATGCATGCTGACGCGATTACACCCAGAGAACAAGGGTACCAACGTGCCATGCTCGAAAGAGCCCCTTCAAGATCCCTCTCCAAACCGTCTGATGCTTCGTCGGGAAACAAGGTTGATTGCGGATAGGCATGGAAGGTTAACGCGCTCACAGAATCTCTGGATTTCGAAGTCAGCAGCTGAAGTCATCATCGCCGAAGACCTCGGCGGTGAAGGCCTCGAGTGAAGCAGAACGCCAAGCGTCGCTGGGCAGCCCGGCCTTGTGACAGGTTTGTTCGAGAAATGTCAGGCGGTCCCAGTCATGCTCGACTGGAACCTGCGGGAGCAGCAGACCTCGCCTGAGACCATCGGAGATCATGAGCCCGTGACGTCCGACTTCGACGTGGCTGGGCTGGATTGGGAACAGGGGCGAGAGAACGCTGAGCGAGATCTTCAGATCGCCCACTTCCTCGGGCGAAACCGGCCGGAAACGTGTGTCCTGAAAAGCGGCGGCGCGGGCAGTTTCTGCAATGGCACGAAAAAGGGGATGGATGGCGAGCGCGTACCCCACGCAGCCCCGCAGTTGAGCACGCAGATAGAGGGTTGTGAACACGCCGCGCGGCTGAAGTAATAGAGCGCGAAAGTGGGGCAGATTCGGCCAGGAAGGCGGTTCGTCGGGCAGAGGCTCGTTGGCGATGCCGGAGGCGATCGAGGAGCGGGCGATTTCGAGAAGAATCCTGCGCTGCGCGGGCGAAAATTCGGGCATGTCCCGAGACTCAGCCGGCCGGCTTTCGCTCAGGTTTTCAAACGGTCTGGACATCGCGTTTCCTCCGCCTCGCGAGGACGAAGGTACGCCGTTTCCGGCGTCGCTCGGATTGGTGATCGATACGAGACCAGAATGCGATGAAATAGTCCGCTGCGGAAACCAGCGACAACAAAACCATGAACCAGATCGAGAGCAAGGCGATCCAGTAAACGGGGAAGATATATACAGGGCCAAGCGGCCACTCGTGCCAACGGCGGGCCAGGATGACGGCAACTACGGAGATGATCTGCACGAGCATTTTGAACTTGCCCAGTTCGCTAGCTTGAATGGTGAAGCCTTCCGATGCGGCGATGGAACGCAGCCCACTGACAAGAAATTCGCGACCGATGATTACGACGGCCATCCAGGCGGGCACGAGCGAGGGGTTGAACTGCACCAGGGTGATGAAAGCGGCAGCGATCAGCAGCTTGTCGGCGAGCGGATCGAGGAGCATGCCCATGGTTGTGATCTGGCCGCGCTTGCGGGCAAGATAGCCGTCAATACCGTCAGTGACGGAGGCGAGAATGAAAACGCCCGACGCCAGGATTTCGCGCTCACCATTGCCCTCGGAAAGGCGCGGGGTGCACAGAATCCAGATGAGCACAGGAATGGCAGCAATTCGAGTGAGCGTGATGTAGTTGGGGAGGTTCACGCAAAAAAGGGCCCGTCGACAGACCCCTCTGATTATCCTCCACAAGGGGAGGCAAGGCAACGCACACCGGTCCAGCCACCCAAGCTTAGCTGCCAGGCGCTTGGCTTCTAGCGATTAGCAATTGGCAATTGGCTCTTGGCACTTATTTCTGTTTGGCGATGATCTTGTCTTTGATCTTGTTGTAAGTGGCCTGGGGAATGATCTTTTTGTTTACGAGATCGGTCTTCTTTGAATACGGACGGCCATCAATGATCTTTTGCGAATAGACCACACCGATTCCCGGCAGGGCATCGAGCTGATCTTTGGTCGCCGAGTTGATGTCGAGCAGATCGCCGCTGGATGCCGTCGACTTGGTTGTTTTCGAAGGAGGGGCCATCGTGCCTTGGCCGACCGCCATTCCAGCGATCAGGCCCACTGCAAAGATGAGAATGAGAATTCTGCGTACAAGGTTCCTGGGCATGATTTCTCTCTCCTTTTTGATCCTTAGTATTTATTGTTCTTTCTGCGCCGCTTTGTATCCGGCGGCTTTGGCATCGGCTTCGGTCATGAACTTCCCTTCCTTCGTTTTGCCGTACCAGCGTCCGCCTTTGTGATAAACGCCGGTGCTGGTATTGACCCAGACTTTGCCGCTGGCCTTCGCCGCCGCGATGTCGGAACTCGAAGCGGTGGATCCTGTCGGTTTGGAACTCCCGGCTTTCGCCGAATTTGAAGCCTGTGACGGTGCGGAAGTTTGGGCGGGGAGGGGCTTCGGCGCAAAAGACAGCATGAGCGCGAAAGGAAGAACCGCTATCCACGAAGAAGATTTGCTCCACGATTTCATTCTTTAATCCCCCAAGCGGAGCGGTCGAAAGCCTCACAAATCGCCCATGCACGCGAGATCAGGCGTAGATTCCGCGTTGGCGAATCGTGTAGGCCACGCGGTCGATGGCCAGCATGTAGGCGGCAATGCGGTTGTTCACGCCATGGGTTTCGGCGTATCGGACCACGTCGTCAAAGGCCGTGACCATGATGTCGCCGAGGCGATCGTTCACTTCGGACTCCTTCCAGAAATAGCCCTGGCGGTCCTGAACCCATTCGAAATAGGAGGTGGTAACGCCGCCGGCGTTGGCGAGAATGTCGGGAATCACGAAGACCTTCTTCTCGGCGAGAATGTCGTCGGCCGCCGCAGTGGTGGGACCGTTCGCGCCCTCGGCCAGGATCCTGCACTTCACTTGATCGGCATTGCGACTGGTGATGACATTCTCGGTGGCCGCGGGAATGAGGATTTCGCATTCTTTCAGCAGCAGTTCATCGCCGTCGATTTTTTCCACGCCTGGGAAGCCATGAATGGTGCCATTGCGCTGCCGGAACTCCCAGAGTTCTTCGACGTTGATCCCGTTGCGATTGTAGATTCCGCCGCCAACCTCGAGAATACCGATTACCTTGTAGCCGACCTCGGCCATCAGCCGGGCGGCGTTCGATCCTACGTTACCGAAGCCCTGCACGATTACCCGTGATTCCTCGCGGTTGAGATGGAGCTTTCGGATCGCCTGATCGCAAACCATCAGCACGCCGCGGCCGGTGGCCTCCCGGCGGCCGCGCGATCCACCGATATTGATCGGCTTGCCCGTGACGACCGCGGTGACGGTTTGGCGGGCGTGCATGGAATAGGTGTCCATCATCCAGGCCATGACCTGCTCGTTTGTGTTTACGTCGGGGGCGGGGACGTCTTTCTCGGGACCGATGAATTCGAAGATCTCCGCCGTGTAGCGGCGGGTCATGCGTTCCAGTTCGCCCATCGACATTTTGTGCGGATCGCAAATGATGCCACCCTTCGCTCCGCCGAACGGGATGTTGACAACGGCGCACTTCCATGTCATCCAACTGGCAAGCGCGCGCACTTCGTCGAGGTTTACGTCGGGGGCGAAGCGGATTCCGCCCTTGGCCGGACCGCGCGCAATCGAGTGCTGCACGCGATAACCCGTGAAGACCTCAAGACGGCCATCATCCATCTGGACCGGGATATGCACGGTGATCTCACGACCCGGACTGCGTAGAACCCGCCACAGGCCGTCGTCGAGATTCAACTTGCGCGCCGCCAAGTCGAAGCGCGCAGCTTGCGCCTGCCACGGATTAGTTTCCTGTTCCAGGTCGATGGTTTTCATAAGATCTCCGAGTGCCTCTTCGATGACGGCAATCTGACTGAGGATAAAACTGCCGACCAAAAGCGGGCAAACCCCCGAAAGTATATTGTGCGCCTAGTACCTAAGCAAGCCGAGTGGATGATTAACGCGGCACTCGGCTGGCCGGGCCGCGCTATAATTGCGCACCCACAGATGGCACTGGCTTAAGCGCGTGTTGAACCAGGGTACAAAACTCGGTCCGTATGAAATTCTCTCGCCGCTCGGCTCTGGCGGGATGGGAGAGGTGTACAGGGCTCGTGATACACGCCTTGGCCGGGAAGTTGCGTTAAAGGTCCTGCCCGAATCCTTTGCCCGCGACGCCGACCGCTTGCGGCGATTCGAGCAGGAGGCGAGGGCTGTTGCCGCGCTCAACCATCCGAACCTTCTGGCCATTCACGACATCGGGGAGTACAACGGTTCTCCCTTCATCGTCTCGGAACTGCTGGAAGGCCGCAGCCTGCGCACCGAACTCGAAGACGGTCCGCTCTCTTCGCGCAAGGCTACTGATTATGCAGCGCAGATTGCTCAAGGCCTCGCGGCGGCACACGAGAAGAACATTGTCCATCGCGATCTGAAGCCGGAAAACATCTTCATCACGAAGGAAGGCCGGACAAAAATTCTGGATTTCGGGCTGGCCAAGCTCGCTTCTGGAGGGGATGGCAAGGGCGGTTCGGAGGGCTTGACGCTGACGAGTTCTCCCACGGAAGCGGGCGTAGTGATGGGCACGGCGGGGTATATGGCTCCTGAGCAGGTGCGCGGAGCGGCGGTTGATCCCCGCACTGACATTTTTGCTTTCGGGGCGGTGCTCTACGAGATGGTCTCGGGCCAGCGCGCCTTTCGGCGCGAGACGGCGGCCGAGACGATGACGGCAATTCTGAAAGATGACCCGCCAGAACTGAGTGATCTGCAGCATCCGGTCGCTCCGGGCCTGGATCGCATTATTCGGCGGTGTCTTGAGAAGCGGCCCGAACAACGATTCCAGTCAGCGAAGGATCTTGCGTTTGCGTTGGAGGCGCTGACTGGCACGGCGACGAAGAGCGCGGCACAAATCGCGATTGCGACGCCGGTGGAGAAGCCATCAAAAACTCGTTGGCTACCACCTGCCGCCATTGCAGTAATCGCGCTCGCGGTGGGATCGGTCATGGGCTGGTACCTGCATCCCGCTCCGCGTCCGCAGGCCATGTTTGCGCGCGTCTCCTTTCACCGTGGCGAGGTGATCCGCGGGCGCTTCGCGCCTGACGGACGAACGATTGTCTATGCTGCCGATCTCGAAGATGGCGGGCGCGATACTTATGTGATCCGTGAAGACTACCCCGAGTCTGTTCCAGCCGGACTGCACGGCGCGCTGCTGCTATCAATCTCAAAGCAAGGAGAAATGGCGATCTTGGTGCGTCCGAGCTTTTTCGCTCACTTCCAATGGATCGGTACGCTCGCCGTTTCGCCGTTGGGGGGAAGCGCACCACGCGAACTGTTGGAAAACGTCGCGGATGCTGATTGGACAGCCGACGGCAGCGAGATGGCCGCGATTGTACTCGATCAAGGTCGATGGCAAGTCCAATTCCCCATCGGCAAAGTGGTCCTGCAGGGTGATAACTGGATCTCGGAGATTCGCGTCTCGCCCGACGGCCGGCATGTTGCCCTTTTTCGTCACCCCGTGAGCAATGATGATCGGGGCGACGTTATCCTAATCGACCGCTCAGGCCATGTCGAGACACTCTCCAAGGGCTGGGAAGCATTGGAGGGTGGGGCATGGGCTCCTTCAGGAAAAGAGTTCTGGTTTTCGGCTGCGGAATCGGGCGAGCAGTTCTGTGTGCACGCGGTGACGCTGTCGGGCAAGGAACGAACTGTTCATTGCAGCACGGCTTCGACTCGAGTTCTCGATATCTCGTCAACCGGAGCCGTTCTCATGTCAGCTGATCAGCGTGAAGTGGGCATGACGCTGCATGAACATGGCAGTGACAAGGAGCGGTCGCTCAACTGGCTCGATTACCCCGTCGTACCGGTCTTGACTCCTGACGGCGGCACACTTTTGTTTACTGATTCCTCCGAGCGAGCCGGCAATACGTATGAAGTCTATGTGCGCAAGACGGATGGCTCAGCACCTGTCCGGATCGCGGAAGGCGGTTACGGGTCCGGCATCACCTCCGATGGAAAGTGGGCACTTATCTCCATGCCGGATGATCCCACGGATCGAATTCGAATCGTGCCGGTGGGACCGGGCGAGGCGAAGGTGCTGCACTGGGATAACTTCCGCCCCATATGGGCGGTGTGGTTCCCCGATGACGATCATATTCTGGTGGGAGGAAACCGACCGGGTGAATCTTCCCAGTCTTACATCTCCGACCGCAATGGTTCTCCACTCAAACAGCTCTCAAAAGGCGGGGATATTGGGTTCGCTCTCCCGGCGCCGGATGGTAATTCGGTCGTGCTTCAGGAGAATAAGGCTGTAATCATCCGCAACATCTCAAACAATACCGTCAGGCCCTTGCCCTTCATCGAATTCAAGGATGTTCCGATCGGATGGACGTCGGATTCCAAGCAGTTGTTCGTGCAGAATGTTACGGCAAACGGCGCTGACATTTATAAGGTCGATGTGAACAGCGGTCGGCGCGAGCTTTGGCAGAAACTCACAAAGGACGCCGTCGGGCTACAGCCCATGACGTTCCCGGCCGCCATCACTCCGGACGGACGCTGGATGGTCTACGTGCACCGCAACTATCTGGGGCAGCTCTACCGCAGCGATAACATGCGGTAGCTCTTAACCGGGCCCGATGACTTCTCTTTTTCGCCAACCTCTATAATGACTTCGCATGATTCGGCCTAATTTCAGGGAATTTTCACGTCTGGCGCGCACGGCAACGCTTGTGCCGGTGGCGAAGTCGATCCCGGCGGATCTGCTGACGCCGGTCTCGGCATTTTTATCGGTCGCCGCGGGAGAACCGGACGCGTTTCTGCTGGAGTCGGTGGAGCGGGGAGAGAAGATCGGGCGGTATACATTCTTGGGCGTGCGGCCGTTTTTGCGGCTGGAGTCGCGAGGGGAGCAAATTACGATTCGGCACGCCGCGAAACGAGACGCGGCGGCCAACGTCTCCAAGGGGGAATTGCGGGACAGCGTTGGCCAGAGGAAGAGAAAAAGCGGCGAACCTCAGATCGAAACGCGTACGGCCAGCGTCTTTCAAGTGATCAAGGAATTGTTACGGCGATATCAGCCGGCGCAGGTAGAAGGCTTGCCTCCGTTTACGGCGGGAGCGGTGGGATATTGCGCCTACGATATTGTTCGCCAGTTGGAGAACATCGGGTCGCGTGCGGAAGACGATCTCGATGTGGCGGATTGCATTTTGATGTTCTTCGACCGCGTGCTCGCGTTCGACCATCTTTATCACCAGATCCATATCGTGGCATCGGCTGATGTTTCGGCAGAGCCCGCAAGGGCGGCCTACGATCGCGCTGTTGCGGACATTGCCCGCGTCGAGAGCAAACTGGCCGCGAGATGGAAGGGCGCGAGCCGGGGACGAACTCCGGCCAAATCAAGACTTGCTGTGCGGGCGCGAACTCCGAAGGCAAGGTTTCTTGAGAGCGTTCGTCGGGCGAAGGAATATATCGCCGCCGGCGACATCTTCCAGGTAGTGCTTTCGCAGCGGTGGGATTTTGAGCCCGGCGTGGAGCCATTCGATCTTTATCGCTCGCTGCGCACGGTGAATCCGTCTCCGTATATGTATTTTTTGAGGTTCGGAGGGAAGGAGGTGACTGGCGTTCGCGGGCCTCACAAGAAAGAAGGTAAGCGCGGCGTGAAGTCAGATGCGACCCCCATCCACGTTCTCGGGTCGTCACCGGAAATGCTGGTGCGCGTGGCGGGGCGCAAGCTCGAATATCGGCCGATTGCAGGAACCCACCGGCGAGGCAAAGACGAAGCCGAAGATGCGGCGCTCGAAAAGAGGATGCTCTCGGATGAAAAAGAGCGTGCCGAGCACGTCATGCTGGTCGATCTAGGGCGGAACGATCTTGGGCGGGTCAGCGAATATGGGTCGGTAAAAGTTCGCGACCTGATGTATGTGGAGCGATACTCGCACGTAATGCATATCGTGTCGGCACTCGAGGGGCGATTGCGGCCAGAACTCGACGCTATGGACGCGTTCGCGGCGTGTTTCCCGGCCGGCACGCTCAGCGGGGCGCCGAAGGTGCGGGCCATGCAGATCATCGAAGAGCTTGAGCCGGCTCGGCGCGGGATTTATGGAGGGTCGGTCCTCTATGCCGACTTCGCCGGGAATCTCGATTCGTGCATTGCGATTCGGACATTGTTGATGAAGGGCGAGAAGGCGTATCTACAGGCCGGGGCGGGCATTGTCGCTGATTCCGATCCCATGAAGGAATTCGAGGAAACGGAAAATAAATCGCGTGCCCTGCTCAGAGCGGTGGAGAAGGCTCGCTCGCGGGAGTAGGTGATTCGAAATCTCCGAGAAATGTTTCGGCATGAAATTCCCAGACCGCGATGTATTGGCTGGGCATGTCTCACGATCCCTTGCTGGACAATTCCGGATCAGTGGTTCCGAGAGCGGCCCGAATGCGCTCCCAGGTGACATCCAGTGTTTCTGGCAGTATTCGCGTTTCTCCAATCACGCTAATGAAATTGGCATCGGCGACCCAGCGAGGCAGGATATGCATGTGGAGATGTCCGGCGACACCGGCACCCGCAGCCTTGCCGAGGTTCATACCGAGATTAATGCCATCGGGACGGTAAAGCTGGCGGAGTACGCCTTCCATGCGCTGCGTCAGGGCGGTCATTTCGCAGGCGGCGTTTGAGGAAAGCTTTTGCAGTTCGTCGAGATGGGCGTAGGGCACGATCATGACATGACCGCTGGTGTAGGGATAGGTGTTGAGAATGATGAAGCAGTGGGTGCCGCGATAGACGATGCGGGCTTTTTCGTCGCTCTCTTTAGGCGCTTCACAGAAAATGCAGCCAGCCTCTTTGGTGGTGTCGCTCACATAGGCGTAGCGCCACGGAGTCCACAGGTAATCCATGGCGCGAGGGTAGCAGAAATTGAAATTGCCGGTAAGCAGCGACGTATGCCGGAGAAGGCGATCCACACTTTTTGTCTGAAGCCCTCGATTCCGGGCAGGCATCCAATGGCAGTATGACGGCGCCGTAAATTCTTGAACGATGGTGACGGTGGTGTTTGACCTGCTTTGGGGTGGGTTGTTATAGTCGAAGAGTCCCTAATGGACGCGGGTTCGATTCGACGTTCCGGCAGCTGGGATTGTAACTAGGGTCGTCCGCCAGGGCGGCCTCAACGCAACCTGAAGACCACGCCAGCAGTCTGCTTGACACCGTCCCGCATCCGTCACGCTCGTCGCGTGGCACAGAGGCTATGATCTTGTTTGATGACAGCACCGCTCGAAATCTGGACTCCAACATCGAAACTATGACTCCTGCACATGACTCGCACTCCGGCAGCTCGGCCGTAGAAGACGCGCCCGAGACAGTAGAAACTTCGCCCGCGGAAGCGCAAGCTTCCGCCCCTGACACTCCCACCACGGCCACCGCTGAAACGCCGGCGCCGACCGGGACCGACGACTTCGCCGCGGCTCTGGAAAACTTCACCACTGAGACTGAAGAATCGGTGGGCGAAGACCACGTGATCCACGGCACGGTGGTCAAGCTGACGCCGACGCACGTCGTGGTCGACATCGGAGCGAAGTCGGAGGGCATGTTGCCCATCGCCGAAGTGCTGGATCACGAGGGGCAACCCCGGTTCAAGCCGGGCGACGAAATCGACGTCATGCGGGAGAAGGGCGAGACGGAGGAAGGCTACGTCAATCTCTCGCACCAGAAGGCGCAGCGACTGCGCGCCTGGGACGACATCGAGCACGCCTATAACGAGAAGAAGCCGATCAAGGGCGTCGTCGTGGAACGGATCAAGGGCGGACTCACCGTCGAAATCAATGGCGCCCGCGCATTCCTGCCCGGCTCGCAGGTCGACCTCAGGCCGATTCGCAACCTTGACGGAATGAAGGGCCAGACTATCGAAGTTGCAATCATCAAACTGAACAAGAAGCGCGGCAACATCGTGGTTTCGCGCAAACAATTACTGGAAGAGGAGCAGTCGTCTAAGCGCAACAAGACACTCGAACACCTGGAAGAGGGAGCTGTTTTAACCGGAATCGTCAAGAACCTCACCGAGTACGGCGCGTTCGTCGATCTCGGTGGAATCGATGGCCTGCTGCACATTACAGACATGTCCTGGGGCCGGCTGACTCACCCCCGAGATCTGGTGAATGTGGGCGACCAGATTCAGGTCAAGGTTCTCAAGTACGACAAAGACAAGCAGCGGGTCTCCCTTGGCTTTAAGCAGCTGACGCCTGATCCCTGGCTGGATGCCGAACACCGGTACCCGGTGGGCGCGCATGTCCGCGGACGCGTGATCAGCGTTACGGATTACGGAGCGTTCGTCGAACTTGAGCAGGGGATAGAGGGCCTGGTTCACGTCAGCGAGATGACCTGGTCGAAGCGGATGAAGCATCCATCGAAGCTGGTGAACGTTGGCGATGAGGTTGAGTGTGTTGTGCTCGCGGTAAATCCCACCGAACGGCGGATTTCGCTGGGCATGCGCCAACTTGCGACCAATCCGTGGGACACGCTCCATGATAAGTATCCTGTCGGAGCGACGGTCGAAGGGCGCGTGCGTAACCTCACGGAATTCGGTGCGTTCATTGAGATAGAGGATGGCATCGACGGGCTGGTTCATGTCAGCAACCTGAGCTGGACCACGCGCGTCAAACATCCATCGGAGGTTCTGAAGAAGGGCGACCGCGTGAAAGCTGTCGTGCTTGCGATCGAACCCGACAAACGACGGCTGTCGCTCGGAGTGAAACAGATGCAGCCGGATGTCTGGGAGACCTTTTTTGCCCAGCATCGTATTGGCGACATCGTGCACGGCAAGGTGCTTCGAGTGGCCGCATTTGGTGCTTTCGTTGAGATTGCCGAAGGGATCGAGGGTCTTTGTCACAACTCGGAGGCGGTCGACGATAATGGTCAACCCATCCACCTGGAGCCCGGCCAGGAGTTCGATTTCAAGATCATCAAGATGAACCAGGAAGAAAAGAAAGTCGGGCTAAGCATCCGTGCGGTAGGCGAAGAAGCATCGCGACAGGAAGTGGAGTCCTACAAGCACCCGGCGTCTTCTTCCTCGAACAGCACTACTATTGGCGATTTGATCGAGTGGAAGCGGGCCGGAGGAGACAGCAACTAGCTCTGTTCGAATCCGCCCTGG
>DATJNC010000117.1:0-13263 GCA_035508395.1 Terriglobales bacterium | reverse complement strand
ATCGAACTCAACTTCCGCCGCGACCCCTCCATCTACGACGGCCGCTTCTCCAATAACGGCTGGCTGCAGGAACTCCCGAAGCCGCTAACCAAGCTCACCTGGGACAATCCCGTCATGATCGGCCCCGCCATGGCGGAGCGGATGAAGCTCAACTTCAAAGATGTCGTCGAACTCGAATTCAGCGGGAAGAAAACCAAAGGCGCCATCTGGATTCAGGCCGGCCATCCAGACAATGCCGTCACGATTTTTCTCGGCTACGGTCGCACCAAGGCGGGCCGCGTCGGAACGGGCCAGGGCTTTGACGTCTACCCGCTGCGCACCAGCCAAACTCCGTGGTTTGGCAATGGAGTGAACCTAACCAAGACCGGCGACATAATCGAACTCGCTTGCACGCAGGGCTATCAGTCGATGGAAAGGCCCGATGGCAGCGACCAGCCGCTGGTCCAGGAGCGCAGCCTCGAGGAATATAAGAAGGAGCCGCACTTCGCCCAGGACCCAGAGCTGAACCCGACGACCACGCTCTATCACCCCGGAGAATTCCCCTACTGGAAGGAAACCTACGCTTGGGGCATGGCGATTGATTTGAACAAGTGCGTAGGCTGCAACAATTGCATCGTCGCCTGCCAGTCGGAAAACAACATTCCCGTTGTCGGCCAGTATCAGACGCTCCGAGGCCGGCACATGCACTGGATCCGCGTGGATTCGTACTATAACGGGCCGCGCGAGAATCCTCGGGCATTCTTCCAGCCTGTGCCCTGCATGCAATGCGAGAACGCGCCCTGCGAACTTGTCTGCCCGGTACAGGCAACCGTCCACAGCAGCGAAGGCCTCAATGATATGGTCTACAACCGCTGCGTGGGCACACGCTATTGCTCCAACAACTGTCCTTATAAAGTTCGGCGGTTTAATTTCCTGCTCTTCCAGGACTGGGAGACTCCCCAGTTCAAGCTGATGCGCAATCCCGACGTCACCGTGCGCAGCCGCGGCGTCATGGAAAAGTGCACCTACTGTGTCCAGCGCATCAACGAAAGCAAAATCGATGCCGAGCGCGCGGATACGACCATCAAAGACGGTACGCTGCAAACCGCCTGTCAGCAGTCGTGTCCAGCCGATGCAATCATCTTCGGCAACCTGAACGACGCGAACAGCGAAGTCAATAAATGGAAGGCGCAGCCAAGAAATTACTCGTTGTTGGGTGAACTGAATACGCGGCCACGCACCACCTATCTGGCCGAAGTTCGCAACCCGAACCCCGAGTTGGAAGGCAAGGCTTAAGCGGAGCGCAGAGAAGGCATGGCGACGAACGTACAAATTCCCGTGGAAGACAGGCGAGCGCCGGTCATTGCGCCGGGGCACACCTTCACCACCGTCACCGACAAGATCAGCAACATCGTTTTGAAGCGGCCGATCTCCATTGCCTGGATCCTCGGCTTCCTGATCGTCTTCTCGGGCATGAACATGCTCGCCATGGCCCTCGGCTATTTGTTCTTCAAAGGCGTCGGCATTTGGGGAATTAACATTCCGATCGGCTGGGGATTCGCCATCGTCAACTTTGTCTGGTGGATCGGTATCGGCCACGCGGGCACGCTGATCTCCGCCATCCTCGCGCTGTTGCGGCAGAGCTGGCGTAACTCGATCAATCGTTTCGCCGAGGCGATGACGCTGTTTGCCGTGGCCTGCGCCGGTACTTTCCCGCTCGCCCACATGGGGCGTCCGTGGCTGTTCTACTGGCTCTTCCCCTATCCCAACACCATGAATTACTGGCCCAACTTCCGCAGCCCGCTGGTGTGGGACGTATTCGCGGTTTCGACCTACTTCACCATTTCGCTCGTGTTCTGGTTCACCGGACTGATTCCTGATCTCGCCACCTTGCGCGATCGCGCGCAGCATCCCTGGGTGCAGAAGATTTACGGGCTTCTCGCCATGGGATGGCGCGGCTCCGCGCGTCACTGGCATCGCTACGAGACCGCTTACCTCTTGTTAGCCGGACTTTCCACTCCGCTGGTGCTCTCCGTCCACACCGTAGTGAGCTTTGATTTCGCTGTCGGCATCGTTCCCGGATGGCACACTACCATCTTCCCGCCCTATTTCGTCGCAGGCGCAATCTATTCCGGTTTTGCCATGGTGCTTTGCCTGGCGATTCCCATCCGCGCCATCTACGGCCTGCAGGATTTCATCACCGAACGGCATCTCGAAACTTCAGCCAAAGTCATGCTCGGAACCGGCCTCATCGTCGCCTATGGCTACGGCATGGAAGCCTTCATGGGCTGGTACAGCGGCAATCAGTTCGATTCCTTCCTCATGTGGAACCGCCTGCACGGTCCCTATCGGTTCTGGTACGGCGCGCTGCTCGCCTGCAACATCTTCATCCCGCAAATCCTGTGGTTCAAGAAATTCCGAGTCTCAACCGTCTGGTTGTGGCTGATCTCTTTCGTCGTTCTGGTCGGCATGTGGCTCGAGCGCTTCATCATCGTCGTGGTGAGCCTGACTCGTGATTTCGTGAACTCTTCATGGGGCATGTACTACCCCACCAAATGGGATTGGATGACTTTCGGCGGCACCATCGGACTTTTCCTCACGGCGATGTGGTTGTTCTGCCGCATCCTCCCAATGATTTCAATCTTTGAGTTGCGTCAGCTATTGCCCGAGGCGCACACGCACGAACCAGCGGAGGTGAAGAGATGAGCGCTTCTTTTAGCTCTCCCATCCCTGCTTCTCCGATCTACGGATTGATGGCCGAATTTGATTCGGCTCAGGAGTTGGTGGACGCAGCCTTCAAGACCCATCAGGCGGGCTATCAGAAGATCGACGCCTACAGTCCATTTCCAGTCGAAGGCTTAGCCGAAGCCATCGGCTTCCACAAAAATCGCGTGGCGCTGGTGGTTCTGATCGGCGGGCTTCTCGGCCTGATGTCAGCCTATGCGCTGCAGTACTGGGTCGCGGTGATCACCTATCCAGTGAACATCGGTGGAAGGCCACTGCAGTCATGGCCGTCCTTCATTATTGTTACCTTCGAGCTGACCATTCTTTTCGGCGGCCTCTCCGCCGTTTTCGGCATGCTGGCGTTAAATGGATTGCCCATGCCGTATCACCCGGTCTTTAACGTACCCGAGTTCAAGAAGGCAACCGAGAACAAATTTTTCCTGGTCGTTTTTTCCAGCGACCCGAAATATGATCCGGCCGGCACCTACGCTTTCTTGCAAGGACTATCGCCGCGCATGGTTGCGGAGGTGCCAAGCTAGCATGAAGGCTCCTCCCAAATTTTTGCCGGCGATACTGTTGCTGATCGGCGTTACAGCCGGATGCCGGCTTGATATGCACATTCAGCCCTACTATCGGCCGCTGGCAAAGAGCGATTTCTTTGGTGACGACCGCTCGGCTCGCATGCCGGTGGAAGGAACGGTCGCCCGTGGCGACCTGCACCAGGACACATATCTCTATACCGGAAAAATCAACAACGCTCCCGGCGATTACATGCCGTTCCCGGTCACAAAAGAAGTCCTCGATCGCGGCCGCGAGCGCTTCAATATCAATTGCACCCCGTGCCATGGACGCGTTGGCGATGGCAATGGTTTCATTCCATCGCGTGGTTTCCACCAGCCACCGTCCTATCACATCGAACGGCTACGCAAAGCTCCGATCGGATATTTCTTCGACGTGATGACGCACGGTTACGGCGTGATGCCCGAGTACGGAACCCAGGTTGAGCCGCGCGATCGCTGGTGCATCGCAGCTTACATTCGCGCGCTGCAGCTCAGTCAGGATGCGACCGGCGCCGACATCCCGCAGGGACAAAAAATTCCTTCGCCGCCGCCGCAATTCCGCGACATCGGCAATGGCGCCACACTGCCTGTCGTCGAAACCGCGCATCCTGAGGGCGAAGCCGGCCAACACCAAGAGGAGCCGAAATGACCACGGCGACCTTCAACAACTCGGATTTGATGGCGCCGGCCGTGGCGCAGACTATTCAGCAGCGCTCGCTGGTAATTGGAGTACTGGGCGCGATCGCGACCATCGCCGGCGCATTTCTCGCGCCTGCCAGTTTCTATCCTGCCTATCTGATCGGCTTCATGTTCTGGCTCGGGCTGTCGCTCGGCTGCATGGCGATCCTGATGCTCTATCACCTGGTCGGCGGCAAGTGGGGCACCGTGATCCGGCGCATCTTGGAGTCGGGCATGATGGTGCTGCCGCTGATGGCGGTCCTGTTTCTTCCCATCGTGCTCAACTTGCCCAAACTTTATTTCTGGGCGCGGCCGGACGTGCTCGCGAAAGACCCCAGGATTGCCGACATTGCGCATAGTTATCTTCACTTCGGCGGGATCGACGGCATTTTCGCCCGCTACATTATTTATTTTGTGATCTGGATCGGGATGGCGTATTTCCTCAACCGCTGGTCGACCGAACAGGACACGCCCGAAGGCGGAGCCAAAGCCACGGTCCGCTTTCGCGCACTCAGCGGCCTCGGCCTCGTCATCTATTCTTTCTCAATTTCCTTCGCCGTGATCGATTGGGTCATGTCGCTGCAAGCCCGCTGGATCTCGACCATCTACGGGTTCATCTTCATCGCCGGTGAGGTGCTCTCCGCCTACTGTTTCGTCGTCGTGATCGAGAGCATTCTGATCAAGTACAAACCCGTATCGGAGTTCCTGACGACGACAGAAATTCATGACCACGGCAAGTTCATGCTCACATTCGTGATGGTGTGGGCATACTTTAATTTTTCTCAGCTGCTGATTATCTGGGCGGGAAACCTGCCCGAGGAAATCAGCTGGTTCCTGCCCCGCATGAATGGCGGCTGGGGAGCCGTCGCCATGCTGCTGGTAATCTTCCAGTTCGCCGTGCCCTTTGCGTTGCTGCTTTCGCGCAGCCTCAAGAAGAATGTCCACCAACTCGCGCTTGTCGCTTCACTCTTGATCGTAATGCGACTGGTCGACATTTTCTGGCACGTTGAGCCGGCTCTGCATCCCCATGAATTTCATCTAAGTTGGGTGCATTTCGCCGTGATTGCCGGTATGGGCGGCTTGTGGATGGCATATTTCTTTAGAAATTTGCGCGCGCGTCCTCTGTTGGCCGTGTATGCGCCGCAGACGATCAAGCATTTGGCGCCGCATGAGTAGCGAAGTATGACTAACGAATATGAGTGACGATCTAAATCACAATCAAACGAACCCGGAAACGTCGTTCGAGCGTGAAGACTTAAGTACGCGCGGCGTTTTCGCATTCATGATCGGCCTGGCCATCGTCGGTTTGGTGATTTATTTCATCATTCGAGGCATGTATAGCTTTCTGGATGAATACGAACGCAAACAGGCCGCCGCAAACCCTTTGGCGCCTGGCAACGCGGCGGGGCGGTATATTCCATACAATCCGGCCCACGGCGATTCCGTTTCCCAGACTTTCAAAGAGAATGGCGCTCCCATGCTCGAATATGACGAGCGCGGCCAATTCAAAGATTTCTTGTTGAAGCAGGAAGATCAGCTGAACAGCTACGGCTGGGTTGACCAGAAAGCTGGAGTGGCGCACATTCCCATCGAACGCGCCATGGAGTTGATCGCGCAGCGCGGATTGCCCGTGCTGCCCCAAGGCGCTGAGCAGGGTGAAAAGAATCCAACCAACGCATTGAACAAGGCGGCGAAAGGGAAAGCAGAACCGCAGTAAAGGAAAAAAGCAGTGTTTCGCAGAATCAGTTTCTTAGTCCTGATGTTCGGAGTGATCGTGAGCGCATCGGCCGCTCAAAGTGCCCGTGGCCCCATGATGGGAGGCATTTTGTCTCCTCCGGCCAATCAGCGGCCGCCGGGACTTCAGTTTGTTGGCATCGAGCAGCATCTGAATGCCGAGGTTCCCGGCAATCTGGAATTCCGCGATGAACTCGGCAATCCCGTGAAATTCGGCGACTACTTTGGCCATGGCCGTCCGGTAATTCTAAATCTCGGCTATTACCAGTGCCCCATGCTGTGCAGCGAGTTGCTCGAAGGTCTTGTCGGCTCAATGAAGCCGCTCACCCTGCAGCTCGGACAAGACTTCGATGTGGTCACTCTCAGCTTCGACCCGCGCGAAACCACCGATATGGCCGCGGCCAAGAAGCGCGAGATCATGAAGCGCTACGGCCGCGCCAACGCGGCCAATGGCTGGCACTTCCTGACCGGAAGCGCCGACCAGATTAAGATCCTCACCGACGCCGTCGGCTTTCAATATCAGTTCGATCCGAAGACCGGCCAGTATGCGCACGCCACCGCGATCGTTTTGCTGACTCCAGACCGCCACATTGCCGAGTACTTCTACGGAGTCGAGTTTTCGCCCCGCGATCTGCGATTGGGCCTGGTGCAGGCAAGTCAGGGCAAGATCGGCAACCTGACCGATGCCGTATTGCTTTACTGTTATCACTACGATCCGCGAGCCGGGAAATATGGCGCGGTCATCAGCAATGTACTGAAGATCAGTGGCATCGCGACCATCCTCATTCTGGGCGCATTCGTCTTTGTGATGTATCGCGCCGATCGCAGCGCTGCGCATCGCGGACTGGGGCGAGCGACCTAATATGTCGAAATATCTTCCATTGTGGCCAGACTCGGCCTCAACCATGTCGGGACAGGTGGATGCTCTTTATATCTACCTCTTGCTCGTCGCCGGCGTGATGACCGCGCTCATCTTTCTCGCTGTCCTCGTGTTGGCTGTCAAGTATCGCCGCAAGCCGGGCATCGACGCCCATCAGATTGAAGGCTCAACCCCTCTTGAGATCGCGTGGTCGGTCATTCCGTTCGGCATCATGCTCACGTTCTTCATCTGGGGCGCGGTCCTTTACTTCCAGGAACGCACGCCTCCGGCGGACGCCACCGAAGTTTACGTCGTCGCCAAGCAGTGGATGTGGAAGGTGGAACACATGGAGGGACAACGCGAAATCAACGAACTCCACGTTCCCACCGGACAAAACATCAAGCTCATCATGACGTCGCAGGACGTCATCCACAGTTTCTTCGTTCCGGCGTTTCGTCTGAAACAGGACGTTCTGCCGGGGCGCTACACCACGCTCTGGTTCAAGGCAACGAAACCGGGCCGCTATCACCTGTTCTGCGCCGAGTATTGCGGCACCATGCACTCAGGCATGGGTGGCGACATCGTTGTAATGGAACCGCAGGAATATGCGCAGTGGCTGGCAGCGGGTACAACCGCACCACTTCAGGAGACCGGTAAGGAATTGTTTTCGAGCCTTGGCTGTTCGACCTGCCATCGCTCCGATGTGCAGGGACGCGGCCCAAGTCTTGCCGGCATTTATAACAAGCCGGTGCTGCTCGAAGATGGCCGCACCGTCACCGCTGACGACGACTACCTCCGGGAGTCGATTCTGAATCCGACCGCGAAAATCGTGAGCGGTTTCAAACCAATCATGCCGACCTTCCAGGGCATCGTCAGCGAAGAACAGTTGAATGCGCTGGTGGCTTACGTGAAGTCGGTGAACGCGGTGTCAGCCGGAACGGCGCAAAATACGACTTCGACACCCTCAGCAGAAACCACGAACCAGCAGGTGCAGTAGTTTTTTGGGTGAGAATATGGCGAGTACAGCAATTGCAGGAAATCAGCCTACGAACTATTTGACCAACGGCTACGGCCTCAAATCGTGGCTGCTCACGACCGACCATAAGCGGATCGCGATCCTCTATCTCATTTCGATCACGCTCTTCTTTTTCCTCGGCGGCTTCTTCGCCATGCTCATCCGCCTCGAACTGCTCACCCCGCAGGGCGACCTGATGCAGGCCGACACCTATAACAAAGTCTTCACCATGCACGGGATGATCATGGTGTTCTTCTTTCTCATCCCGGTCGTGCCCGCCATTCTCGGCAATTTCCTCATCCCCATCATGATCGGGGCCAAGGATCTCGCCTTCCCTCGCATCAACCTGCTGAGCTGGTATCTCTACGTGATCGGCGGCATCCTGATTCTGCACTGCATGCTGACCGGCGGCGTCGACACTGGCTGGACCTTCTACACGCCCTTCAGCACAGCCTTCACAAATACAAAGATTATTGAGGCCGGACTGGCTGCCTTCATCGCCGGTTTCTCCTCGATCTTCACGGGCCTGAATTTCATCGTCACCATTCATCGCATGCGTGCGCCCGGAATGACCTGGGACCGCCTGCCACTCTTTGTCTGGGCTAACTATGCCACCAGCCTCATCATGATCCTGGGCACCCCGGTAGTCGCGATCACCATCGTCTTGGTCGCGGTCGAACGCCTCTTCCATCTCGGAATCTTCGATCCCAAGCTCGGTGGAGACCCGCTGCTCTTTCAGCACCTCTTCTGGTTTTATTCCCATCCGGCCGTTTACATCATGATTCTGCCGTCCATGGGCGTGATCAGCGAACTCATCACTTGCTATTCCCGCAAGCGCATCTTCGGATACAAGTTCATCGCGCTTTCCAGTATCGCGATCGCGGTGATTGGATTTTTGGTCTGGGCCCACCACATGTTTGTGGCCGGAATTTCGCTCTATGCCGCGATGATCTTCTCCTTCCTCACCTTTTTCGTCGGCGTCCCGTCGGCGGTAAAAGTCTTCAACTGGACGGCGACTCTTTATAAAGGCTCCATCACCTACGCCACGCCAATGCTCTATGCCTTCGGCTTCATCGGGCTGTTCACCATCGGCGGCCTGACCGGCCTCTTCCTCGCCACCCTCGGCATCGACGTCCACGTCACCGACACATACTTCGTCGTTGCTCACTTCCATTACGTCATGGTCGGCGGCGTCTTAATGGGTTATCTCGGAGGCATGCATTTCTGGTGGCCCAAAATTTCAGGCCGCCTTTACCCTGAAGGCTGGGCGAAACTGTCGGCCCTGCTCGTTTTCGTCGGATTCAACCTGACTTTCTTCCCGCAGTTCATTCTCGGCTACGTTGGCATGCCCCGCCGTTATTGGCAGTATCCGCCGGAATTTCAAGTGCTCAACGTACTCTCGACAGCCGGGGCAAGCATACTGGCCGTGGGCTACCTCCTGCCGATGATTTATTTCCTCTGGTCGCTGCGCTACGGTCCCATCGCCGACGCCAATCCCTGGCATGCGGCTGGCCTCGAGTGGAAGACGTCGTCGCCTCCGCCGACATTCAATTTTGATGAAACCCCGGTCGTAACTTGGGAAGCTTACAACTACGACGAAATTCCAGACAAGCCGATGGAGGTTCCCGTTGGCGGATAGTCACGTAACCGTCGCTGAACATAGCGAGCACCACGATAACCCGGCGCTGCGGCACCATTTTGCCACCGAGCAGCAGCAGAAGAACGCAGCCTCGCTCGGCATGTGGCTGTTCCTCGTCACTGAGATTATGTTTTTCGGCGGCATGTTCTGCGCCTACCTGGTTTATCGTCTCGCGCACTTCAACGCCTTTGCCGCCGGCAGTCAGCAGTTGAACATCTGGATGGGCGCGATCAATACCGCCGTCCTGATTGTCAGCTCGGTCACGGTGGTATTGGCCGTGAAAGCGGCGGAATTGGGCAAACGGAAATTGTTGACCAGTTATCTGGTGGTCACCGTCATGCTCGGGCTCACCTTCCTTGTGATCAAGGGATTCGAGTACAAAGAAAAGTTTGAAAAGCATCACGTCCCCGGCCCGACCTTCCAGTTCCATGAGCCGTTTGACGATAACGGAAAGCAGATTCCGGTTAATCCGAATGAAGCCCAGTTGTTCTTCTCTCTCTATTTCGCCATGACCGGCATGCACGCTCTCCACATGATCATCGGCTGCGGATTATTTACCGGGCTTGCTGTGCTGGCCTGGAAAGGACATTACACGGCAGACTATTTCACGCCAATAGAAAACGCAGGCCTCTACTGGCATCTGGTCGACATCATCTGGATTTATCTGTTTCCGCTCTTGTATCTGATCAGCCGGCACTCGTGACGACGGGGCGCGCAATCGATTCGTCGAGGGGTTTGCAACGGAAACTTAGTTAGCCGAGGACGACATGGTTGAACACGAACATACTACCCACTCCCAAGGATTCTATATAGCTATCGGCGTTGCGTTGCTTGTATTAACCGTAACTACGGCCGGCGTCGCCTTCATCAACCTCGGACCGTTCAACCCGGTCGTCGCCCTGCTCATTGCAACCATCAAAGCGACGCTCGTCGTCCTCTTCTTTATGCACGTCAAAGGTGCCAGCGAAAAGCTGACCGCTGCCGTGGTCGTCTCGGGCTTCTTCTTTCTGATGATCCTGTTGGCTTTGTCGCTCGCTGACTATCTAACCCGCGCCTGGAGGTAGAGGTTCTCCAGACCTTCGAACGCATGTCATCTTGAGCGCAGCGGAATGATTCGCAAAGCGAATCGTTCTGCAAAGTCGAAGGATCCCTACTCCCTTATCTAGCCCTGGAATCCGCGACTTCTCCCGCAGGCGCTCCGAATCTCACCATGCCTCTCGTAACTGAAAGCCGACAATTGAAAACTGACAACTGACAACTGACAACTGAGAACGGGTCCACTGAATCTCCTTGCGCCGCACCTGCTCTTTCCCCGAATATGTTGTGTGCCTCTAACGTCGATCGAGCCCGGGGTTCGTCCCGCCAACGTTGATGCCTCTGCCCTCGAAGCTGCCCTCCGCCGCCATCTTCGCGGAGATATCCGTTTCGACTCCGGCGCCCGCGCCCTCTATGCCACCGACGGTTCGAATTACCGGCAGGTTCCCATCGGCATCGTCCTCCCGCGCGATAAAGAAGACGTAATCGCCACCGTCGCCCTGTGCCGCGAGCATCACGCTCCCTTGCTCGCCCGCGGAGCGGGCACTTCCCTCGCCGGCCAGTGCTGCAATACCGCCATCATCCTCGACTTCTCGAGGTACATGGGGAACATCCTCGAAATCGATCCGGTACGCCGCATCGCTCGCGTCGAACCCGGCGTCGTTCTCGATCGCCTGCGCGCCGAAGCCGAAAAACATCACCTCACCTTTGCTCCCGACCCTGCCACGCACGACCGCTGCACGCTCGGCGGCATGATCGGCAACAATTCCTGCGGCGTGCACTCGATCATGGCGGGCAAAACAGACGACAACATCGAGGCGCTCGAAATTCTCACCTATGACGGTCATCGCATGTACGTGGGAGCCACGAATGAAGATGATTTCGCCCGCATCCAGCGCGATGGCGGACGCCGCGCCGCCATCTATGCGCGCCTCAAACAACTCGCCGACAGTTGCGGAGAGCAAATCCGCCGTCAGTTTCCCAATATCCCGAGGCGCGTTTCGGGCTACAACCTCAATCATCTGCTGCCCGAAAACGGCTTCCACATTGCGCGCGCACTGGTCGGTTCCGAAGGAACCTGCGCCACCGTTCTTGAAGCCACCTGTCGTCTCGTCAGCAGTCCGCCTGCGCGTGTCCTGGTCGTGATTGGATGGCCCGATATCTTCACCTGCGCCGATCGCGTCCCCGAGATCATGTCGCATCGCCCGATTGGTCTGGAAGGGTTCGACGACATCATCGTGAATGCAAGCCGCCGCAAAGGAATCAATCTTGACGGGGTAGCCCTGCTCCCGGAGGGCAACGGCTGGCTGATGGTCGAATTCGGAGCCGAGTCAGTTACCGAAGCTGAGGCGCAAGCCCGCCACTTGATGCAAACGCTCGATCGCGCCACGCCGTCGCCCGATATGCGCCTCTTCGTCGATCCGCGCCAGGCACGCCGCATCTGGGAGATTCGCGAGTCGAGCCTCGGCGTCACCTCGCACGTTCCCGGCGAACCGCTGCGCTGGGAGGGATTTGAGGATTCTGCCGTCGCTCCCGAGAAGCTCGGTTCTTACCTGCGCGATCTGCGCAAGCTGATGCAGGAATACCACTACGATGGCTCGTTCTACGGGCATTTTGGCCATGCCTGCGTGCACACCCGCATGGATTACGACCTGGAATCGGAAGAGGGCATCCGCAAATTCAGGCTATTCATGGAGGAGGCCGCCGATCTTGTCGTGCGCTATGGTGGCTCGCTGTCAGGCGAGCATGGAGATGGCCAAGCTCGTGCCGAATTGCTGCCCAAGATGTTCGGGCCGGAGCTGATGCAGGCTTTCCGCGAATTCAAGTCGATCTGGGATCCCGACTGGATGATGAATCCCGGCAAGCTGATCGACCCTTATCGGCTGGATGAGAATCTCCGGCTCGGTGCTGCATACGATCCCTGGCGGCCCGAGACGCACTTCGCCTTTGCCGACGATCAGGGCAGTCTGGCCAATGCCACCTTGCGCTGCGTTGGCGTGGGCAAATGCCGCCGTGACGAAGGCGGCGTCATGTGCCCGAGCTATCGCGTCACCCGTGAAGAAGAACACTCCACGCGCGGACGCGCTCACCTGCTCTGGGAGATGACCAAGGGCGAGGTGATCCGCGATGGCTGGAAGAACGAGGCGGTCAAAGAATCGCTCGACCTGTGCCTGGCCTGCAAAGGGTGCAAGAGCGATTGCCCAACCGGCGTCGATGTCGCAATGTACAAGTCGGAGTTTCTCTCGCACTACTACGAGACGAATCCCCGGCCGCTGAAGGCAATCGCTTTAGGAAATCTCGATCTCTGGTTGCGAACGGCCTCGCATGTTCCGGGATTGGTGAATCTGGCGACGCAACTTCCAGGTCTGCGCGAACTGACCAAGCTGGCAGGAGGAATCGCTGGAAGTCGACGAATCCCGCCGCTCGCGGTCGAGACCTTTCAGCAGTGGTGGGAGAGACAGCGGTGGGAGCAGCAGCAAATGCGCGAGGACGTTCATCCTCGGACGTCCGCCCCTGGCCGAAATCGGGACTCCGGGCCTCGCGAAAATCTTCAGCCCCGGAATCGGGACTCCGGGCCTCACGAACCTCTCCCATCGCCGTGGAAGAGCGGGCCTTTAGGCCCGCGTTCAGGGCGCAATAAAGAAGGGGCTTTAGCCCCTGTGCTCCTCTGGGCCGATACCTTCAACAACCACTTCCTTCCCTCGACCGCCATCGCCGCCGCCGAAGTCCTCGAAGCCGCCGGCTTCGACGTAACCGTCCCCCGCGCACATCTCTGTTGCGGCCGCCCACTTTACGACGTCGGCGCGCTCGATCGCGCCAAAAGTCTGCTGCTCCAGGTCATGGACGAACTTTATCTCGAGATCGAGCACCGCACGCCGATTGTCGTCCTCGAGCCGAGCTGTGCTGCCGTCTTCCGCGACGAACTCGTCAACCTGTTCCCTAAGGACGAACGTGCTCACGCGCTCTCAAAGCAGGTGTTCCTGCTGAGCGAGTTCCTCGAACTGCACGCCAAAGATTTTCCGATTCCCAAGCTCGCCCG
>DATJNC010000116.1:0-7279 GCA_035508395.1 Terriglobales bacterium | reverse complement strand
CCCGGATTCTTCTGGTTCTCGAGCGGGACAAGTATCTGCAACGCTCCGCCAGCCGCCTACGCTACCCCGAATCCGGGGGAGCTCGGTACCTTGAGCCGCAATCCCTTTTATGGTCCGGGCGTCAATTACGGCGACATGGCGATCGAGAAGAGATTCCACATCGACGAAGCTCGTTACTTCGAGCTGCGCTTCGAAACCTACAACACGTTCAACCACGCAAACTTTGCCAACCCGACCGATCCGGGGTTCTTCAACAATGAAGATCTGACGAACTCGTTCGGAAACTTCGGGCAGATCTACAGCACCAAGACGATCTCAACCAATGGCGAAGGCCGTGCGGTTCAGTTGGGCGTGAAGTTCTACTTCTAAACTGTAAGAGGCGAATCACGGGCGTCCCGAATTTCGGGACGCCTTTTTCTGCTTTCTAATTCTCAGATTCCCCTTCAGCACTGGTTTCATGGCGGTGCGATGACATAAGTCCTTATTTCCCAAGGACCTGGCGCCATAATTCCGAAATTTAGTTCGTAACTTATTAGAAAATAAATACTTTACTTGTAAGTCTTTATTTCTCAAAGATCTGGCAATAATTGGTCGCCAAGTCTTTGATTCCAAAAGATCGACATAGGAGGGTATTCGGTACTATCTGATAAACAGAGCGATGGATAAACTGAGCGCACTCGCGCTACTTCTCGTTTTTCCCACGAAGCTGTTCGTTCGCCTTATCCAACGCTGCGCGCGCAGGCGCAAACGCCCCCAATCTCGACGCTGCAATCTCCAGATGCACTGCAGCGGTCTTGTAATCACCCGTCTTCAGCAGCGTTGCTCCGATCTCGAAGTGCGCCCAGCTTGAATCCGGCTGAAGCTCGATCGCCTTGTGCAGGTGCTTTACCGCCTCCGCATATTGCCCCTTCTGCGCCAGAGCCACTCCAAGCGCGAATTCCGCCAGGAAAAGCCCATTCTCCTTGGCCACAACCGGCGACAATGCCGCAATGGCCGCATCCGGCCTTGCCGGAACCAACATCGAAGGCACGGCCTCAATCACGCGATTCGCCACCGCAATCTTGTCCTTCGGGTCCGTTCCTGCGACTGCCGCGCCGTGCGTAGAACCCTGTTGCAGCCCGACATATCCGAGCGATGCCAGCTTCTGCATTTCCGAAGAACTCAACTCGGCCGAGGCCTTGCCAGCCTCGCCGCTGAAATGCCGGTCAAAGCTGTCCAGCTGTGCAGCCATTGTATTGAGCGTAGCCTTCGAACTCTCAGCCAGGTTGTGCGCCGCAACCGGATCCGCCACCATGTCGTACAGCTCCGGTTTGGGCGCGCGGATATACAGATACTTGCCCGCTCGCCACGACTCGAGCAGGCTCCATCCAAATCCTCGCTGCGACAGATCGGCGCGCGAATAAGCCGGCTGGTCGCCGCTCCCTGAGTTCGCCACGCGCACGAGCGATTGTCCCTGCATCTGCGACGGCACCGGGATCGATGCGATTTCAAGCACCGTTGGGGCAACGTCCACCAGCCGAACCTTGGCGCTGACTCGCTTCGCCGCAGCCGTGCCCTCAGGCAACCTGACGAGCAACGGCACATGAATGGTCTCGTCGTAGAGAAAGATTCCGTGTGTGCTCTCGCCATGGGCTCCCAGGCTCTGCCCGTGATCGGCAGCCACGATAATCGCCGTGTTTCCGTCGACCTTTTCTGTCTTGAGCGCCGCTAAGAGCCTGCCCACAGCGCCATCTGCCAGGGCAAGGGAGCGGTTATAGGACTCGCGCCCCGTATCCGCATCGCTGATGTTGATCCATAGAAAGAACGGCGACTGTGAGTTCTGGTGCAGCCACCCGACCGCGCGCCCAACCGTTTCCGCCCCGCTTCGCCGCGTTATCGGCAGCCTCGCGTCTCCCGGAATCACCGGCCGAAACCCCGCGTCATAAGCCAGGAATCCTCGATCCATCCCTTGAGCCAACCCGTTTACCGGATCAAGCTCAATCGATCCCACAAACGCGGCCGTTCGATATCCCTGCGCCTTGAGCAGGTCAGGCAGATAGGGCAGCGACGATGGCAGCACGCCGCCAATCTCACTGAATCCCGCCACTTGTGGATAACAGCCGGTGAGAAGGCTTGCATGCGACGCCACTGTCCCCGGGGCCTGCGCATACGCATGCTCGAAAACCATGCTAGCGGCAGCCAGGCGGTCAAGATTCGGCGTGACCGCGTTGCGCGCCCCAAGAAAGCCGGTGCGATCGGCTCGCACCGAATCAACCGTGATCAGGATTAGGTCAGGCTTTGTTGCCGCGAACACGCTGGCTGAGGTCAACAGCAGCCACGCCAGAATTGCACCGACGCAAGCTCTTCGAATCATCACGCTCAGTGTAATCGCTGTCGTGGCCGCCTTCCAAAAGCAGGGTTCTGCCGCTAAGGAACGGCCTTTTCCGGGCATGGCAACCAGCCCACAGCCGCCTTGCCATCACCTGAACTGCGATAGAATCATGACACGCTCAAGCCTGATTCTGTGGAGAGATGAAGTCATCTGTGCTTTCGCCTGCCCGGCCCGGCGCAACCCGCGTCAACCGCAGCCCTGCGTACATGGCGCGCTTGCCGCTCAGCAACGTCATTCGCTTGCTCTGCCTGCTTGCCCTTTGCGGAGTTGCGGGCCTTTCTCTTCTGTCGTGCCAGCGTGCCAGGGGAGCCTCTTCCGCGCCGCGGATGATCATCCTCGGCGTCGATGGTCTCGATCCCGATCTCCTGACCAAGTTCATGGCCGAGGGCAAGATGCCGAATTTCGCCCGCCTCGCCGAGCAAGGCTCTTTCCGCCGATTGACCACCAGCATCCCTCCCCAGAGCCCCGTGGCCTGGTCGAACCTGATTACCGGCATGAACGCCGGTGGCCATGGCATCTTCGACTTCATTCATCGCGACCCGAAAACCCTCCAGCTCTATTTCTCGACTTCGAAGGTCGAAGGCCCGGCGCACACGCTTCAAATCGGCAAATGGGTCATCCCGCTCGGCAGCGGCTCCGCCGAGCAACTTCGACATGGCGCGGCGTTCTGGGAGATTCTCGACCAGCACCACATCCCCAACTTCATCTATCGCATTCCGGCAAATTTTCCGCCCATCGATGCCAAAGGCAAGACCCTCTCTGGCATGGGAACGCCCGACCTGCGCGGCACCTACGGTACCTTTACCTTTTATACCGACGACCCGACCGCCGCCGTCGGCGCGGTTGAAGGCGGCGAGATCGTGCAGGTCGCAGTGAACAACAATCGGGTGACGACGAACCTCATTGGCCCCGACAATACCTTCCTGAAGAATTCTCCGCCCTCCACCGAACCCTTCACGGTTGATGTCGATCCGCTCGAGCCCGTTGCGCTCATCGAAGTGCAAGGTCAGAAGTTTGTCTTAAAAGAAGGAGAATGGACGGGCTGGCTTCCGGTCGAGTTCCATCTCATGCCGATCGTCGGCAACGTCAAGGGCATTTGCCGCTTTTATCTCAAGCAGGCGCATCCGCGCTTTCAGCTTTACGTGTCGCCGATCAACATCGATCCCAAAGACCCGGCGCTCCCTATATCGACCCCGTCGACTTATTCGCGCGAGTTGGCACGGCAGATTGGCGAATATCACACCCAGGGCATCGCCGAAGATACGAAAGCACGGATGGCTGCTGTCCTCGATGACAAGGAATATCTCGAGCAATCTCGCACTGTGCTCGCCGAACACAGGCGCGCCTTCGATGTGGAGTTTCCCAAATTTCATGACGGGCTTTTCTTCTTCTATTTTTCGAGCCTCGATCTCAACGCGCATATGCTCTGGCGCCTGACCGATCCGCAGAGCCCGACGTACGATCCGGCCGAGTCTTCACAATACGGAACCGCGCTCGAAGAGTTCTATGAGCAGATCGACCAGGTTCTCGGCGAGATATTGCCCACGGTCGATTCGAATACCACCTTGTTAGTGCTCTCCGACCATGGATTCGCGCCCTATCGTCGTTCGTTCAACCTCAACACCTGGCTCTGGCAGAACGGATACATTGTGCGCAAGCAGAGTGCAAGCGGCGATTCAAACGAGCCCTTCGCTGATGTCGATTGGAGCCAGACCCGCGCCTACGGATTGGGTTTGAACGGGCTTTATTTGAATCTGAAAGGCCGCGAGAAAGAGGGAATTGTCGACCCCCTCCAGGCTGACGCCCTCTTGCGCGAGATTCGCGATAAACTGCTCGCGGTGCGTGACGCTAAGCCTGCAAAGTCCAGCACGGCGCTTTCGATTGACGATGCACGAGTGATCACCCGCATAGATCTCGCCAGCGAAGCGTATCAAGGTCCTTACGCGCACAGCGGGCCTGACGCTTTGATCGGCTATAACCGTGGCTATCGCTCAGGATGGAAAACGATCCTGGGCGCATTTCCGCCCGACGTGATGGAGGACAATACCAATCCGTGGAGCGGCGATCATTGCATGGACTACACGAAAGTTCCCGGCGTGCTGCTGAGCAATCGCAAAATCGCCGCCGATGCTCCCGCGCTCACCGACATCGCCCCAACGATTCTTGCTCAATACGGCATCGCAAAAACGAACGAGATGAAAGGACAATCCGTGTTCGCTACACGCTGAGTGATAGCGTTCAGAGGAGACTCATGTTCGGCTCACACAAAGTAAAGATTGAAGGCGAGCTGCTGGAGAAGGTCAAGCAATGCTCCGATGCGGCCGGCTACGAATCCATTGACGAATTCGTCATCCACGTGCTCGAAAAAGAGACCGACAAGGTCCTGCCGCCAGACGAAGGCAACACCTCGAAAGAAGACATTCAGAAGCGGCTGCGGGGGTTAGGCTATATCGAGTAGATTGGTCATCCATCCACAACCGATATTTAGATTCATCGCCGTCGATACTCTGGCGACAGGGCCAGGGCTGATGAGCCCTCTGCTCGTCGTGGTCGCACTTTCGGTTGTCGTGGGGTTCGTGATGGTCGTTCTATTTGGCTACACCTCCGATCAGAAAGCCATCGCACGGGCGAAAGATCAGTTGAAGGCACAGTTGCTGGCAGTCCGTCTTTATCGAGATCAGCTCGATGTTGTCATGGGGTCCTACGGCAAGGTCCTGCGCGGGACAGGGCGCTATCTCAAACTCGCTTTCAAACCGTTACTCTACGTGATCATTCCGATCACGATTCTGATCGTTCAGCTCGATCGCTCGCTGGGACTGAAAGCGCTCGCAGTCGACACGCCGTTTCTGCTGACGGTGCGTGCGAACAGCCCTGACGCGATGAACAATATCTCGATCGACCTGCCCTCGGAGATTAAAGCCGATGCTCCTCCGGTCCATGTCGCAGCCGAGAACGAAGTGGTGTGGCGTTTGCTGGCAAGCAAGCAGGGCTCGTACGAAATCAAGATCCTCGCGGACGGCCAGAGCGCCTCAAAAACCGTTCGCATCTCCTCCGCACTTGCGCGCTTGTCGCCCGTTCGTCTCCGCGACCATTTTTGGGAGAGAATGTTCTTGTCGGGAGAGCCGGCGCTGCCGGCAAATGCTGGGATCGAGTCGATCAGCGTGGATTATCCCGAACGAAACATTGCGCTGGGCATTGCGGGTTATGAAATAAATTGGATCTGGCTTTTCTTTATCCTTTCTATGATCGCGGGGTTTGTCTTCAAGGAACTCTTGGGAATTCAGATATGAGCAGACGGCGCGCAACAACTCTCTTGCTGCTGGCCACGGTTTTCGCCCCGTGTCTCGCCCATGCCTACGCCGGACCTGGCGCGGGATTCGCCGTCCTCTCCTCATTCTGGGCCATCTTCGTTGCCTTTCTCTATTCGTTTTACGCGCTCGTCACCTGGCCTTTTCGCCAGCTCTTTCGTTTCATTCGCCGCCGCAATGCTTACGGCAAAGCGGTTTTTCAGCGGGCGGTGATTCTCGGTTTCGACGGCATGGATCCCGAGCTTGCCGAGCGGTTCATGAACGAAGGCCGACTGCCGAACCTTTCGAAGCTGTGCGAAAAGGGAACTTTCAGCAAGCTGCGCACTACGTTTCCTGCGATCTCGCCGGTCGCCTGGTCAACCTTCATGACCGGCGTGAACCCGGGCAAACACAACATCTACGATTTTCTCGCGCGTGACACGAACAACTATCTGCCGTTCCTCTCGTCGGCTGAAATCAAGGGGCCTAAGCGCCACATCAAGGTCGGCAAATATTCCATTCCCTTCGGCAAAACAGAAATCAAAGGCATGAGGAAGAGCACGCCCTTCTGGCATTGGCTGGGCAAAGCAGGAATTTTCAGTTCAGTGATCCGCGTGCCCGTTACATTTCCGCCCGAGAAATTCGATGGCGTGCTGCTTTCAGGCATGTGCGTGCCTGATCTCAAAGGCAGCCAGGGAACGTTCTGCCTTTGCACAACGAAGGCGTCCGGCGACAAGTTTCGCGAAGGCGGCGTGCGCGTGCCGATTGAACGCAAGAACGGAGTCTATCAGTCCTACGTGCCCGGTCCCGATAGTCCGCTCGCGCAAAAAGCCGGAGAGGAATTAAGACTCGCGTATGAAATTCGCCCCGACAAAGCCGCACAAAACGCGCGCATCACAGTTGGCTCGGGAAAATTCACTCTAAAGGTCGGCGAGTATTCCGAGTGGATTCCGATCGAGTTCAAAGCCGGCCTTGGCTTCAATGCCCACGGCATTTGCCGCTTCTATCTTAAGGAAATCTCGCCCGAGCTCGAAGTTTACGTCACTCCCGTCAACATCGATCCCGGACATCCCGATCTTCCAATTTCTCACCCGGTCACCTATTCCATCTATCTTGCCAAGCTAAACGGCGCGTTTGCCACTCTCGGCCTTGCCGAAGATACCTGGGCGCTGAACGAGCACGTGCTCGACGATGACGCTTTCCTCGCCCAAGCGTATGGCAATCACGAGGACCGCGAGAAGATGCTTTTTGACGCGCTCGACAAGACTCGCCAGGGCCTCTGCACCTGCGTCTTCGATACTACCGATCGAGTGCAGCACATGTTCTGGCGCTATCTGGAAGCGGATCATCCGGCTGCCCGGGAGGTTCCGCAAAGTCAACGCAAAGAGGTCATCCAAGACCTCTATCAGCGCATGGACAACCTCATCGGCCGTGTGATGCAAAAGATCGATGAAAACACGCTCTTGATGGTCATATCCGATCATGGTTTCAAATCCTTCGCGCGCTGTATGAACCTGAATGCCTGGCTGCACCAGAATGGCTATCTCGCGCTTAAAGCCGGGAAAACCGAAAGCGGCGATTGGTTCGAAGATGTCGACTGGTCGCGCACGCGCGCCTACAC
>DATJNC010000115.1:0-5380 GCA_035508395.1 Terriglobales bacterium | reverse complement strand
GGCAGGGGATCGACGGGTGCGATTTTGACCCAGCCTCCAGTCATGGTTGTGACGGTTGAGGGAATGAAGCGCTCGTCGGTTTTGGTTTTGCCGGTGACCGCGGTCTTGATCGAACCGGCGATACGTTTGTTGCCTTTCGCCTCCAGGCGGATGATTTTGTAACGATCATTCGGTGGAAGAGGCGCGTCACCGCTGGCCGACACGGCCGCTGGCCCTCCCTGGTTGTAGCCGAGATTGGCATACAGCGCCGGAATGGTAGTGTGGGACTGGATCTTGGCGTGCGCCTCGGGAATCTCGATGGTCTCTTTGGAACCCCCGAGAGGGTTCACCGCGCCGCGGAGGATGTTGGCCTTCATGCTGCGATTGACATCGCTCCCTGCCTGATCGATTTCGTTGAGTTGTGGCTGGTTCTGGTAGGTGTCGAGCAGGAAGACTCCGTTGTCATCTGGCAAGTGCAAGCCGGGCGCGACCTGGGGCATGCGTTCTTCGGCGGCTTTTCGCTCGGATTCGAGCTCCTTGTCGAGTTCGGCGGCCTCGGGTATGGCAGCGGTGGAAGTCCGGCCTTCTTCGTATTTCTTCGTGGCGTCCCAATCGACCAGCGCCTTGGGGACCTCCTCCCACTCGCCGCGCTCGGCGCTGAAGTAGCGGACCCGCTCGCCCTTGATTTCATATTTCGTGATGGCTTGATACGAGCCGTCTTTGAGGATGAGGCGACTGCCGGTGGTTTGGGCCAACAACGGCGCAAGGTGGAAGCAAAGGGCTAGCAGCAGAAAGCCGCTCGTAATCGCCAGGAGCGTAAAGCCATCTGCAATCCGATTGCGCACGTGCATACCGGGAGGCATTATCGAACTTTTCGAGGGCCTCGCAAAGTAGGATGCGCGAAACCAGGCAACGGTGTACCTGGATAACGCCAGCGTTACCCGGACAACCGAAGCATCCTGAGTTCCGGGGTTGGTGAGATGGGGTGGCACAGTTCTGTCGGCGGGCGTGATGGGGACCCCTGGTGTCCGCGCCACGCAAGCCTAGCCGGTATTGTGCAATCCGGCGGCAATGCCGTTCATGGTTGCGCCAATGGCAAAGTCGAGGACGGGATCGGAGACCTCGGATCCAGCCGCCTCCCGTTTCCGCCGCAGCAGATCGACCTGGATCAAGCTAAGGGGGTCGACGTAAGGGTTGCGCAGGCGGACCGAGCGCGCAAGAACAGGATTCTTCTCCAGTAACTCATGCTGGCCGGTAACGCCGAGAATGGCCCTGCGGGAGCGATCGAATTCGTCATTGAGCATGGTGAAGACGCGGTCGCCCAGGGCGGAGTCGGAGACGAGCCCGGCATAGAGGCGGGCGATTGAGAAATCGGCTTTGGCCATGGCGATTTCGACGCTGCGGATGAGAGCGGCGAAGAAAGGGAAGTCGTGCATCATTTCCCGTAACAGTTCTGCGTGCTGCGGACTGCGATTGGAAAATCGCTCAAGCGCATGGCCGACTCCAAACCAGGCGGGAACGGCGTGGCGGCTCTGCATCCAACCGAAGACCCAGGGAATGGCGCGCAGATCTTCCAGGCTGCGATTTTGGCTGCGGCGGGCCGGGCGGGAACCGATACGCGCATGCTCGAGTTCGTTGACGGGTGTGGCCTGCTCGAAATAAGGGATGATTTCGGGATTTTCGGCGATGTGCTGGCGGTAGAACGCGAAAGCGTCACCCGAGATCGATTCCATTGCCTCATCCCAACGGGCACGAGTTTCGGGCGACGATTGAGCGGGCTTGACGAGAGCCTCGAGACAGGCGGCGATCATGGTTTCGAGATTCCACTCCGCCAGCACAGGGTCGGCATATTTCCAACTGAGGACTTCGCCTTGCTCGGTGATGCGAATTTCGCCGGTGAAGCCGCCGGGAGGTTGCGCCAGAATGGCGGCGTGGGTAGGTCCACCCCCGCGGCCGACGGTGCCGCCGCGACCATGAAATAGCCGTAGCTTTACATCGCACTTGCGCGCCGCGCGATGCAGGTTGCGCTGCGCTTTGTGGAGTTCCCATGTGCTGGTGAGCATGCCCCCATCTTTATTCGAGTCGGAATAGCCGAGCATAACTTCATGTGTGCGTCCCCAGGAGTTGAGCAACGGCTGATATTCAGGAGCCTGCCAGACGCGGCACATGATTTCGGGGGCGGCGCGCAGGGCGGCGATGGACTCGAACAGAGGCACAGGCATCAGGCCGGGATCGCCGTTGGCGGCGGCGGTTGAGACTCCGGCGAGCGCAGCCAGGCGAATGACGGCGAAGATGTCATCCGCGGATTGCGTGTTGCTGATGACGAAATTGCGAATGGCTTGGGGAGAGTGGGCTTTCTTTATTTCGGCGACGGCGCGGAGGCTTTCGAGCAGTTCGACCGATTGCGGTGAAAGTTCGGGTGGAAACTTGCTTGCCGCGGTAGTGGACGTGACGGCTGAGGATAACTCCGCCAGCGCGGCCGTTTGCACGTGCGCATGCTGGCGAATGTCGAGCGCGTGCAGGTGGAAGCCGAAGATCTTGAGCTTGTGGGCCAGCGGAGAGATCAGTTCGGCGAGGCGCTGTCCATGGCTGGCGCGCAAACTTTCGCCGATAAGCTCGAGATCCTCTTCAAATTGTTGCGGCCATCGATAGGCGTGAGGATGCGCGGCCGAGTCTCGGGTGAAACGGAGCCGGGCAACGAGAAATTCGAGGAACTGGCGGTAGAGTTCGGCCTCGGAGATCTGCTTCCAGCGGGAATGTTCTTCGCCCAACATCTGTTCGTACTCGTGGAGGCGGCAAGTGAGCCTCTCGGAGATGCCGATGCGGCGGGTCGACATGCTGAGATGGCCGATCAGGCGCGTGGTTTCGGCGATGTAGTGATCGAGAATTACCCGGCGTGCCATGGCGACCGCTTCGCGGGTGCAGGTGGAGTTGACGAAAGGATTGCCGTCGCGGTCGCCGCCGATCCAGGAACCAAAAGAGAGCAGCGGCGGAATTTCGGCCGTGATGCCGTAGATGTCGCGCAGCGATTCTTCGAGTTCGACGACCAGGCGCGGCAGGGTTTCGAACAGCACCATAGGGAAATAGTCGAGGCCCATATGGATCTCGTCGCGGACGGTGGGCTTGTTGAGGCGAACCTCGTCGGTTTGCCAGAGCGCGGTGATTTCAGCCAGGATCAGCGACTCGTATTCGCGGGCTTCGGAGTCGGAGAGTGGCAACTGGTCGAGACGCTCGAGATAGACGGCGATCCGGCGGCGTTTGAGACGGACGGTGTGGCGGGAAATTTCAGTGGGGTGGGCGGTGAAGACCGGAGTCACCCTGATTTTGCCAAGTGATTGAAGGACCTCGTCAGCGGACACGCCGGCGGCGCGCAGGCGGACCAGCGTGCCGCGGAAGGAGCCGTCCGCAGCCGCCTGGCCGGTTTTGTTTGTCAGCAGGCGCGTGGCGCGGCGTCGTCGTTTGCGGTGGTTCGTCTCCGCGAGATTAGTGAGTTCAAAATAAATGGAAAAAGCTTTGGTGACGCGATGAGCGGCTTCAACCGGTAGCGAACCAATGATCTGGCGCGCGCGGATGATGAGGTCGGACGCGTTTTTTCCGTCTGTTTTTTCCTTTCCCTCAACTTCCTTTTCATCGGCCGGAGAATGTTTTTCGCGATGTTGGATCAGCAAGCGGCGGAGTTGCTCGACGATATCGTAGAATGCCTCGCCTTCCTGCTCGACCAGGACCCGACCGAGCAGCATGCCGAGGGAGCGCACGTCACGCCGGAGCGGGACTTCTTTGGCAGGGTCGGAAGTATCTGCCGTCAACTCAGCGAGGCGATCGGTGAGAGCGGCATCGCTCCAAAGGGAACTCTCGGCCATGGGATATTTTAGCGGACGCTGGGCAACCCACTAAATGTCAGACAAGATGTGAGCTACATTTCCACATTTCCATCTGGAACAAACTCTGCCATAATTGATCGTGCACACCAGCCTCACCCCTAGCGCGCACAGAATGCATGCGCGCCGGGGACCCCGAAATCAGAATTTTTCAAAAAAACTAATAGCGAGGGTGCGATGTCGGCAAAGTATATCTTTGTGACGGGCGGAGTTGTGTCTTCATTGGGCAAGGGACTGGCGGCGGCCTCGATCGGGTGCCTGCTGGAGAGCCGTGGGCTGAAGGTCAACCTGATGAAGTTCGATCCGTATCTTAATGTCGATCCGGGAACGATGTCGCCGTTTCAACATGGAGAGGTGTTCGTCACCGACGACGGAGCAGAGACGGATTTGGACCTCGGGCATTATGAGCGGTTCACGCACGCCAAGCTGACTCGCGACAACAATTGGACGACGGGGAAGATCTACGAGCAGATCATCGCCAAGGAGCGACGCGGTGATTACCTGGGCAAGACGGTTCAGGTGATTCCGCACGTGACCAATGAAATCAAAGCTGCCGCGAAAAAATGCGCGCAGGATGTGGATGTGCTGATTGTCGAAATAGGCGGCACGGTGGGCGATATCGAATCGCTGCCGTTTATTGAGGCGATCCGGCAGATGCGGCAGGAGCTCGGCCGCGAGAACACATTATTTGTGCACGTGACGCTGGTGCCGTTTATTGCGGCGGCGCAGGAGTTGAAGACCAAGCCGACCCAGCACTCGGTGAAAGAGTTGCTCAGCGTTGGAATTCAGCCGGACATGCTCCTCTGCCGCACGGACCGGTTCCTGTCGAAGGACATCAAGTCGAAGATTGCGCTGTTTTGCAACGTGGAAGAAGAAGCGGTCATCACGGCAAAAGACGTGGCCTCGATTTACGAGGTGCCGATTGTCTTTGCGCACGAAGAAGTGGACACGCTGGCGATGAAGTATCTGCATTTGCAGGCGAAGGATCGTGATCTTTCGAAGTGGAACGATCTGGTGCATCGCGTTTACAACCCGAAAGACGTGGTGCGGATCGGGATCGTCGGTAAATATGTGGAGTATGAGGATTCATATAAGTCGCTGAAAGAGGCGCTGGTGCATGGTTCGCTCGCCCACAACTTGAAGCTGGAGTTGAATTGGGTGGAGGCGGAGGGCCTCGAGACGAGCGATCCGAACGATCGCAGCTATTATTCGCAGCTCGAGGAATATGACGGATTGCTTGTGCCGGGCGGGTTTGGCAAGCGCGGCATTGAGGGAATGTTGAATGCCATCCGATATGCGCGCGAGAAAAATGTCCCGTACTTCGGAATTTGTCTGGGAATGCAGACGGCGTGCATTGAGTTTGCGCGAAATGTGGTCGGGCTGGCGGATGCGAATTCGAGCGAGTTCGATCCCGCGACTCCGCATCGGGTGATCTATAAGCTGCGCGAGTTGCGCGGAGTGGAGGAACTGGGCGGCACGATGCGGTTGGGTGCGTGGCCGTGCAAAATTGAGCCGGGAACGCT
>DATJNC010000114.1:0-18241 GCA_035508395.1 Terriglobales bacterium | reverse complement strand
TGCATTTCGCGGCTGAGCGGGCCTCCGCCGAAGATGGGTGTGAACCAGCGAAACAGCCAGGGCAGATAAATGCCGAAGCCAGTGAAAAGCGCGAGGAAGAAGAAGAGCGCGACCGTCCAATGCAGGACGCGAGTGTAGACGGGATGGCGCAGCAACTCTCCGCGATAGACCGTGGTCTGGCCGAGCGCGTCAATTTTGCTGCGCGCGGCGTCGTCGAAGCGGTCGAGGGCTCGGCTAGCCATGGGCGTCCTCTTTCTTAGGAGGCTCGGGCTGCGGCAGGCGCGGGCCAGCAGTTATGTAATGGGCAATGATGCCAACGAAGCCGAACAGCGCAAACGTGCCGAGAACTGGCTTGAACAGCCATTTCCAGATGGTGTAGCTCCATGGAATCGTCGGATCTTTCGGCAAGCCGCCGTAGCGCTCGGGATCGGTGGCGTCGTGCAGAACATAAATGACGTGCGTGCCACCGATGGATTGCGGATCGTAGACTCCGGCGTTCTGAAACCCAAAGTTTTCTTTGAGCTGTTTGGCCCGCTCGTTGGCGATGAACTTCATGTCATCTTTGCTGCCAAACTTCAGGCAGCCCGTCGGACACGCCTTGATGCACGCGGGCTCGAGTCCCTGGCCCACGCGATCGGAGCAGAGCGTGCACTTGTAAACCTTCTTCGTCATCGGGTTGAAGCGCGGAATCTCGAACGGGCAGCCCGAGACGCAAAATTCACAGCCAATGCAGTTTTCCTGATTGAAGTCGACGATGCCATTGGCGTATTTGACGATGGCACCGTCGGCCGGGCAGGCGGCGAGACAACCTGGCTCGGCGCAGTGCATGCACTGATCTTTGCGCATGAGCCACTGGATGGTGCCATCGGGATTCTGGTGCTCATTGAACTTGATGAGATTCCAGAAGTGGTAGCTTGTCTGCGGCATTGTCTGGTAAGTGTTGTCGAAGAATGTCGGCGTGAACGGCATGTCGTTCCATTCAACGCAGGCAACTTCGCAGGCCTTGCACCCGATGCACGTAGTCGTGTCGATCAGCTTGCAGACCTCGAACTCGCGCTGCATACCGCGGCCGGGACCTGGTCCGGAATGCCCGGAGATCTGCTCGGTTTGTAGTGTTTTGCGCTCCGCCATATTAGGTCTTGGGTCCTAGGTTTTATGTCTTAGGTTTTGGTGTAACTTGCTGCTTCGCGAGTCTGGACTCGCTTTTTCGCTAACAGCTAAGACCTAATACCTAAGACCTGCTTTTACACTTTCTCAATCTTCACCAAAAATCCCTTGAATTCCGGCGTAAACGCGTTCGGATCAATTACCGTTGGCGTCAACTGATTTGCCAGCGTCTTCGCCGTCTTGCCTTCGTCTTCCGCAATGCCGCGGAAGCCCCAGTGAATCGGAATGCCAACCTGAAACATCTCTTTGCCGTCAATCTTCATGGGACGAATGCGGCGCGTGACCATCGCTTTCGCGATATATGTCGCGCGAATGCTTGACACCTTAATTTTTTCCCCTCCGCGAATGCCCATCTTGTCCGCCAATTCGGCCGGGACTTCGATAAACGGCTCTGGCACCAATTGCACATTCATCGGATTGTTCTTGGTCCAGTAGTGATAGTGCTCGGTCAAGCGATACGTGGTGCAGATGACGTCAAACCCCTGCCCCGGCTGGGCGTACTTGTCCATGTCAGTCTTGTACGTCTTTACGATTGGATTGTGCGACTGATCGGGATGCAGCACGTTGGCAATCGGGCTCTCAAACGGCTCGTAGAACTCGGGGAACGGTCCGTCAGCAATCGCCCCAAGCGGAACGAAGATTCGCCCCACGCCCTCGGGATTCATGATGAAAGGACCGAGATGATCCTTTGGCGCGGAGTCGGGTTTGAAATCCGGCACATCATTGCCCACCCAGCTTTGCTTCGCCTCGTCCCACCAGACCTGGCGTCGCGAAGGATCCCACGGCTTGCCCTCGAGATCACAAGAGGCGCGGTTATAAAGCACGCGCCGGTTCGCCGGCCACGACCACGCCCAATTTTGATAGATGCCGAGGCCCGAAGGATCGTCAGTGCCACGGCGTTGAATCATGGCGCCAGCCTCGGTCCACGAGCCGGAGTAGATCCAGTTGCCGCACGAGGTCGTCCCGTCGTCTTTGAGCCACGCGAAGCCGGGAAGCTGCTGACCGGCCTTGATCGTCGTGTTAGTTTTCGGGTCGGTGAGATCGGCCAGCGCCTTGCCATTGATCTCTTTTGCTACTTCGGCGAGTGACGGACTCGTCGGATTTGTGTAAGCCCAACTGGCGTTAAGAATCGGATCGGGGAACTTGCCGCCTTCTTTCTTATAAAGCGCGCGCACCCCAAGGAAAATTTTCGCCAGAATATCCTGATCGAGTTGACACTGCCCCGGCGGCGGAACGGCGATGTTCTTCCACTGCAACCACCGCGCCGAGTTGGTGAAAGACCCATCTTTCTCGGCGAAACCAGCTCCGGGAAGCCGATAAACCGTGGTGTTGATCTTCTTCTGTTCATCAGCCGTAATGCCCGGCGCGCGCCAGAACTCACTCGTCTCATCGGGATAGATTTCGCAGACGACGAGCCAATCAGCTTTCTTTAGCGCTTCGATATTCTTGTTAGAGTCGGGGCCGATCATCACTCCATTCATGCCGAAGGCAAACAAGCCTTTCACTTTGCCTTCGTACATGTCATTCCAGATGTTCACCCACGAGTAATTGCGGTCGATCTTGGGCACGTACTGGAACGCAAAATCGTTTTCCTTCGTCGCGGCGTGCCCATACATCGCCTTCAGCCACGAGACCGCGAACTTCGGTGTGTTCGACCAATAGTTAAACGAATCCCATGGATCGGGCTTCGCGGCAGTGGGCGTAATTCGTTTGAGATAAGTTGCCAAGTCCTTGTCTGCGGGATTCGGCACCTTCAGGTAGCCGGGAAGGCTATCAAAAATGCCGGCCATATCAGTCGCACCCTGAATGTTGGAGTGTCCGCGAAGAGCGTTGACGCCTCCTCCAGCGCGGCCCACATTCCCCATCAATAGCTGCACCATGGCGGCGGTGCGAATAATCTGTGTCCCGAAACTATGCTGCGTCCAACCAACGGCGTAGATGATCGTAGCGACTTTTTTCATGTCGCCATCTTTGCGGATCGACGTAAACAGGTCGTATGCCTTCAGCAGGTGATCTTGCGGAATGCCGGTGATTCGTTCGACCACCTCAGGTGTGTAACGGCTGTACTGCTGCTTCAGCAACTGGAAAACGCAACGCGGATGCTGCAGCGAAAGATCGAAGGCCGTTTTCGGAGGAAGCGACGGCGGCGGAATAGGACTCGCCCCAGTTGCCTTTGCGCCTGCAGGCCCCTGCGCAGCGTAGCCTAAGCCTTCAAGTCTATGAGCTCCGTCATTGTGTGCCGCCGATTGATTCTGGCCGCCGTGCTGCTGAGAAGAATTTAAGGCCGCCTTGCCGGGAAGCGATGACGATGGGGGAGGGCTACCCGGCGTCGAGGGTGAGGCGGCCTTATCGGAAGGGGCAGCCACAACCGCTTTTCCGGTCAGGTCTCCACCTTCCTGATAATTCCAAGTCGCTTTGTCGTAAGTCTTCTTTTCCGGATCAAACCCGGAGTACAGGCCATCCTCCGGTAGTTTGAATCCCTCCTTGATGATGAACGCCGCATTCGTGTAATTCACCAAATAGTCATGCGCGATCCGATTGTTCTGAATCGCGTAATTGATCAGCCCGCCGAGAAACGCAATATCCGCGCCTGCGCGAATCTGCAGGTACATATCCGCATTAGCCGCCGTGCGGGTCAATCGCGGATCGACAACAATCGTCTTCGCATTCCGATGCACCTTGGCTTCAATTGCCCACTTGAAGCCACAGGGGTGATTCTCGGCTGGATTTCCTCCCATGATCAACATCATGTCGGTGTTCTTGATGTCGATCCAGCCATTGGTCATTGCGCCGCGTCCGAAGGTGGGCCCCAAACTGGAGACCGTTGGTCCGTGTCAAACCCGGGCCTGGTTTTCCAGGTAGCAGACCCCCAGGCTGCGCATACTTTTTACGACCAGATAATTAAATTCGTTGGTGTCAGTGCATCCGCCGGTGAATGCGATCCCCTCGCAGCGGTTAACCGTACGCCCTTCGGCGTCGGTTTCGACGAAGGTATCGTCGCGCGTCTTTTTCACCTTGGCGGCAATTTCCGCGTAAGCCTGCTCCCACGAGATGTCTTCCCAGTCCGTCCCACCGGGCCTTCGCACCTGCGGTTTGATGAGGCGGCGATCATTCAGAATGTCCTGCTCGAGCGACGAACCCTTGGGGCACAACGTGCCGCGATTGATCGGATGGTCTGGATCTCCCTCGACGTGCAGCACCTGCGGGATGGCGTTCTTGGCCTTATCCCCAATTGTGTAAATAATCACTCCGCAGCTCACCGAGCAATAGGGACACGTGCTCCGCGTCTCGCTGGCGCGGGAAATTTTAAGGCTCGAGGTTTGCGCGTGAAGAGGTGTGAGGTCGAATCCAAGTGCGGAAATCCCGGCGCCGCCAAGGATCGAACCTTTAATGAAGGTACGGCGTGAAAGCTGCAACTGCATATACGTCCTCCGTACAGCGTTGGGGAATCACGGAGCTAACGTTAGGGACACCCACCTGTCCAGCTTTTGCGACGCACATCACTTGCGATTGCGCGTACTATAGACCCCTTTCGGGCTCAGCGTCAATCCGGCCCACCACCCAGGAGCCCGAAACGACAAATTGGATGACGGGGAGTCATGCTGAGACTCTCGAAGTTTTTGCTGACTGATGTGTGTGGTCGTACATCGAGGAGTCGACGATTTCCTGCACCGCACGGTGGGCCTGATCAATGGCGGTGTCGGTATAGGCGCGCCCACCGGCATCCGAATTTGCGATCTTGATCCGCCCGAACGGCTGTCGCCCGATCACGTAAGGCAGCTCCGATTCGGGCCGATTGATCGGCTCGAATAAGCCGTTGTATTCGTAGGTATAGCCGTGGGGCCAGCGGTTCACGGTAATGGCCTGAATGTCCCGGGCCGGATCAAAACCTCCTTCAGAAAGCATGCGTCCTAATTGATCGCGTATCTGACGCTCGAAAGTCTCGAAGGGCGTGCCCAGCAGTTCCCACCGGCCGGCGCGGTATTGATCTTTGCATGGATGGCCCGGGTCGCATGGAGTGCGCAGAAGATGCAGCAGGCACGATTCATCCGGCGCGCTCGGAAAGTGGTAGTCTCCCATCGAGACCGGGAAGTCCAGCGTCACGTGGCTGAAGTAGGATCCCGGCGCGTAGATGCTGCTCAATCGGAGCTTTTCGAAGGCTTCCCAGCTGGCGATCTGCACGTTGGTGTAGACGAGCGGGCATTTCACGCAGTACGAGAGCGCTTCTTTTTGTTTCTCCGACATCTCCGGACACAGCAGTGGAATCATCATGTTGTACCCGGCAAGAATGCAGTGCGGGGCACGGACCTTCCGCGCTTCACCTCCGCGAACGTAGACGACTTCGACCTCCTTGGCGCTGGCAATATCACCCACATGCCGCGCGCTTACCGCGGTGCTGTTGAGGCGGATACGGATCGGGGAGGAAGCATCGTCGAGACGCGCATAATCCGCGCGCGCAGTCACGATATCTTCCATCGTGTGACCGGGCAGTGAGCCGGGAATCAGCGACCGCACAAGCATGCGCGCGATCGACGCGTTGCCGTCGGGAAAGTGAAAAATATAAGGCTCGTCCAGTTCGGGGTTCACCTCATGGCTCTTGGGCAGATCCATTCCCTGAAAACCAGGAAAGCCTTCGCGTGCGCAAGCAGAGGCCGAAACCGCGTCTATGCCGACAACGAACAGATCGTGCGTCGAGGTCTGGAAAACTTTGATCACGTCGGGATGGACCTTTACAGATTCGAGCAGAAAATCCTTATAGCTGGTTTTGGTCAGCTTCAGATGCTTCTGCTCGGCAGTCAGTCCCGGCAGATAATCGACCTTCGCATGCTGCAGGCGCAGAAGGTCCTGCCGTGCAGCTTCGGCGATAGGGAATTGAGAAACATCTTCAAAGAAAAACTGCATCCCATAGTAGTTCAAGGACTTCTCGGGAACGACGCGGTCGACGCCAAAGGTCTCCTTGTCGAAGAAAATCGCTTGAATGAGACGGTCTGAGTTATAGAGCTTCTGATCGTAATACTTGTAGAAGCGCTGAGGTTCGATGCCGAGTTCCTTGATCAGGCCCATCGACGTCTTGCTGTAGTCGCGCGGAGCCTCGATCGACTGCGTGCCGCCATAGCCCAGCAACAGGCGGCCATTGCTTTGAAATTCATTGCGTTTGGCATGGCCCCCGAAATCATCGTGATTGTCGAGCAGCAGGATTCGTGATTGCTTGCCGACAAACTTGCGATAAAAATATGCGGCGGCCAGCCCGCTTATGCCGGCGCCCACGATGACGAGATCATAGGATTCGCTGTCGGCCACGGGCTCGGGCCATTTCTTGCCGTCGCGCAAATCATGCGCCACTTCCCACGAGCCGTCGTGGCTGCCGCGCATGCCTGTTTTGGCAGGTGGATAATATTTCGGATCTTTTTCCGGCGCAAACGGAGATTGCGGAATGCCGAACGCTTCCAGCCATTGCGAACTTGCGGGAACGAGCGATGCCCCGACGGCGATGCTGACACCATTGAGGAAATCGCGCCGCGTGATGTGCGAGTGCATTCCCAGTTTATGGTCGCGATCCTTATGGCCCATGTTCCCCCCACTTTTCCGTTAGCAAATTGCAGTTGTTGGCGACTGCTATTGTATGCCTGATAATCTAGCCATGGGCGTCCGCACCAATATAGAAGTGTGGCAACGCAGGATCGCGCGCGCAGAGGAACTCGAAGCGCGATACACTTTCGCGGCGCAAATTTTGCGCTTCTACGCTGCCATTGCACGCCTTCAGGCGAACCTCTATTTCGAGATCGAGGACTTCGTCTCGTTTCGGGAGATGATCGCGGATGGCAATCCCTTCAGTCGTGATTTGGACCCTGCGATCGTCGGGAGCTTCCCCCGGTTTGTATCCATTGTCGAAGAAAATGCCCCGGAAAAATTGCGAGACGCGTCGCGGGAGTTGTGCGCGCGAACCGAGAACTCCACCTTCGAAATGCTGGCCGATTTCTGGCGCGGAGGAAGGGAACAGAGTTCTGCGCGTGGCGCGGAAGACTTTTTCGCGCGAGCTTTTCTTCAGCCTTTTGCCGTCGCCTTGCGCGAGCGTTCGAACCTGAAGTACACCGGCCCGACCGCGTATGTGTGCCCGTTTTGCAAACGCAAGCCCGGAGCGGGTGTTCTTTGTCCGCTGGGCGAGGGCGCACAGCGCTCGTTGATCTGTTCGTTTTGCTTGGGCGAGTGGGAGTTCCGAAGAATTCTGTGTCCCGGTTGCGGCGAGGGCGATCCCGCGAAGCTGCCCGTTTATACAGCAGACGAGCTAAAACACGTGCGGGTCGAAGCCTGCGACAGCTGCAAGAGCTATATCAAGACTGTCGATTTCACCAAAAGCGCGCTCGGCGAGGCCGTCGTGGATGAGATTGCCTCCGTCCCGCTCGATCTTTGGGCGCAAGGGCAGGGATATCACAAGGTGCAAGTGAATTTGATGCAGCTGTAATCGATGGCAATCGGGCGACGCACGAGCGTCACTCAATTGTTAAGTAGGCAATCGTTGTGTGCAGAGCGTTGCCATTCTGTCCCCAACACATCGAGTCCGTCCACCATCATCGCCGTTTGCTCTTCAGCCATACCAGGCCCAAAGCAGTCAGGGTTAGGATACCGATCGCGGCGGCACGCACCATAGACCTCTTTTGCGCCGCCCTGCGAGGTTGCACAAATCGTTGTTCCGGATACATAGTCGGCCCCGGCTCTCCGCGTTCATCGAGACCCAGCCTCAAAACTTCCGCCAAATGCATCCCGTTGCGATTGGTTTCCTGTGCAATCTGCTCTTTACAACTGAAACCATCGGCCACGATGATCGTGGACACCGAGGCTTTGCGCACTTCCGGCAACAGAGATCGTTCCCCACAGGCGATGGAAACTTGATATTTGTCCCTTTCATAACCAAACGCACCCGCCATGCCACAACAACCCGATTCCAATACGCGATGGTCCAGCTGCATCTTCTCCATCAACGACTTCTCTTCCTTCAGTCGCATCACCGCCTTATGGTGACAGTGACCTTGGAAGATGGCAGCGCGCTCGACCTTTGGAGGTGCGTAATTGGAAATCTTCTTTTCGAGGAATTCCGAGAGCGTAAAGGTGTTTTTTGCGAGTTGCTGCGCTTCCTGTAACTCCGGAAATAAATTGTGCATTTCATCACGAAACACTGAGCAACAACTCGGCTCTAAGACAACCATCGGAGTGTTTGCGGAGATATATAAACCCAGCGCATTCAAATTGTGGAGCAGATACTTCTTGGCCATGCCGAGAAAACCATAATCATAAAGTGGCCGCCCACAGCAGAGGTGCTGATCGAGAACCTCGACCGTGCAACCTGCATGCTCCAGCACTTCCACCGCAGCTCGCGCCGTTTCCGGCATAAAATAGTTGTTGAATGTATCGGCCCAAAGAATGACTTTCTGTCCGGGACCACGATGCGGTCGGCGGCTCCGAAACCACGACTGGAACGTTTGTGCCGCGAACGCTGGGATACGCCTTTGCCGTGGTACACCCACCGCTGCTTTCGCCAGGTCGCGTAGGCCCGGCAGTTGGGTAAACAGGTTGGCAAATCCCGGCGCGATCGATGCAACCCGAGCCCACTTATCAATCCATCCAAATGCATACGCATGAATCGGACGAATTCGTCCTTCCCAGTAGTGCGCGAGAAATTCGGCCTTATAAGTCGCCATATCTACGTTGACCGGGCAGTCCCCTTTACAGCCCTTGCAGGCCAGGCATAGGTCGAGGGCCTCCTTGACGTGTTCGTCGCGCCAACCCTCCCGGATCACGTCGCCATGCATCATCTCCCAAAGCAGGTGGGTCCGGCCGCGAGTCGAGTACATCTCCTCCCGCGTAACCATGTAACTTGGACACATCGTGTCTTGAGAACCTTCACCATTTTCGCGCCGGCATTTTCCCACTCCTACACAGCGCAACGCTGCGTGCGCAAAGCTGCCATGATCGTCAGGAAATTTGAAATACGTGGAAGGCTCCCAAGGGTGGTAGTTGGCGCCGAGTCGCAGATTCTCATCAATGCGATACGGTTCGACGATCTTTCCCGGATTCATCTTCCAATCGGGATCCCAAATCAACTTGAATTCGCGGAAGGCCTCAATCAATTCGCTACCAAACATCTTGTAGAGAAACTCTGCCTTCGACTGTCCATCCCCATGCTCGCCGGAAATTGAGCCCCCATAGCCGGTGACAAGATCAGTAGCTTCTTCCATGAATGCGCGCCACTTGCGAATCCCGGGCTCGCTTAGCAGATCGAAATCAACTCGGCAGTGAATGCACCCCTGACCGAAGTGTCCATACAGAGCCGCTTGATATTCATATTTCTCGTAAAGCCGGCACAAGTCCCGCAGATAACTCCCCACCTTCTCCGGAGCAACTGCCGAGTCTTCCCATCCCGGCCAAGTCAACGGTTCGCCCGGAACGAAGGCCGTCGCACCCAGTCCAGCCTCCCGAACGCCCCACATCCGCTTCTGCTTGGCGGCATCGATTAGGAGCTTCATCGATGGCGCATTTGATCCTTCGAGCGCTGCCATCGCAGTACGCGCCTGTTGTTCCGCCTCTTCCACGCTGCCGGCGCCAAACTCCACCATCAGCCATCCTTTCCCCTCGGGAAGTACGGACAAATCCTCAACCTGCGGCATGCCTTTTTTCCGGACGTTCTTTATTAGATATTCGTCGATACCTTCGAAGCCGATCGGCTTGAACTCGAGGAGTTTGGGAACGTGATCCCCAGCTTCATAAATGCTTGGATAGCCCAGCACCAGCATCACTCGCTTGGGATAGCTGTAGATGAGCTGAACTTCGGCTTCCAGGATCGTGACACAAGTGCTCTCGCTTCCCACTAACGCTCGTGCAATGTTGAAGCGCCCATCTTCGCCTGGCAATAACTTATCGAGGTTGTAACCCGACACGCGTCGTGGGATCCGTGGATATTTCTCTTCGATCAGTTTGCCGTATTTATCGCGGAGCAACTTTAGCTGCGCATAGATCGATCCTTCTCGACCGCCCTGCGCGATCTTCGCCGCCAGATGCTGATCGTCCATCCACCCGACAGTCATTTGCGTGCCGTCGTAAAGAAGAATGTCCATTGAGAGGACGTTCTCGCCCGCCTTGCCCGCCATTTGTGCATGCGCACCGCATGAGTTATTGCCCAGCATGCCTCCAAACGTGCAATGGTCATGAGTCGCTGGATCCGGCCCCCAAGTTAGCACGTGTGGCTTGGCTGCATTGCGAAGTGTGTCGCAGATCGTCCCCGGCTGAACGCGAGCGTATTTTTGTTGCGGATTAAGTTCGACGATATGGTGCATGTATTTCGACCAATCAATGACCACCGCCACGTTGCAACATTGACCAGCTAGACTCGTTCCGCCGCCTCGCGACAATAATGGCGCGCCGAACTGTCGACATGCGGCGACCGTCGCAATCACATCCTGCCTGGTTTTGGGGATGACGACGCCTATGGGAACCTGTCGATAATTCGATCCATCCGTGGCATAAAGCGCTTTGCTTCCAGCGTCGAAACGGACTTCGCCGCTCACTGCCTGCCGCAAGGCGTCTTCCAGGGCGGCAGCGTCAACCTTGTGCGAACGGCTTTGCCATGACTGTTTCATGTTCTCCGGGGCAATAAGCGGAACACGACTTGCCGACATCATTCCTCCTAGCCTGCAAAACGCTGAGCGTCAGCGCGCTTTAGTTCGATTCCCATCCCGGGCCGTGATAGGTCCGGCGAAAGTTCTCCCTTGACCGGCGAGCGGGCGCCCTCAAAGAACATCTTTTCAATGCGAATGTGGTCGTGGAAATACTCCAAATGCCGTAACGGAGTGGCCACGCAACCGAGGTGAGTATGCACGGTCGGGGCCGTGTGCGCTGACAGCGGAACCTGATGCGCTTGGCATAGTGCCGTTGCCAGAAGAAAACCGGTGATGCCACCACACCGGGTCGCATCCGCTTGTAGTACATCGACCGCCCCTGCCGACAGCATTCGAAGAAAGTAGCCTGCATCGTACCCGTATTCGCCCGCGGCAATAACCATGCCGGCCGGCCCACGATCGCGCATCAGCCGCAGGCCCGCGAGGTCGTCCGATGACACGGGCTCTTCAAACCAACTTACATTCAGGTCTGCGAATTTTTCAGCTTGCTTCAGCGCTTGCTTTCGGCTGTAAGCGCCATTCGCATCGACGAAAAGCTCAACGTCTGGGCCAATCGCGGCTCGCGCTACTCCCACTCTTCTCACGTCAGCTGCGGCGTTGCGGCCGACCTTCATCTTCACCCGCGTAATACCTTGTTCCACCCAATTGTGGAACTGACCTTCCAGTTGTTCGTCCGAATATGAGGTGAATCCGCCGCTGCCATAGATGGGCACGGACTCCCGCACTCGGCCCAGTAAAGTAGTTAACGGAAGATCCAGCAGACGCGCCTTCAAATCCCACAGGGCAATATCGACGGCGGAGATTGCCATGGAGACAATTCCCGGTCTCCCCAGATTACGAGTCCGCGAAACCATGGCATTCCAATTGGCCCCTGGCGCCATGACATCCTGCCCTTTCACTACTTCTGATAACAGCTCTTCAATGAGCGCTGCCGTTCCTCTATCCGCGTAGGTGTACCCCAGCCCGTGTTTCCCTCCACCGTAAGACCGCACCAGCACCAGCGTTGTCGAGTTCCATTCCAGCGTGCCGTCCGACTCGGGAAGGTCCGTCGGTATCTTGTAGCTCGATACCTCGATTCGCTCGATTGCTACCCGCGACAACGTTGCACTGGCCTCCTTGCAGTGAAATACGAATCACAGTGCAGTGAATTCGGTATGGATTCCAAGCAACGCATGCTCGAACCTAACAATGTAGAGATGAATTTCTGAATGAAAGGTGGGCTGCTAGATCACAAAATATTTTTTCTTAATCGCATCGCCTTGGGTTTTCGCAGGCTGTTCTGCGCTTGTTTCGGTGGTGCGAAAACTTCCGGTCCGCGTGGACTGGCTCGATTCGGATTGCGGCAGAACAAGGCATCGGAGCAACGACCGGAAATTCCGATTTCACTTTGGAGAGGTTCCTATGACGGCGGCAGATGTATTGGTGGAAACGCTTTTGGACTGGGGTGTCGAGGTTGTTTTCGGACTTCCGGGCGACGGGATTAACGGCATTATGGAGTCTCTCCGCACGCACCAGGAGAAGATTCGATTCATTCAGGTTCGGCACGAAGAGGCTGCCGCCTTCATGGCGTGCGGCTATGCCAAGTTCACCGGCAAGTTGGGCGTCTGTGTCGCGACCTCAGGACCGGGCGGAATTCATCTTCTCAATGGTCTTTACGATGCCAAGCTCGATAACCAGCCGGTACTTGCAATCACCGGGCTCCAGTTCCATGACCTCATTGGTACCTTCACTCAGCAGGATGTGGCGCTCGACAAGCTCTTCATGGATGTCGCCGTCTTCAACGAGCGCATCATGGGGCCGACCCATGTGGAGAATCTTGCCGACTTGGCATGTCGAACGGCCCTTGCCTACCACGGAGTAGCGCATATTACTTTCCCCGTCGACCTGCAGCAGAAAGAGGTCAAAAAAAGACAGGCTTCCAGTCGCAACATAGCTCACCACACCTCAGACGTTTATGCGCGTAGCGCTCGCCTCCCCAACCGTGCCGACCTCGACCAGGCTGCTGACATTCTCAATCACGGCAAGAAGGTCGCGATTCTTGCCGGCCGAGGCGCCCTCGATGCCACCGAAGAGCTGGAACAGTTGGCTGAACTCCTCGGCGCCCCGATCGTGAAACCCCTCTTGGGGAAAGCCGCCGTTCCCGACGCCAGCCCCTATACCACCGGCGGCATCGGTCTTCTCGGAACCAAACCTTCCCAGGAAGCGTTAGAAGACTGCGACACCTTGCTAATGGTCGGAACCTCGTTCCCGTACATCGAATTCATGCCCAAACCGGGCCAGGCCAGAGGCGTCCAGATCGATCTGGATCCAAAGCGAATTGGACTTCGTTATCCCGTCGAAGTCGGATTGGTTGGCGACAGCCGAAACACCTTGCGCGAACTGATTCCTTTACTCCGGCACAAAGAGGACCGGAAGTTTCTGCAAGCGGCTCAGGCCGGAATGAAAGACTGGTGGGACCTGATGGAGAAGCGCGGCACTCGACGAGAGAAGCCTCTGAAACCTCAGGTCGTGGCTTGGGAATTGGGCAAGCGGTTGAGGAGTGACGCTATCATCAGCAGCGACAGCGGCACCATTACAACCTGGTGGGCGCGGCAGATCGTAGCCCGCCGCGGGCAAATGTTCTCACTCTCTGGAACCCTCGCCACCATGGCGCCGGGCCTTCCTTACACCATCGCCGCCCAAGTCGCTTACCCCAACCGCCAGTGCGTAGCTTTTGTCGGCGACGGCGGTTTCTCCATGCTGATGGCGGACTTCGTGACGGCCGTGAAATACAAGCTCCCCATCAAAGTTGTCATCATCAAGAACAACATGCTGGGACAAATCAAGTGGGAGCAGATGGTTTTCCTGGGAAATCCCGAGTACGGTGTGGATCTGCAGCCCATCGATTTTGCCGCCTTTGCTCATGCCTGCGGCGCCATTGGCTTCAGCGTTGATGATCCTACGGATTGCGGCCGAGTCTTGGACGAGTTTCTCGCTGCTCCCGGACCGGCGATCTTGCAAGCAGCAGTCGATCCATTCGAGCCGCCCATGCCGGCAAAAGTCAAAGCAGACCAAGCTCTGCATTTCGCAGAATCTCTTGCCCGCGGAGAGCCAAACCGAAAGAAAATTGCGCTGACCACAATCTCCGATCAAGTAAAGGAACTTATCTGATGAGGAATCCGCCTGAACGGATGGTGGCAATTTGAACAGTGAGGTCGTCGTAATTACAGGAGCATCCGCCGGCTTGGGTCGCGCTACCGCGCGGGAATTTGGCAAACATGGCGCCAAGGTTGGCCTGATCGCGCGTGGCATGGATGGACTCGAAGCTGCTAAGCGCGAGATTGAATCTGCCGGCGGTAGTGCCATGGTCCTTCCCCTCGATATTGCCGATGCCAATGCCGTTGAGAACGCCGCTGCGTCCGTGGAGCGTGAGTTCGGGCCCATCGACATCTGGGTGAATAATGCAATGGCTTCTGTCTTTTCGCCGGTCAAGAAAATGAAGGCGGAAGAGTATAAGCGGGTCACCGAGGTGACCTACCTCGGAGTTGTTTACGGCACTCTCGCAGCGTTGAGACGCATGTTGCCGAGGGATCGTGGCACGATCGTTCAAGTCGGATCGGCTTTGGCTTATCGTAGCATTCCTCTGCAATCCGCATATTGCGCTGCCAAGCATGCCATCGCTGGATTCACTGACTCCTTGCGTTGCGAACTGATCCACGACCGCAGCAACCTGCGTATCACGATGGTGCAGATGCCTGCCCTGAACACTCCCCAATTTGGGTGGGTGAAGAGCCGTTTGAAGTACAAGGCGCAACCCGTTGCTCCTATTTTCCAGCCCGAGGTCGGAGCCAAGGCCACCTATTGGGCAGCCCATCACTCGCGGCGCGAGATCTACGCCGGCTGGCCGACTGTCGAGGCCATCGTCGGCAACAAGGTCGCACCCGGTTGGCTCGATCACTATCTCGGCAAGACTGGATTCGCCTCCCAACAAACCTCCGAATTAGAAGATCCAAACCGGCCGGACAATCTGTGGAAACCATTACAAGGAGATCATGGCGCCCACGGAACTTTCGACAGCCAGTCGCACCCGCGCAGTTGGGAACTGCGGGCCAGTCTCGGACGACGATGGATTGGCGCAAGCATAGCTTTGGCAGCGGCGGCATTGTTGGTTGCCTCGAGGCGGGGGTGAGAACGATCCTGGTTCGCTTCGCGGTGATTGCCGGGATTACCGGAGTCATCCTTCTAGAGCCTCATGCCGCAAACGCGCAAAACGATGTGGCGACTATCATTCAACGCGCCTCCCAAGCCAGTGACCGCGATTGGAACGCTGCCCCCAGGTTCGATAACTCCGAACGCGACCGCAATAAAGATGGAGACAAGACGTACGCAGTCACCATGCTCTACGGTTCCCCATACGACCGCCTTATCGCTGTGAACGGACACCCTCTTGACGACGCAAAACAGAAAGAAGAGCGGGAGAGATACGAGAAAGCCGTCGCTCAACGACAACACGAGTCTGCAGACGAACGATCCCAGAGAATCGCCCGGTATCAGGCTGATCGGAAGCGCGACCACACGCTCATTCAGCAAATGACGACCGCCTTTGACTTCCACCTCGCCGGAAAACGGCGCCTCAACGGCTACGACGTTTATGTGCTCAAAGCCACACCCCGTCACGGCTATAAACCGCCCGATCGTGACAGCGAGGTGCTGACCGGAATGGAAGGGACGATGTGGGTCGACCAGAAGACCTTTCAATGGGTGAAAGTTGAAGCTCATGTGTTTCATCCCGTGAGAATCGAGGGTTTTCTTGCAGAGGTCGAGCCGGGTACGCAGTTCGAGGTTGAGAAACGTCCGGTCACCAAGGATATCTGGCTCGCTTCACATTACTCGATGAAGTCGAATGCCAAGATCTTGCTTCTCATACCACACAATGGCCGTGAGGATGACTTCTTCTTCAACTATCACCCCGCCTCAGCAACTGCCTCCGAAAACCAGTCGCCAGAAGCCCGTTGACTTCTGGTGCTCGTCATCGACAAACAACCCGACATCTTTGTTACCTTCTGTGTATGAAAACGGCGCTGTGCGGACGGATTCTTTTTGGCGCGGCAGCGGTGCTGTTCGGTGTGATCGCCCTGACGTGGCACGACGTTGACAGCTGGCAAAACCTGCACCATATTTGGAGCCTCCCTCTCGGCACTGTCATCAGCGTGTCTCTGATGATCGCTCTGATTGTCGGCGGGATTGGCATGCAGTACCCGCGCACTGCGCGCGTGGCGTCGGTCGTCCTTTGCATCGTGTATCTGTGCTTCTCGCTGGCCTGCATTCCTGAAATCATCGCCGCATCAAACACCTACGACCGCTACGGCGGGAGTTTCTTCATCTTCTTTTCCTTGCTCTGTGGCGCGATTGCCCTGTACACAGCGACTGACCCAAAAACGGCAAACCTGGTTCTGTTCCGCCGGCTGGCGCGCCTTGGACTCGGGGTCTGTGCGATTTCCTTTGCCTTGGGTCAGATACTCTTGCCGCGGGAGACAGCTGGTCTGGTTCCAAAGTGGATTCCTCCCAACCAGATGTTTTGGGCAATACTCACCACCGTCGGATTTGGACTCGCGGCAGTTGCGATTCTCATCAATCGCCACGCGAAACTAGCCATGCGTCTGATGACCCTCATGCTGGCGCTTTTTGGCGTACTGGTTTGGCTTCCGCGGCTCATCGCCCAGCCAAAGTCTCATTTCGCCTGGTCCGAATGCGCCCTTAACTTCCTTGTTACAGGGGCTGTCTGGATGGTGGCTGAGTCGAATCCTTTCTGATTTTGCGTTTTGTCCCCCTCGCGCAGGCGCAAGTTGACGGTCCGGTAGCAGAGGTAGAAAGTGGGAGTCTGTTTTTCCATAATCAAACCGGGCGTCGATTGAATCTCAGGTAGGGATTGAGACGGGGCCATTCCGTCGTTGTTTGTCACAAGCCCCGGTGATGTGGTAGGTTCTCCAAATCTGATGCGACGGATCATTGCCAGCCTCGTTGTTGGTGTGTTTGCGTGGGGCCCCCTCGCGCCGCTCGTCTTGGCTGCCACGGCGGACCCGATACCGGCTTGTTGCCGGCGCAATGGGAAGCACCACTGCCTGATGAACATATCAGGCACGGCTTCGAGCAACAGAGCCCCTTCTTTCCGCTCTCCGGCTTCTGCTTGCCCGTACCGGTCACAGGTCGCCACAACTGGCGTTGTGGCGCGGTTGCAAATGGGGCGGACAACTGAACACTTCTCGCCGTCGGCGATTCTGGTCCTAAGAGCCGACCTCTGTACCGTATGTTTGGATTCCCGTTTCCCCTTCTTTCTGCGCGGTCCTCCTCCTCCGCAGCGCACCTAACTTGCCCCACTAAAATTCCCGGAAATTGCATCCGGCGGAGTTTCTTCGGTGGGCGTCCGCTTGCGACATCGCGGGCATTCGAGGATTTCATGACCAAGTGCATGCGCGCTGTGTTATTTCGTCTTTCCCGCTTTTGGTTTTGTCGCGCCGGGCTCTGTGTGGCGTGCCTGGCATTTCCTGTTCTTGGCGCAGCGCAAACAGAACTTGCCCACATCGGCGGCCGAGTCACGGATCAATCGGGCGCGGTGGTTGTCGACACGGAAGTGGAAATCAAAAACATTGGCACGAATCTATCAACCACCGTCAAAACAAATCAGGATGGCTTTTACGCTTTTCCATCCTTGCGTCCGGGCCATTATGTTCTCTCCGCGTGGAAAGCCGGTTTCAAAACCGTGGATGTTACGGAGTTTGTTTTGAACGCCCAGGACCATGTGACCCGTGACTTCGTTTTGCAGGTTGGTTCGGCCAGCGAGACCCTTACGGTCACCGCGGATACTCTCAACATCAACACAACCGACGCCGCGGTGAGCACCGTGGTTGACCGCCAATTCGCGGACAAGCTTCCCCTCAACGGCAGAAGCTTTCAGTCCCTGATCCAACTCACGCCCGGCGTCGTCCTCACCCCCAACAACGGCTCTGAGACTGGACAGTTCAGCATCAACGGACAACGTGACTACTCGAACTACTGGATGGTCGACGGAGTTAGCGCAAACATTGGATTCAGCGCGGCCGGTTACGTGGGAGAAGGAATGGCGGGCGCCCTTGGGGGAACGAATGTGTTCGGCGGCACAAACGGCTTGGTTTCGGTGGATGCCATGCAGGAGTTTCGCATTCAGACTTCCACCTATTCCGCTGAATATGGACGGACTCCGGGTGGGCAGATTTCAATTGTCACGCGCTCCGGCACGAACAACTTCCACGGTACTTTATACGACTACTTGCGCAACGATGCGATGGATGCGAACGATTGGTTTGCTAACAACGCGGGTTTGCCCAAACCGGAAGAGCGCCAGAACGATTTCGGCGGCACTATTGGCGGCCCGGTATGGAAGAACA
>DATJNC010000113.1:0-32725 GCA_035508395.1 Terriglobales bacterium | reverse complement strand
ATGAGGCCTTTAGGCCCCGTGGTCGTTGTCTCAGAAACCAACCAAATCGAACGTGACTCCGCTCCTATCGCTTCTTTCCTACAAAATCCAGACTCTACAGATGGAGCGAACATTCTTCATTACATCGATCACCGCGCAACGACGAACAATCTTCCAACGCGATTCAACAGCCAACCTCCTCATCGAAGTCCTTCTCCACTATCGCGCAGATAAAAAATATCTACTCCACGAATTCGTCATTATGCCGGACCATTTTCATGCGCTCATCACTCCATCGCCAGATGTTTCTCTCGAACGTGCCGCGCAATTCATCAAGGGAGGATTCTCATTTCGATTGAAATCGCGCTTTCCAGTCTGGCAACCAAGCTTCACCAATCATCGAATTCGCGATTACGAGGATTTTGAGAGGCATCGAGACTACATCTTGATGAATCCCGTGCGTGCGGGATTGGCACGCCGTCCAGACGAATATCTCTTCTCTTCCGCCACCGGCAAATATTCGCTGGATTCCGCACCACAGGGGCTAAAGCCCCTCATTGAACGCGTACGCACGCCGGCCTAAAGGCCGGCTCTTCCACCGAAGAACAACCCCGGTGAGCGTAACTAACGAAAATCCACGAAGTTCGTCGCAATTTATCGATCGAAAAGATGACCACGGATATTCGGACCACCGCAGAGGAGCAAGGACGAGGAGCTTCGGGTCGGTCCCTATGCTTCGCACCACCGTGGAAGAGCGGCCCTCTAAGGCCGCGTTCACGATCCGCGTTCGAGGCCTTTAGGCCCCGGAGGTCGTCTGCCCAAGCCCCCTTACTGCCCTTCTCCCCCGAACACGCAGTACGTCACCACGTCCCACGCATTGTGAATCCCGATGAACAGCCGACAGCCCCAGCTTTCGCCATTTAGGAAACCCTGGATTCCAATGACCTGACACCGGTCCGCTTTCCAACTTTTTTCATCACCATTTCCCGGTGCACCCATCACAGACCTCCCATCCCCTCCGTGCCACAATCTCCAGCAGCGACCGAGATCGCCCGCATGCGCCGCGGACAACTCAAATTCCGCGCTCGTCGCATCCGGCCTGTTCTTTAACAACTCGCGTGAACCGCACTCGCTCCGCCGACTCCGGTGCCGAATTTATCTATTCTCGGAATCGATTGCTGGTTAACCAGATAGTTAATAAAAATAATCAACCGAATTTCCGAATTTTCGCGAATTAAAATCCAGCTCCCATCGCAAGAAAACCCGGCAAATTCAGCATCGGCCTCCGCTAAGTCCAATGTTTGGGGGTCTTTGGAAGTTACGGCTTTTGAATCAATAAGTTAACCAAAACAGGGGAGGGGGGGTGGGGTATTTTTCCGGTAAACATTAAGCGCCGGAATTGACTCCGCGGGTCGCGCTTTTCGGGGCTCCCGGCACGCCCGATTCTGGCGTGCTGCGGCTGGAAACGTGGGATTCCACTGTCGCGTAGCCGATTGCTCCCTAGGTCTAATCCTCCCGCCTGACTCCAGAAAACAAGTGATACGTAACCGCGTCCCAGGCGTTGTGAATGCCGACAAACAGCAGGACCAACGCCGCCGCAGCCACTCCAAACAAAGCCTCCTGCGCATGCAATCGTGAGCAAACCGCCGAAACGACAAGCGCAGCGTAGCCCGCCAGCGGCAACAGTCCGTGAAACAGCCAGTCTTCAAAAACAGGCCTGTACGCGGTTTGGCTTCGCATCAGGCGCATCACGGTGAATTCGTAGGCCACCCCAACCAGCCCGAGCACGCCCCACACAACCGCCGCGCCGGTCATCCTCTGCCACGGAATGCATCCCACCGCCGAGAGCAGCAGCACGCTTCCAAAGTGCGCCACAGTCGGCGTAGCAAAAGCACTGGCGCCCACGCCCGGCCCCGCCCCAACAATTGGACGATTCGCGATCAGCGTGATCACAACGAACTGCAATCCGATCAGCGCTCCCGCCGACGACCCGACGATCACGTAGAAATTTTCCCATCCAGCGAGTGGATTCATCGCAAGCACCCAAGTCGTGCTGATGAGTGTACTGGATTTTAAAAGGGTGCAGAACAGGTAAGGGAGACGCAGGATGTTGCAAGACAAATTAAGAGGCTCGCCGCAGCGATCCCGAAACCGTTTGCGAGGTCTTTACTTCTGCATTCTGACTCTTAACTTCTGACTTTGTGCTTCACTTCATCGGCGTCGCATCCGTCGCGATGCAGACCCAATTCCCGTCTTTAAAAAGCCAGGTATCGATGAAGCGCTCGCGCCGCGTCACAACTCGTCCATTTTCTTTTGCTTTCACCGCAATCACGCCAATCGCGATCGCCGTTTTTCCGAACACGCGCACGGTCAGCGATTCCGGAGCAACCTGCTCTTCGTTCGACGTTGGCCCTTGCACGCTCGACAGAAACTGCGCTCTGGTTTTGAGCGACCCATCGTCTTCTACCAGCACCAGATTGCTATCCAGAATCGAGCCCAGCGCCTTCGTGTCTCCAGCTTTGTAAGCCTGATTCCATAGTTTCTCGAGCGCGAGCACTTGCGAGCGCGCCTGCGCCTCCGAATCGTCTTGCTGCGCCGCCAGCAGCAGCAAACATGCAACGGCAATCAGCACAATGCAAGCAGCAGCTTTCACCAGAGTCAACCTCCCTCGCGCAACGTTTGCGCGCCATCGCGAACGAAACCCCTCACTTATGTGTCGCTTACTGGCTTGCGCGGACGAGTTATCGCGCAAACTTACTGTGCAAACCACCAGCTCAGCTTCGGATTGCTGTCTCCGCTGTCGACCGGAATTACCAGCATCTGATCGTTACTAATAAGGTAGAGAATGTCGCTCTCCGAGCCGCTCTCGCTCACGACCGCGCGACCGCTCGATGCAACCGTATAACTGGCGGAAATCGCCGTCTGCGTCGGACTTCCGCCAATCACGTTCATCTCTGCCGTTCCCGTGAGCGCACTCGTCCCATCCGCAGTGACCGAGTCAACTTCCTCGCTCACCGTATCCGTCTGCGGATGATCGCTTCCACCCGTATATGTGCCATTCAGGCTGCTCGCGCTGAAGCCGCTGCCAGTTTGCGCGTAGAACTGCCCAAATGTCACCGCCGTGTCCGTTCCCACTACGAATCCTTCATTCGGCGCAATCAGGTAGAAGACAGGTTCATTCGCGCCGAGCGCTCCGCCGCTCAGCGTCACGCGGCCGTTTGAAGCGACCGCGTACGAGTCTGAACCGCTCACGGTTCCTACCGTTCCTCCCTGGTTCTGGTCGAAGCTGAACGAGATGGATGTTCCGCTGCCGTTCGCCGTCGCGATTCCACCCATGACCGAAGGCTTTCCCGTGGTCGTCAGCGATTGCACGCCGACAATCGCGTTGGCATCGAGTGATGAGTCGGTGAAGGCATTCGTCGATTGCTGCAATGCGCGCCCAACCAGCAGAGGATTCCCCGTTTTCGGCCCGTCATCCTCCATCATGATGAGTTCGCTTGCGCTCACCACATAGAAGACGAAGTCGAGCGAGAAGTTCATGCTGCCGCCAACGAACTTGAGAGTGACGGTTCCGCGGCCATTCGACGCCACCGTAAGATCGCTGGAGCTCAGCGTAACTTGCCTGCTGACCGTACCGATGCTATCGCCATCCGCGATACCTGTGAGCGCGCCCGAACCATTGGAGTCGAACTGACCGGCGACGGCGAAACGGTTCGTGCCAGTACCATCGACTCCGATCAACCCGAACGCGTATTCGCCACTGATCTTGCCGGTCGAGAAGGCGGTTGTGTCTTGCTGGCGCAGCGCGCCGACCTGCTTCGTGTTGCTCGAGTCGTAATACATCACGCGCCCGTTGCTTCCGCTGGAGTTCAGCGCAACCGCGAATGTGCTGCTCGTGCTGTAAGGAGCGCTGAGGTTCAGCGTCATCGTTCCAAGGTTGTCGGAACTCATGCAGTACGTGCCGGTGAAGGTTCCGCTCTGCGCCCCATTCTTGCCATCGTCGGTGTCGAGGATTCCGCTCTTGATGTTGCCCGCGCCATCCGCCACAAAGCTTGCCGCGCTTGTGCTGGCATACGTTGACGAGCCGCTGGTCCATCCTTCCAACGCGGTCGCATAGTTCCCCTTGAAGTTGGCGTTGTTGGGGCAACTCGCCGACGAAATGGTGATGCTGAAGTTGCCGACTGTAGCTTCGGTAGGCGTTTCGCCATCCTCAACCGTAACTGAGAAGTTCGAGGTCTCGACCGTTGTCGGCGTGCCCGAGATAACTCCAGTCGTTGCGTTCAGCGTCAGGCCCGCTGGCAAGCTTCCACTCGAAACGCTCCAGGTATAAGGAGTGATTCCGCCAGTTGCGGCAAGGGTCGTGCTATAAGCAGTGCCTACACTGCCGCTCGGCAACGACGTGGTCGTGATCGAAAGTGTTGGATTGATCGTGATACTTAGATTCGCCGTTGCCGATTGCGCCGGCGAACTCGAATCCGTGACTTTGGCCGTAAAGCTGAAGGCTCCGGTCTTGGTCGGAGTTCCTGAGATCTGTCCCGTGCTCGCGTTAAGAGTCAGCCCGTTCGGCAGGCTGCCAGAGCTGATCGAGAAGCTGTAAGGCTGCGTTCCGCCGATCGCGGTCAGAGAGGTCGCGGCGCCCGAGTATGCGACGTTGATGACGCCTTCCGACAGCATTGTATTGGTGATCTGCAGCGGAGGATTGTTGATCGTGATGCTCAGATTGGCGGTTGCGGTTCCGTGAGTCGGTGTCTCGGAATCGGTGACCTGAACTGTGAAGCTCGATGTGCCCAGCGCGCTTGGCGTGCCGCTGATCGCGCCCGTTGACGGATTGAGGGTCAGCCCCGCAGGCAAACTACCAATGATGCTCCACTGATAGGAAGGAACTCCACCAGTTGCCGTTAGAGTTTGGCTATAGATGACGCCAGCCTCGCCTGCCGGAAGCGAACTTGTCGTAATCGTCAGCGTCGGCGGCGGTTGCACCGTGATCGTCAAGGCTTGGCTTGCCGTTGCGCCCGATGAGTCCTTCACCGCGATCGTGACCTGACTATTTCCTGGTCCAGTTGGCGTGCCCAGAATCGGCACTGAGTTGGTCCGGCTCTGCCCGATCGTCATGCCGGTTGGAAGCGTGCCCGAAGAGATGATCCAGGTGAATGGGCTGCTGCCGCCGCTAGCGCTGATCGTCGCCTGGTATGAGGATCCTGCCGTTGCGTTCGGTAGCGTGGTCGTGGTGATCGTAGGCAACGGATTAACCGCAATCTGCACTGATGCGGTCTTGCTCGTATCGCTGATCGAGGTCGCGGTCACGGTCGCGGTGAGCGCGCTGGTCACGGAACTGGGTGCGATGTAAGTGGCGCTGGTCGTCGATGTGGTGCCGAGCGATCCTCCGCCAGAAACCGACCACTGAACGCCCGCATTCTTGGAGTCGTTGGTCACGGTGGCCGTGATGTTGACCGATTTCCCCTGGTCGGTAGCGGAACTGCTCGAGGTGAGCGCGATGGCGATCGGGCTCGTGGACGAGCCTCCACAGGCGATGAGCAGAGAGAGGACTGCGAATAGCAGACAAACGAGCAAGCTACGGCTGGCAGACGTCATAGCGCCAAATCCTGATCAGGGAGATGCCCTAGCATAGGTATATCTGGGAGAAGGCGTTTCGGGCACTGCAAGAGACGTGCCCTTGGTTACGAAAGTGATCGGTAACTATGGGCCTGAAGGCTGGGAACTTGGGACTGCCGAAAGTGCTTTGAGGCGTAGGGAAGGAAACGACAGTCCTCAGTGCCGGGCCCGAAATCAACTACAATCCCCTCCCGATTCTTGCTTTTTCCCTGTGCTTCCACTAGATTTCAATTTTCCCCAACTCATAGAAAATGATGCGGCTGGGAGATGCCTGTTCAGGGAGCTGCAGATGAAGCGTAGATACGTCGGGCTGGCACTGGGTGCATTGATAGTGGTGGGAGCCGCGTTGGCCTTGCCCAGCTGCGGGCACGATCAGAAGCTGGTGAGCCTCCAAATTTCGCCAAGCTCGTTCACCTTTCTGTTTCCTACTCCCTCATCTACGGAGCAGTACACTGCGGTTGCGACCTACATTCACCCTCCCGCTACAAAAGATGTGACAAGCCAAGCCACTTGGTCTACTGACAACGGCCTCGTCACCATCAACCACGGTCTGGTTTCGCCAGCAAACACGACTGGTTGCGGGGGAGCCACAATTTCGGCCACGGTACCTGAAGGAACGGGAGGAGCGTCGAACATCGTCGTCGGCTACGCTACCGCGACGGTAGACAACCCCGCCATTCTTCAATGTCCCGGAGGCGGGACCGTGGCGACGCTGAGCGTGGGCGTTACAGGTACGGGACTTGTGACCAGCACGCCGGCTGGCATCAGCTGTCCGACGACTTGCATCGCCAGCTACACTGTCGGTTCCTCGATCTTGCTTACTGCCAGTGGTGGAAGCTTCGTAAGCTGGAGCCCCACCTGCACCGCTGCCACTCAGTCGACGCCCCAGTGCACGGTGACCATACCGTCTGGCGGCGCGGCCGTATCGGCAAATTTCAACTAAAACTGATTCTTAGAACCCGAATTTATTCCTCGCTCAGCATCTCACCTAGCGTTGCTTTGTGTTTTTCCGGTTTGCTCTTCTTGGCTGGAACCAGGCGTGATGGCTTGGGTGAGCCGACACGCTCGCGAGCCATCTCTCGAACCACGGTCGCGGCTGAGAAAATCTTCTTCTTTCGTTTCCTGGCCATCCGGAACTCCGATTCCTAAAAGAGAGAATCCAGCCAATCAGTAGATAGGGCAAGCTGTGCCTCTGCCCTCATCTTCTGCCGCATCTTCGCATTGAACCTCGCTGAAGTGCAATAATCGAACAAGCAACAAAGCCGAGAGCGTGGAGCTGAGAGCTTGAAGCCGTGATCCGAGAGCCCCTTTATGGAAGAACGCGAATTTTTTGACGAGCGGCCTGACAAGAAGCCTGCAACCCTGAATTGCCCGCACTGCCATCAGTCGGCTGAGTATGAGATTCAGTGGCTGGTGCGCACCAAGAAAAAAAGTCTGCCGCCGCGCGCCGACGAACGCGATCGAGCGAAGTTCGCGAAAGCGCAATCCTACATGCTCCGCCGCGACGACATGATGATGTGCAAGAATCTCCGCTGCCGCAAGCGCTTCGAGATCACTGGCGTGCAGAGCGTGGCGTTTCTGGATTAGGAGACTGACGCGATGGAAGAATGGTTCCGATTTGCGTTCATTGCGGTGTTCATCATCATCTTCCTGCGCCGCGCTTTTCGCATAAAGACACCAAGTTCGCCGAAGCAAACTACGATGACCCAGCCTACGATGACTCCTATTCCGCCACGGCCGCGCCAGGGAAAGAAGAACGATTTTCGAGATATTCCGCCTCCGCCAGAAAATCCCGAACTGGGATAGCCCGGCGCAAACTGATGGAACCTAGCGCCGGTTCAGCCCGGCGGATCGGGTGGTGACCAAAGTGGCGGCGAGACGGCGAACGCTGTGAACCAAGCCTCCGAGCGCCTCTGACGCGGGCGCGTTGAGAATGGACTGTTTCGGCTCGTCGCCGAAACCTTGATCCAGCATCTGTTGGGCAGCGGCACGGAAGCGTCGATTGCTGGCGGCATCCATGGCTACGAAGCGAAAACCCTGGGCCAACGGAATCCCTTCGGCGCCGGTGTTAAGAAATTCGACCTGGGCGCTCACCTTTCCAAATACCGTGTTCAAGGCCATCTCGCCTTCGGTGCCGTGAGGAATCGGCCCCTTGGAAAGAACCGCAGATCCGCCAGTGAGCGAGAGCCGTTGGATAACGCCCACAAAGCGCGACTCGTTCACCTGAAACAACGCGCGTTCCTGGTTCGGTACGCGGATGCGGGGAGCCCTCTGCTTCCGCGTTCGCTTGGGCTTTTGGGGCATGCTCTGCAGCATGGCAAGCAGACACGAGCGGGTCAAGTTACGGGCGTGTGGTGTCTCACACCAACCGACACAAGCTCTTTCGCTGAACGTCGGTGCTATGGAGGTGCTCGCCCGCGAAAACCATTTATACTCTTTCGTTCGCCCTGGAAGAGTTGTCGGGGCTTACGACGGAGTCAAACTGTGAAGATTCTGGTCTGCATCAAGCAGGTTCCGCAAAAGGACGCTACGCTGAAACTGAACGACGCGGGCACCTGGATTCGCGAAGAAGTTTCCTACGAGGTGAATGAGCCCGACGCCTACGCTCTGGAAGAGGCGCTGCGCCAGAAAGAAAAGCACACGGGCGAAGTGGTCGTGTTAACCGCTGGTCCCGCCCGCGCACAACAGGTCTTGCGCGAGGCTTTGGCCAAGGGCGCCGACCGCGCCATTCATCTGGAAGACGACAAATTTGTTGGATTCGACGCCTACAACACCGCGCGCGCCATTGCTGCGGCAATCAAAGACGAAAAGTTCGATCTGATTTTCACCGGCTTGCAGTCCGATGACTATGGCTATGCGCAGACGGGAGTGATCCTCGCTGAAATCCTCGGCTGGCCGCACGCAACCATCATCATGCAGATCGAAAAAAATGCCGGCGGGATTCGAGTGAAGCGCGAACTCGAAGCTGGCTTCTTTCAATACGTCGATATGCCGCTTCCCGCAGTGCTGACCATCCAATCCGGAATCAACAAACTGCGCTACGCCACGCTGATCGGAATCAAGCAGGCCAAGAACAAGCCGCTGCGCAAAGTTGCGATGGCGGAGGTGGAATCGGCGGTCGGCGGAAATCTCCAAAAGATTGAGAAGCTATATCTTCCGCACAAGACAAAACAGACCGAAGTCCTGGAAGGGCCCCCGGCAGAAGTGGCCAAGAAGCTGGTGGAGAAGCTGAAGAACGAGTTGCGCGTGATTTAAAAGCAGCTTCGAGCCGCGAGCTGCTAGCAAGCTTATGATCGCCGGCCATGGGAGCGGGCAAGAGATTTCTGAGCTACCGGATATCTGGTAATGGCATCGAAGTAGCGCTATGTCAGAAACCTTGCCGGACATTGAAGCGCTTCGCTATCAGGAAGAGATCCAGATGGGGCAAGCACGCTGGGGCTCCGTGGCAGTGGTGAGCGGTGAAGTCCTGTTATGGATGGATCTGATCCTGCTGTCGTTTGTATATTCAAGCATCCGCGACGGCTCGTGGTTCTGGGTGTGGTGGGTGCTGAGTCAAGGGACATTGGGTGCAGTGGTTCTGATCGCAGGCAAGCTATATCGCTACTATCACGTGAGCTGAATCACTGCGGTTTCACGATATGCGCGGGACCATACGGGTTAGCACGTGGAGGAGGCCCGTATGGTTAACGTAGAGGAGAAACGGGAAACCGGTGGCAGCCTAATGTTTGCCGGATTGGCGGTCTGGGTAGCAGGGCTGCTGGTTTTGTTTTTCCTGCCGGCGGCAGTGCGTATCGGGTATCAGGGGAGATTTACGACGATTCTCGTTGCTCTGGGAGTTCTCGGTGCTGCCCTGATGGCCGGCGGCTGGTGGATGCGGCGGGAGTAGCTGAAGTTTACATGCGCTAGGGTGACTAGGTTCTAGCCTTTGGCTAGTAGCTAGTAGCTAGCAGCTTGGAACTGAGAACCGAGAACTGAATCATGACTGACACAATCCTCGTTGTTGTCGAACAACGCGAAGGCAAACTCAATCGCGTCTCATGGGAAACCATTGCCGCGGGTCAGGCAATCGCCGCGCAAACCGGATGGACGCTCGAGGCGGCTGTTGTCGGCTCCAACATAGCTTCGGTCGCCGCCGAAATCGCGCCCAAGAAAGTCGTGAGAGTCTACGAGGTCGAATCTTCAAAACTCGAACCCTACACGCCCGATGCCTTCACACACGGACTGAAAGAGTTCTTCGGCAAGCATCCGGCGAAACTCGTGCTCATGCCCCACACCTATCAGGTCCGCGACTTTGTTCCAAAGCTGGCCACAGGGCTCGGAACCACGGCCATTACCGACGCCATCGGCTACAAGTACGAAGGGGGCAAGCTCACTTTCACCCGCCAGATGTTCCAGGGAAAGTTCGTTGCCGACGTCAGCTTTTCCGGCACCGGGCCGTGCTTTGTAACCTTCCAGAATGGATCGTTTCGCGCCGATAAAGTTGAAGACGGCCCCGCTCCGGCTCCCATTGAAAAAGTCGCCGTCGAAGTTCCCGACAGCATCGTCCGCAACAAGCCGCAGGAGGTCTTCAAAGAAGCGAAACAGGCCGTCGATCTCACTCAGGCCGAAATCATTGTGTCCGTCGGCCGCGGCATCAAGGAGCAGAAGAATATCGAGATCGCCAAGCAGCTGGCTGATGCGCTCGGCGGCGAAATCGCCGGTTCACGCCCAGTCTGCGATAACGGATGGCTGCCCATGGATCGCCAGGTCGGTTCGTCAGGCCAAACTGTGGCGCCGAAGCTCTATCTCGCCCTCGGAATCTCGGGCGCGATTCAGCATATCGTCGGCATGAAGGGCGCGCGCAGCGTGGTGGCAATTAATAAAGACTCAGAAGCGCCCATCTTCGAGATTGCCGATGTCGCGGTCGTGGGGAATTTGTTCGAGATCGTTCCGCCGCTGATTGAAGAAGTGAAGAAGGCAAAGGGGTAGATAAGCCGGGGGTCTCAAGGTTTCAGAGTTTCAAGGTTCCAGCGGGGATCGATGACAAGACATCTGATTGCTCACCCCTCAAGGCTCGTAGCCAGCTACGAGCCCGCTGCAAATCCGCCCAGGTGGGCGACGGTGATGCGGAGATATTTGTAGGGATTGACCGGCGTGTCATTGATGCGGACTTCGTAGTGAAGATGCGGGCCGGTGGATCGTCCGCTGAGTCCGACGTAGCCGATCGTATCGCCGCGATGAATGACTTGGCCGGGGGCGACCGCGAAGCTCGCCAGGTGGCCATAGCGGGTCGAGATGCCGTGTCCGTGATTGATCATCACGGCGCGACCATAACCGCCAAGGAAGTCAGCATAAGTGACGACTCCGTCGGCGGGAGCAATCACAGGCGAGCCAACTCCGGCGGAAATATCAACCCCTGAGTGGAAGGCACCTTCCCCGTTGAATGGATCGATGCGCTCGCCGAAGCTACCGGTAATCTGCCCTTCCACCGGCCACAAGTTCGGCGCCGCATTGGCGCGAATCCAGTCGGCCGTCGTGGAATTCCTGGTCAGGCCCATTGAGATCCCAACACTCGCCGCGCCCGTCAACGCTGAATTCCTGAGCGCATAAAGCTGGTCGAGCGAGGAATCAACCTGCGAATTCTGGATGTGATCCGTCGCAGCGACGACCATCGTCGGGTCGGACTTGAGCCCGTAAAGAGCCGAAACTTCGCTGGCCAGCGAGCCCAGGGAAGCGACCTGAATATCGCGCTCTTTTTCCTGTTGCTCCAGCCGCGAATACCGATCCTTCAGCTGATCCTTTTCGGTGCGCAACTCGTTATAACGGGAAACCTTGTGGAGCATCCGGGCGTAGGAACTGGCGATCCCGGTGAGGCTCAATGCGCAGATGGCTGTACCCGCGAGTAGAACGTATAGATACTGAACCGGAATCGAGATCTTGCGCAGCTGCCCGGCCTCATCGCGAGCTACAAAAAATATGTAGAAGCGTTTACGCAATAGTCCTCATCCGATCGACAAGAATTGGCTTCTTCTAATTGCTTCGGAAACCTGCCGGAGCTAAGAACCATCACGCTCGGGCTCGGAATCCTGATTCCACCGGCCGCTCCAGACACGGACCGGGTCTTCACTAATCACGGAACCAGGCAAAGCCAAATACCAAATGGGCGGCAACTGACTCAAGCTGCTGCACTTGGTTCGGCCAAAGGTTTTCTTAACGGCGGATTAAACGTAACAAACCTGATTCCCCCATGTCAACCTTCCCATGACCCTCTGAGACGTTACCAAGGCCGCGTAACATTTCCGCACTTCCGGCCAGATTACCCGGGTAATCTCGCCGGCCCCTCCGCCTCATCTTCGATGCCTCTTTGGCACCACCATCCAGAGTTATATTGGGCAAGGTACTTCTTGGATGCCAGCGACCGAAAAGAAGCTCATACGGCGGATACGGCAGATGGCTGCTAGAGGATCGGCTGTAGTCACTGGCATTGGAGATGACGCGGCCGTGCTGCGCATTCCGCCGGGCCATCAGGTTCTGATTACCACTGACTTTTCGATCGAAAACGTCCATTTTCGACGCGAATGGCATCCTCCCGAGGTCGTCGGCTGGCGCTGCCTCACCCGTGGACTCAGTGACATTGCCGCCATGGGAGGCGAGCCGCAAGCCGCATTCTTGTCTTTGGCTGTCGCATCGGACGTATCTCAGCGATGGGTTAAGCGATTCCTGAACGGATTGATGCGCCTCGCCAAGAGTTATCGAGTTCCGCTCGCCGGCGGCGATACTGCCCAATCCGATGGCGGAATTCAGGCGGATATCGTAGTCGTCGGCTCCGTGCAAAAAGGCAAGGCGGTCCTTCGCTCCGGTGCCGGGCCCGGCGACTCAATCTATGTGACTGGGACGCTCGGCGCGCCTGCGCTGGCGCTGTACCGGCTTCGCCACGGTTTGCCATTGGGCGCCGAGCGCTCGCGTCACTTTCGACCGGAACCCCGTCTGGGCATCGGCCAATGGCTTCGAAGTCATCGCATTCCCTCCGCCATGATCGATATCAGTGACGGCCTCTCGACCGACCTCGAACACATCTGCCAAGAGAGCCACGTGGGAGCCGAAATTGACGCGAACGCGGTTCCTCGCGCCCGCGGAGGGCGACGACCCGGAGAGTTGGTTAGTTTGGAATATGCGCTCCACGGCGGCGACGAATACGAGCTTCTGTTCACTTCCTCACGACCGATTCCGTCGAAAATCGAGAGCATTCGCGTCACAAAGATCGGACGGGTGACCAGGAAAAGCGGGATGCGGATTGTGGATGGGGAGGGCAAGACGCGACAGTTCCGTGCTCATGGTTGGGAACACTTTGGCGAAAGTCAGAAGTGAAATGTCAAATTGAAGAAGTAAAGTCAGTCAAGAAGCGAGCATGCTCCTGGGGGCACTTCTTCGATCTTAGTTCTGCATTGCCTGGGTGACTTTCGTTACCTGCCGCAAGTGACGGCAAGCCGATAGAGTTGGCCCATGCGGAAAATCTATCTGGCGGCCGCCTTCTGTATGCTTGTCCTCCCGGTTCTTGCACAGTCCAATGCGGAAGTCTCACGAACCATCGACAACGCATTCGTTCTCAAACAATTCGGCGATCAGTTTACCCTCCTGCCCAACGTGCCGCCGGTCTTCGGTGATCTCGATGGCGACGGAGTAGAAGACGTTGTGATCGCCGCCCGCTGCAAGAATCCATTGCTCGATCAAGCCGAGCACAACTACCACGTTGTTGATCCCTACTACGAATTTTTCGGATATGGCGATCCGAGAATTACCACTACGTTTTCCGCGGGAGATCCCCGGGACCGTGGACTCGTGGCGTTGATCATTCACGGCTCGGGGCCGGAGGCTTGGCGATCTCCTAAGCCGAAGGCGAAGTTCGTGATCGTGAATCTGCCTTACAAATCGCTTTCTGTGCGCAGGATTCAGATCAATAAGAAGCACGTGATTGAGGGTGTGTACGTAGAGGAGACTGGCGAATTAGGCGAAGCCTCCGCAGTCTTTTATGATGCGAAGCGGCTGCGATACCGTTACGTCCCCATGGGCGGTAGCATGCAGTAGAGAGACAGTCCTCAGTTGTCAGTTCTCAATCTTCAGTTCGGTTCCCGGTGAACGGTTGTAGACCCTGAGAGCGAACTGGCGCGCCGTATAGTAACCTTCCCTTCTATTGGCTCGTACGCTGAAATACCGTCTTCTGCCTCAAGCCCTTGCTGTATGCCGGCTTGCCCCGGGAACGCCGAACCCTGGCTGGGTGCTCAACGGAGAATTCTCCTGCATCGTGCGCACTCCTGGGGAAACATCCATCGTGACCGCAGAAAACCTGGTCCCGCCGGACCTGGAGGGAATCGCGGTTGAGGGCGGATGGGTTGCCTTCGAGCTTGAAGGGCCATTTCCGTTTGCCATGACGGGTGTGCTCGCATCGTTTATTCACCCGCTCGCGAAAGCTTCGGTGCCCGTATTTGCCATCTCAACCTTCGATACCGACTACGTGCTGATCAAGAACGAGAATCTGAAGCAGGCCCTCACCGCACTGGGGGAAGCGGGACACCGGTTGATCAGCGAGCAGCAAATTTGAGCTCCCATAGGGCGCTGGAATCGCCGTTCAACCTCGCTTTCCCTCCGAATACTGCGGTAAATTGGATGTTAAACAGCGGAAGTGATTGAATAGTAATCGAATCGATTTCGAATGAGCCCGTCGACAATAGAACGATCGGAAACCCAGGTCGCAGGACCGGCTCACGGTGAAGTGCATCCACCTGCTTCCCGCAGGCTCAAGCTTCGTCGACACCTTAAGGCTCTGGAACGAAACGCCCACGGAGCCTGGCAGATCCTGAAAGCCGTTGCATCCACGGACCATCCCCTTCTGGCGCACCTCATCCCAATTCGCCGCTGTAATCTGGCCTGCACTTACTGCAATGAGTTCGACAATTTTTCCAAGCCGGTTCCGACCGCGCAGATGCTGCGCCGCGTCGACAAGCTGAAAGAACTCGGAACTTCTGTCATTACCATTAGCGGTGGCGAACCGCTACTCCATCCTGATCTCGACCAGATTATTCACCGCATGCGTGAGCGCAGGATCGTCTCCGGCCTCATCACAAACGGTTATCTACTGACCGCCCATCGCATTCAACGGCTCAACCGGGCCGGGCTCGAGTGGTTGCAGATTTCCATCGATAATGTGAATCCCGACGAGGTCTCGAAGAAAAGTTTGAAGGTGCTTGATCGAAAGCTCCAGTTGCTGGCCGACCATGCCGAGTTTCACGTCAACATCAATTCCGTGGTCGGAGGCGGTGTCCGCCATCCGCAGGATGCGCTGACCATCGGTAAGCGCGCCCTTGCGCTGGGATTCAGTTCGACCGTCGGCATTATTCACGACGGATCGGGACAGCTCCAGCCCCTGAACGATGAAGAGCGCTTCGTCTACCACGAAATGAAGCGGCTGGAAAAGCGCAGCTTCACCCGGGTGAATGCCTTTCAGGACAACATCGCACTCGGTCGTCCGAACCAGTGGCGATGCCGTGCCGGCGCACGCTACCTCTACATCTGCGAGGATGGGCTCGTCCACTACTGCTCACAGCAGCGCGGCTATCCCGGCATCCCCTTGGAAAAGTATTCAATCAGCGATTTGCACCGCGAGTTCTACGCCGAGAAATCCTGTGCTCCCCATTGCACGGTCTCCTGCGTGCATCAGGTTTCAATTCTCGACGCATGGCGAGCGCCGCAGTTTCCAGCCCTGGCCTCCCAGACTGCCAGTAACCTCGTGCAGATCGACTAATCAGTTCCCAATTGCCAGTCGTCGGTTCTCAGTAAAACCCTCGTGGTGCGACCCATCGCCCAAGGCGCTCAACCCAGAAAAGATTGACCACCCACGACTTCGATTCTCTTGTGAGTGGAAAAGGGAACGAGCAGATAAACCCTAGCGCGGAATGGAGAATCGCATTTCTGAGATCTGAGATCTGAGATCTGAGATCTGAGATCTGAGAGCTGCTTTTAGAACGTCGTCGCCACCGAGAAGCGGAAGGTCTTGCGCGGCTCCAGAAGGGTATAGCTGTTATCCAGACTATCGATGGTCGTTTGATACGTGTAATCGCCCGCCGCCTTGTTCTGCTGATATATCGGCGGTGCGCCCGGATATCCGGGGAACATTTGCCGCGTGATCTGAATCGGCGCCGATGCTCCGCCATGCAGTCGTAGCGCGTTATAGGCGTAGTAAATGCGGAAAGGCGCGTTGATCACCGGCAACATTACCTGCAACTCGATACCGGTTGACATACGGGGCACCCAATTGGTGCCCGGCACCGGTCTCAGGTATTGAGAGATTCCCAATGTTTTTCCCAGGACCGCCCCGTTCGGGTCGCATGCGAATGCCGCGGTCAATCCTGGACAACCGAAATTTGTGCTCAGCAGATTGTCGTACTGCACCGGATTGATCTGCAGTTGCGAATCGCGAACAATCGCAACCGTGCCCGCATCAACAAAGGGCGCGATCGCCACCGGCCCCGCGATCGTATAACGATATTCCAGGTTGCCGTTCAACCCGAGGTCGCCGCCCGGAGTCACCAGCTGCGAAAACGGAATCGGAACGTTGTAACAGTTGGCCGCGCACGCGCCATTCGAACCCAGCAAGACTGGGTAGTTTCGATTCGCCGGCACAAAGGTTCCATCCGGATTCCGCAGCGGAACCGACTGCACGCTCGGAAGATATGCGATCGGCGACACTGTCCGGATGTCGAACCCGCGCAGGTCGTTTTCTCCGCCCAGATAGGCGCGCTCGAACGGAGGCGCCACCACTCCCCCGTACCCCGTGATGAACTGGCCCTGCACGTTATACCCGATCGCATTGCGGCGTTTTTGCACCGGGAAGAACTGCTTGTACTGAATGATCGGACGAATCGTGTTTACCGTGCCACCCAGGCCGGCAATCTCCCCGCCAATGAACAGGCTCTTGCCATGGTGGGGAGCATAAGCCGCATCGAGCGTGTTCATGGTGAAGCTCGGAGTGATCTTGCTGGTGATGATGCCGTTGAGCGCGTTCGGGCCGGTGATGCCGCTGAAATTCAGATTGTCGAACAGCAGCTTCGAGGCGTTGCTCACCGCAACCAGTGACGAGCGATCGAATGAATACGCGATACCAAGGCGCTTAAACGATCGCCGCAGCGGGTAGCTCACGCTGACCGTGAATCCAGAACTTGATTGTGAATAGTTTTGCAAGTTTTGCAGATAGGGCGACGGCAGGTTCAGACTCTGCCCGGTCAAGATTGCGTATTGTCGCGCCTGGTCGAAATTGGTTTTGCGCGTGTAGACGTTGAACCCCGCCTGGATGGGCCGATCGAACAGATAAGGCTCCGTGAAGCCGAAAATCAGATCGCGTTGATAGTTGCCCAGGCTGGCCTGAACCGAAAGCGTTTCGCCAAGTCCGAGGAAGTTATTCGTGCTGTAGTTGATGCCGACAAACGCTCCGGCCAGGCCGCTGACTCCGCCCTGCAAGCCGATGCTGTTCTTGCCTTTCTCCTTCACCTTCAGCGTCAGATCAACCGTCCCGTTCTTTTCATCGAGGTGGCGCTCAGTCGTGTTCGGATCGTCGGGTTTGAGCTGTTCGAAATACCCGAGCTGGTTCAAGCGGAGCAGGCTCAGCTCCCAATATCGCGAATTGTAAATCTGGCCCTCTTCCAGCGCGATCTCGCGTCGAATGACTTTATCGCGCGTCGTCGTGTTGCCCTGAAACTCGATTCGCCTCACGTAGAACTGTTTTCCTTCATCGACGTCGATGGTCAGATTCACGAGTTTCTTTTCGTCGTCGAACGTCGTGTCGGGCACGGAAGTAAAGTTGATGTATCCCGCCTCGCCGTAGGCCTTGCGCAGGTTCTCGAGTCCCTTGGCGATTTTCTCGCGGCTGAAGATGTCGCCATCCTTGATGGGAAAAAGACTGCGCAGGGCTGCCTTGTTTGTAATCGCTTTATTGTTCTTGAACGTGATCGATCCCAGCCGGTACCGCGCCCCTTCTTCGATCGGAATGCTGATATCGACCGCCTTGCCTGGCCCGGACTGCAGTAAGGGAATGTGCATGCCGGTGTGCCCGGTGTCGTGGATCTCTGTCTTCGGGTCCTCGACCACCACCTTGAAATAGCCGCGGTTTTGGTATTCGGCGCGGACCCGCTCGATATCTTCGTCCAGCTTGGTCGCGTCATACGTCTTGGCGAAGATGTTCTCAAGAAAAATGGAGTGCGGAATCCCGATGGGCTTGAGGTTCTTCATCGCCGCCCGTAGCGTGCGGTCTGGAATGTGTTTGTTCCCGCGGAAGCGAATCGCCCCGACTTTAACCTTTGGACCTTCTTTGACGATGAAAGTGATGCCCACCGCGGCTGGCGGTATCGGTCGCACCTCGGTGCGAATGGTAGCGAATTGGCGTCCGTGCTCGGAGAGCAGTTCCTTGATCACCACCTCGGCTTTCTTGATCTTTGTAGGATCGTATTGGCTTTCCACCGAAAGCCCGACCTTGCGATCTTTGAAGCGGTCCAGCACGTCGCTCTGGGAGACCGCATTCAACCCCGTGTAGGTAATGTCGCGAATCGTCGGACGCTCCTTGACGTAGATGTGGAGGATCCACCCTTTCGGACTCTGCTCTCTCTCAAACCGGATGTCTTCGAAGTAGCCGGTGTTCCACAGGGCATTGAAATCGCGTTCGAGGGCTGCGGTGTCATAAACATCGCCGGGCTTCGAGAAAATTCGCGCTCGGACCGTATCGGCGGGAATGCGCCGATTGCCATGAACCTGAATGGCAGTGATAAGTTCTTGCTGCCCCAACAGTGGGCCGGCGCTCGCTATGAGGGCGACAAAGGTGAGCAAGATTTGCCACAGAGGGCTTCGCTGCCAAACTCTTTCTCCAGAAGAGGTTGGAGCTGACACGCTGTGCGGGTCCAGTTCGCTTGCGCGGCGCCGAGCACACACAGGGATAGCCTGATGAAGGCGATGAATCGCAACTACCTCGAAAAACTAGAGTTAGGAAAACGGTAATTATACGGTAGAGAGTCAGAACCGTCCAAGACGCGAAGCAGGTTTTCCCCAGTGAGTCACGCCCGGAAAAGTTCCACCTCAACACAGACGGAATAGAACGTCGCCGCGTTGCCCATATCGGTAAGTTTTTCTGAGGTGAGCACGTTAATGTTTCGCGCGCCCGGTCCGAAGCGAGCCCAATCAAGCCGCGCCGCCACGACACCGCGCGACACGGTACCATCGACCATCGCTTGAAGAATGATTTCGCCCCGCCCGTTGAAGATACGAACGCGATCTCCATCACGAACGCTTCGCTCCGCGGCATCGGCCGGATGCATCTCGAGTTTCCCCATCCACGGCTCCATCTCACGGACCGAAGGAACATTTGAGAATGTCGAATTCAGAAGATTATCCGGCTTGCGCGCCAGGAGTTCGAGCGGATATGCCGCGGCCTTTGACCCGTGGCGCGATTCCTCTGGTGGAGTGAAATTTACGACCGGATCGAGACCCATGCGCTTGAGTGATTCCGAATAAAATTCAGCTTTGCCCGAAGGCGTAGCGAACCCGCCACTGGCGAACGGGAGGAACGCATCCCCATCACCGCTCACACCTTCGAAATTCAGCCTTACCTGATTCTCTCGTTCCAGCCGCTCGCGTGTAATCCCCCGCAATCTCCTACCCTTGGAGTCGAGCGCCCGCTCGATCATCGAGTCGATGCTTTCGCGAAAACAATCTTCTTCAAATCCCATCCGCTCAGCCAGCGTTCGAAACAAGTCAACATTCGATCGGCATTCGCCGAGCGGCTCAATAGCCTGACTCGAGACCTGTAAATAGTAATGGCCGTACGCCGGTACGAGGTCCTTGTGCTCGAAAAAGGTCGTGGCCGGCAGCACAATGTCGGCGTAGTCGCATGTGTCGGTGAAAAACTGCTCATGCACCACCGTGAAGAGATCCGGCCGCTTTAGTCCGCGCACAACCTCATTGTGATTGGGACAAACCGCCGCCGGGTTCGAGTTGTACACAAACAATGCTTTCACCGGCGGATTGTCGAGCGAATTCAGCGCTGTCCCAAGTTGCACCATGTTTACAACGCGCGCTGGGCGCCCCAGAGCTTTTACCATCAGTTCGGGCATCCTTAGCGCCCCGGAATTCAACCCAAAACCCCCACTCGTCGACATCTGTAGCCCGCCACCCACTTCCTTCCATGAGCCGATCAGGCAGGGCAGCATGGTTACGGCGCGCATCGCCATGCCACCGCCCTCCGATCGCTGAATCCCATAGTTGACGCGGATTACAGACGGCCGCTGGGTGGCATACTCTCGCGCCAGCTTGCGAATGTCTTCGGACCGGATCCCGGTCCAGCCCGCAACTTTTTCTGGCGGATACTCTTTCACGCGAGCCCGCAACTCCTCGAAGCCCAGCGTGTAGCGTGAGACATAATCGGCGTCATAAAGCTTCTCGCCGAGGATTACGTGCATCATTCCTAGCGCAAGCGCCGCGTCCGTTCCGGGATTGATCGGAAGGTACCAATCCGCACATTTTGCGGTTCGCGTCCGATAGGGATCGATAACCACCAACTTCGCGCCCTTCCGGCGAGCCTCTGCAATGAATGGCCAAAGATGAACATTGTTTCCATGGATGTTCGCTCCCCACGCGATGATGTAGCGCGAGTAAGCAAACTGCTCCGGTTCGGTTCCGAGCTTGATTCCCAGAACAGATCCGAGGCCCTCCTCGCCCGCGTTGGAGCAGATCGTGCGCTCCAGTTGCGAAGCGCCCAGACGATGAAAAAAGCGACGATCCATCGAACCGCCATTCAGCGCCGCGATCGTGCCGCCGTAAGAGTAGGGAAGAATCGCTTCAGAACCGTCTTCGACCATGATGTCCCGAAACCTGTGCGCGATTTCATCCAGAGCTTCATCCCATGGGATCCGCTCGAACGCCTTCCACGCGAGGTCGCCGCTCAACGGCCCTTTCGCTGCACCGCGCTTCCTCCGCATCGGATAGAGCACCCGCTCCGGCGAGTACACGCGGTCGAGATACTTTGCAACCTTCGCGCACAAAAACCCGCGCGTCACCGGATGCTCGGGATCGCCTTGAATCTTGGTGGCGCGCCCATCCTGAATGGTGATCAACACGCCGCAAGCGTCAGGGCAATCGTGCGGACAGGCAGCATGGACAACGCGCTTCATCACTGAAAATTATAGGGTGAGTCCGTGCCAGCCATGAACGCAAAAAATTGGGCGGCCATTTCTGGCCGCCCAACAGAGTGATGCTTCGTTTATCCGGTTGTACGGGCCAAACGCGCCCCCGCCCGTCTCCCCGTTCTTTTATTGTCCCGCCTACTGTCCTGCCGCCAGCACGCGCACCCGTCCCGCCACCACGATCGGCTGTCCGTTGCTTTGGTTCTTGAAGACCAAGCCGCGCGAAATCAAGTTCGGTGTTCCAGCCGTCGACAATCCTGACAGCCCATCGATGTTCACGAACGTTGTCAGATTGCCCGTCCACACCGTGAACGGTCCGCCAGCCGCATAGCTCATGAGAGCGTCATTCTGCATCTGGAAGTAGCCAAGATTGCTGCCGTTGCCTCCGGTGATGTTGACGCTGTTCGCCACCAATGCGCCGACCACGCCCTGCCGCCGCAACGACACCAGATCAGGAGTGAAGGTCGTACCGGCAACCGTGCCGCCGATGAAGATCCGCTGTCCCACCACCAGCTCTGAATCGTTAAACGCCCACTGCGTGAGGAGATTGTCGAAGAAACAAACCTCGTAATTCGAAACGCCGCTCAGGTTGATGGTCTGCACCGTATCAACCGGAATGACGCCCGAGGTTCCCACTTCTTCGCCAACCCACATCGTCACCGTCTGCACCGGGCCCGAGGTCGGATTAACCGCCAGCACTCGTCCCGAGATGAAGGCTTTGTCAGTCGTGATCAGTTCAACGTCGCTTGCCAGGATGCTGCCATCCGCCTGCACTGTTCCGACAACCGACACGATCGCATCGGCAGTCAACGTGCTTAGGCTGTTTGAGCCGTTGTACTGCGTCGACTGATTGACATCGATAGTCTCCTGGAACCCGTATGGCCCCTGCATGACGAACGTGTTGGCATTTGTATCCGTCGAGACCACGTTGCCCGTGAACTCGGTGATCTGGCCAATCTCACCCGAGGCCGAAACCGCCTGAATTGTTACCGTGGGGTTGATCGCACCGGTGATCTGGTTGTTGCCGTCCACAACCAGCGAGTCGCGCACATCGAAGTCCAGGTGCAGACCGACTAGCCCGTTACTCGACACGACGAGTGGTGCGCCAACAGGGAAGGGAACCGTGACTGTGGCCTGGTTGAATGTGCCCGTCAGTTCCTGAACCGAAGGCGGGTTCGTGGTCAAATCCACATAACTGATGAGAGGGGACGGATTGCTGTTTTCAAAGGTGATAGTCGCGCTCGTATATGTTCCCGGCGCGATAGTGTTGAACGCCAGCAGCGAACGCAGACCCATGAGCCGCCCGAAATCGACCGCCGTCGGCGTTGAAAGAGCCGTCACCGTGCTCGTGGAGTTGTTCAGCGTGATCTGATCAATGGTGACATTAAAGCCAACAACGGAGGACACAGGAGCATCCTCGCCAGTGACAAACACCGAGCCCTGCTGAGTTTGAGTGCCTCCTCCGCCGGACTGACTCGCGGTGCTGCCGCAGCCAGCCAGCAGCAACGCAAGGGGGGCAAGTAAAGCAAGAAGCTTCGCACGTAGTTTCATGACTTACTCCGAATGCCGGCGATTGTGGGGGGAGCGAGTTTCTGCCTGGCACACCGGCTCTAACCCGAAGCCTGCGTCGGAGTTTCGCGCTCTTTCGTACCATTACCCTCAAACCAGGCTCCTATCGCCTGTTTTGAGAGACTTGCGCGGCCGTACATCGACCAAAGTTTCGACCTCGCGGCGCATCTTTCCTACATCCACCCTCTGCTTTTTCCTGTTTCCGTGTCCCGGCTGCCGTCCTCATTTGACTTTCCACGCTATAATCCTCCCTTTGCCGTGCACATCCTGATCCTCAGCGATATTCACAGCAACCTCGAGGCACTCGATGCCTGTCTCGCCGCCGCTCCCGCTCACGATCTGCTCGTAAATCTTGGGGACACCGTTGGCTATGGCGGCAACCCCAACGAGGTCATTGCCCGCGCCCGGTCGCTGGGAAACGTCTTCGTCCGGGGCAATCATGACAAAGCCGTCAGTGGCTTGATGGATCTCGAGGAGTTCAACCCCGTCGCCGGCCTCGCCACGCTGTGGACGCGGGAGCAACTCAGCAAGTCAAATCTCGATTGGCTCCGTTCGCTGCCCCAGGGCCCGGTTCATCTTGACGAACTGCCCGGCGTTCAGTTCGTTCACGGCTCCGCGCTCGACGAGGATGAATACACCGTCAGCATTCGAGACGCTATCGCTCCCCTCATCACCAATCATGTTCCGGTCACGTTCTTTGGTCACACTCATCTGCAGGGCGGCTTCAGTCTGCAAGGCGAGATCGGCGAAGCCTACCGTCCGGGATATCGCACCGTCGGCCAATCCGAATCGTCCGACTGGCCTTTGCGCGAGGATCGTCGCTACCTCATCAATCCAGGTTCAGTCGGTCAGCCTCGCGACGGTGACTGGCGCGCCGCCTTCGCCGTGTTCGATAGCGAGGCTCGCATCGTCAGCTTCTATCGCGTTCCCTACAACGTTCGCGTGGCTCAGGAGAAGATCCTGGCCGCCAACTTGCCGCCTCGTCTCGCCACAAGGCTTGCGACCGGAAGGTAATTACTGGTTCGCTGCTGCGGAACGCCTTTCAGCAACTCAGCCTTACCACGCTAAGCCTCTGCAATCTGCAATCTGACCCCCGCAACTCTCATCGTTCCTGTCGTTGCCGCAATTCACAACAGAATCCTGTAAACTTTCCCCATGTCTGCTAACTCCGCCTACACCGCTCACGTCGATGGCGGAGCCCGAGGCAATCCCGGTCCTGCCGGTTATGGCGCCGTGATTCGCGATGCCCATGGCAAAAAGGTCGCGGAACTCAGCGAATATCTCGGCCACCAGACCAACAATTACGCCGAGTATCAGGGACTGATCGGGGTTTTGCGCTATGCCATAGCCCACCACATTGAATCCCTGCAGGTCATCAGTGATTCCGAGCTGATGGTCCGGCAGATGAAGGGCATTTACAAGGTCAAGCATCCCGAGCTGCGCAGGCTACACGAAGAGGCCCAGCAGCTCGTTCGCCAACTCATCCATTTCGAGATTCGCCATGCCCTGCGCGAGCACAATCAGACCGCCGATCGGCTGGCTAACCTGGCGATGGATAAGGGAAGAGCGGATCGCGGCAATGCTGCCGGAAAACTGACGCCCTGACCGGGACAATTTGCGGATTGCTTCCTAGCGGCTGGCCTTTTTCGTTGCCGTCGCCGCCTTTACCTTGACGGTCTCCCATGGGCGCTTGGGGCGCGCCACCTGCGGTTCGTCACGATCCTTGATGCGGTCGTACTGATAAGACTCGCTCACCGTTCCGAGCGATTCGTTGTAGAGGCTCGGCAGAGCGAGCGCCTCTTTCAATTCTTCCGAGAACTGGTGCAGCGCTTTCAGATGATCAGCCGTCGCCGCCACTTCGGTTTTTGCGGTCTTCAGAAACTGTTGGTAGCCGCGATTGACCAGCTTCGAGATCTCGCCCCCGATCAAATAGCCGGGGTAAGCGAAAATTTTGGCGCCACCATCGCCATTCTTCTGAATGGCCGCCGACACGTTGTATTTCTTGAGAAACACCCGGCCTTTGGTCCCGGGAGCGTCGATCAGGTCGAAGCCATGATCACGCAGCCACGCGACTGCATCTTCGTACGTGCGTTGCTCAACTTTCGTAGCCATTATGATTGCTCAACCCCGTTTGCTTTTAACTTTGAACTTAGATGCGCGTCCATTCTCCACGGTGCCGAAGAATCGATTGGAACCGCACATGTGCTTCGCGAATCTAACTGTAAAACGCGACGTACTGCATTCACAGTACGCGCAATCCATATTCGACGCTAGTATAGATATACCTTTTTACGATTGCAGACACATTACTGTAGTCACTGGGTGAAACTCACTGGGTACAACTGACCGATGAACGCAGCCAACTCCAGTTCCGCATTTGATGGCGTGCCGAAAAATGCTTCCACGGCGCGAACTGGCGAAGCTGTACTCAACTGCATCGGCAACACTCCGCTGTTGCGGCTCGATGCCCTGCTGCCCGCTCTTCCTGCTGTCCAATTGCTGGGAAAAGCCGAATGGTACAACCCCGGCGGATCCGTCAAAGACCGTGCCGCCGCCAACATCGTCTGCGAAGCGCGGCGTGCGGGAAAACTTGCAGCCGGGAAAATTCTTCTCGACTCTACCAGCGGCAATACCGGCATTGCTTACGCCATGCTCGGCGCCGCTCTCGGCTTTCCGGTCACGCTCTGCGTGCCCGAGAATGTTTCCGAAGAACGAAAGCGCATTCTACAGGCCTACGCCGCGAATATCATCTACACCGATCCCGGTGAAGGCTCCGATGGCGCCATCAAGATCGCCCGCCAACTCGCCGAGCGTCATCCCGACCTCTATTTCTACGCCGACCAATACTCCAACGACGCCAACTGGCGCGCTCATTACCTGACGACGGCCAACGAAATCTGGCAGCAGACCGAAGGCCGCATCACTCATTTCGTTTCTATGCTGGGCACGACCGGAACTTTCGTTGGTACCACGCGGCGGCTGAAGGAGCTAAACCCGCACGTGCGCTGTATCTCGCTGCAACCTGACTCGGCGTTTCACGGCATCGAAGGCGCCAAGCACCTGCCCTCCGCAATTATGCCGCGCATTTATGACGCCTCGCTCGCCGACCAGAATATCGAAATCTCAACCGAAGCCGCGCATGGCATGGCCCGCCGCCTGGCGCGCGAACAAGGCTTGCTCGTTGGAGTGTCAGCTGCGGCTGCAGTCGTGGGATGTCTCGAAATAGCCGATCAGCTCAAGAAGAATCAGCCGGCCACGATCGTGACGATCCTCTGCGACTCGGGCGACAAGTATTTGAGCGAGAGATTCTGGAACGAGAAATAATTGCAGATTGAAAATTGTAGATTGCAGAGCTAAAAGCTCATACTGAACACGATGGCTTGAACACCAAGAGTTTTCACTTCCGCAATCTGACTTCTGCAATCTGCAATTCTCCGATGCTAAGCATTCCCCAATCTGTCTACGCCGCCCTTCGTCATCACGGAGAGCAAACTTATCCCCACGAATGCTGTGGCGTGCTCCTCGGTCACTTTGCCGATGATGGCGCAAAGACCGTGACCTTCGCCGCCCCTTGCGGCAACACGCGCGATGATTCCCCGCAGAACCGCTACAACATCGATCCAAAGGAGTTGATTCGCATCCAGCGTGAGGGCCGCGAACGCGGAGAAGATATCGTCGGCTTCTACCACTCGCATCCGGATCATCCGGCACAGTGGTCCTCCACCGATCTGGCCGAGGCGCACTGGTTCGGCTGCTCCTACGTAATTACCAGCGTCCAGCACGGTAAGGCCGAAACGACCAATGCGTTCGAATTGGCTGGAACCGACGAAGCAAGTAAGACTCTGCGCCACGAAGCCATCGAAGTTACCTAGCAAGCGGATTCCGGCTGCTGGCGCCTGAAATACTCCCGAACCCCACGCCGGGTCAGATAAAACAGCAGCAATCCTGCCACAACAACGCCGATGCCGCTTCTCCGGTCCCCGCCGGATGCCACGTTCACGGCATCCCCCGCAGCGTTCAGCGCGATGATCGTAACGCCCAGCATCCATGCCCAACGGCGTCGCCGAAACCACCCCACAGCTGTCGCCAGCAAAGCTGCCGACAGAGGAATAAAAAGGGAACCGGCAACCTTACCCAGCCCAAGTAACCCAGCATGGCCTCGCTCGTTGAGAGTCCACAGCACATCAAGACGGGTTCCCGGGAACAGAAGAGTAATTGCCGCATATGCTGCCGCTGCTGCCCCAAATGCGAAGAACAGGCCTATCAGCACGAAGCCGTGCGGTCGGCGATTTGCCATATTCGGGTTTCCCGATAGAATTTTCTGGATGAATCTTGGTCCAATACCTTAGCATCTTTATTTATATGCCCCAGATCCAGATTCCGTCTCCACTTCGTCAATACACGCAGAAACAGGCTACAGTAAGCGTGCCTGCAAAAACCGTCGGCGATGCCCTTGCCGGACTCGTCAGCCAGCATCCCGACTTGAAGCGCCACCTCTATAGCGACGATGGCAAATTGCGCGCCTTTGTGAATGTCTACGTCAATGACGAAGACATGCGCTACCTGGAGAAGGAGGCCACCGCCCTGAACGACGGTGATACGATTTCGATTGTGCCATCGATTGCCGGAGGAAGCTGCTAGCTTCTACCGGCAACCTAATTGGCTTGGATTCGCCAGAAGCCTAGAGGCTCGCAGCTGACATAAGAAAATAAGAGACCGTATATTCCATGCCCACATTAATCGAAGCCAATCCCGCCGCCGCTCTTAGCAACGACGAAATCCTGCGCTACTCGCGCCATCTCATCATGCCCGAGGTTGGCATGGAAGGGCAGCAGAAGCTCAAGGCCGCGAAGGTGCTCTGCATCGGCGCGGGAGGCCTGGGCTCGCCTTTGGCGCTTTACCTGACAGCCGCTGGCGTCGGCACGCTCGGCATCGTCGACTTCGATGTAGTGGACTACACCAACCTTCAGCGCCAGATCATTCATTCCACCAACGACGTTGGCCGCAAGAAGCTCGATTCCGCAGCGGAAAAGTTAACCGCTATCAACCCGTTTCTGAACCTGCGAACATTCGAGACGAAACTGACCAGCGCCAACGCGCTCGAACTGCTCCGCGAGTTCGACATCATCGCCGACGGCACCGACAATTTCCCCACACGCTATCTGGTAAACGACGCATGTGTGCTCACCGGCAAGCCGAATGTCTACGGCTCGATCTTCCGTTTCGAAGGGCAAGCGAGCGTCTTTGCCACCGAGGATGGCCCATGCTATCGCTGTCTCTATCCCGAGCCACCACCGCCGGGGCTCGTGCCTTCCTGCGCCGAAGGCGGCGTGCTGGGCATTCTGCCCGGCCTTGTCGGCGTGATTCAAGCGACCGAGACGATTAAGCTGATTCTCGGCCAGGGCGACTCGCTCATCGGCCGTCTATTGCTGGTCGATGCGCTCGGCATGAAATTTCGCGAACTCAAGCTGCGCAAGAATCCCGACTGCCCCGTGTGCGGCAAGAATCCAACCATCACCCAGTTAATCGACTATGAGGAGTTTTGTGGCATTCGCGGCCAGGAGGAGCCAGGCGCGAATGACATTCCATCGATTTCAGTCGAAGGCCTGAAGAAGAAGCTCGACGCGAAAGAAGACATCTTCATCCTCGATGTGCGGGAGCCACACGAATATCAGATCTGTCACCTGAATGGATATCTCATTCCCGTTGGCGACTTGCCCAAGCGCGTGAATGAACTCGATTCCAGCCGCGAGATTATTGCCCACTGCAAAATGGGCGGACGCAGCGCGAAAGCGGTCAACTTCCTCCGGCGCTCAGGCTTTAAGAAGGTCTACAACCTCACTGGTGGAATCACGGCCTGGGCCGAGAAGATCGACCCGAAGATGCCGAAGTATTAGAAAAAGCGCTGAAGAGATCCTGCTGGGGAGCTTATTTTGATCGCGGACGGATTGGGCGTTGGCTTAGACGTGGCCGCTGTACCTCAACTTGCCTGCCACACCGTATCGAGTACCGTTCCATCCACCCACTTCACGATCGCGCACGGACGCCCGCCCAGCTTCGGCCGGGCCGGCTTGCCACCGCAAATCTTCTCAACCTCAGCCTTGATGTCTTGAATCGGCCGAATCGGCAGCTTCGATCCCATCAGCGAATGCAGCAGGTCAGTGCGCCGCGGATTGATGGCGATACCCCGCTCGGTCACCACCACATCAATCATCTCGCCCGGGCCGGTTGTCGTGGTCACGTGATCGACAATCACGGGAATCCGATCTCGAAACGACGGCACCGCGAGAATCGAGCAGCCCGCAAAGAGGCAATTCTGCCATCCACCAATGCCATGAAGCAGACGGCCATCGGAGTGCGTGACAACATTTGCGTTGAAGTTCACGTCAACTTCCGTCGCGCCGAGCACAACCGCATCAACAAGCGACGCGAAATTTCCTTTGCCGTGATAGTTGTACGACGTAAACGGCGAAGTCGCCACGTGCCGCGCATCGTTCGCAATCGATTTCACGCCGTCAAGATCGAACGTCTGTCCGTCGAGGATGTAATCGGTCAAGCCCTCCTGCAACATCTCGACCAGATATTTCGTCGAGCCGCCGCGCACAAAGCGCGCCTTGACCCCATCCTCTTTCATCATCTGCTTCAGATATTGCACGAAGGCCAGCGCGATCCCGCCCGCTCCCGCCTGGAATGAAAAGCCATTCTTCATGATGCCGGCTTCACGCAGCAGCTTGGCGACAAGTTCGGCGATTCTCAGACGGTCTGGTGAGCGCGTTATCTGCGTCGTACCCGAGACAATCTTCGCCGGATCGCCGATCGATTCCACTTCCACCACGCAATCGACGTTGTTGCCCTGAATTTGCCATGGCACACAGGGAAATGGCACGAGATTGTCCGTTACCACGATCACGCGATCTGCATACATCGAATCGGCAAGCGCAAATCCCAGTGACCCGCAAGCCGACTTGCCATGCGAGCCATCGGCGTTCCCGAAAGCATCGGCGGTCGGCGCGGCAATCACCGCGATGTCGATATGAACCTCCCCATCCTGAATCGCCTGATAGCGGCCGCCATGCGACCGCAGCACGCCCATGCCGCGCATCTTTCCCTGCGTGCAATAGTCGCCGAGCGGGCCATTCATCGAGCCTTCGATATGATGAATGACTCCCTTTTTCATCAGCGGAATCGCACCTTGCTGCGACGGAAACGACGCGCTCGGAAACCACATCAAATCCTTAACGCCGATCCGCGCCGCCGCCTCGAGCGCCATCAACGCGACTTTGTCGCCGTCGCGCAGATGATGATGGCTCGAAATGACCATGCCATCGCGCAGGCCGCACTTGCTCAATGCAGTTTCGAGGTCGGCGACCCGCTTATCGCCGGTATCGGGGTAATCTTTGTTTGAAAATATCGGAGGCGCCGCTTTGCGTCCACGCGGCTGAAATTTCCCCACACCCAGAAATGGGATCTGCGGCTTGCCATTTACCATCGTCGGCACTTGCCGGCTGAGCGCATTCTGCGCGAAATCGACCCGTTCGCTCACGAGATCGCTCCCATCGCCTTCGCCCGCTCCACCAGCTTCACCGCGCGCTGCACCACGGGAGCATCGATCATCTTCGAACCCAGGCTCACCACGCCCAAGCCTTTACTGTGCGCGTCTTCATAAGCCGCGACGATACGTTGCGCTTTTTCGATCTCCGCGACGGTCGGCCGAAATGCTTCGTGAATCACGCGAATCTGTCCCGGATGAATGCACCCTATACCCTCAAATCCCATGGCTCGCGAGGCCTCGCCCCAATGCCGCAGAGCATCCATATCGCCCACGTCGGTAAAGGCCCCATCGATGGCTTGCACGCCCGCCGCGCGCGCCGCATTTACCACCCGCGCCCGCGCATAGGCCGATTCCTTTCCCTCCGCTGTTCGAGCCACACCAAGATCGGCCGTGTAATCTTCGAGTCCAATGGTTAGCGCAGCCACGTTTTCACTGGCCGCAGCGATGGCAAACGCGTTCTCAATTCCGAGTGCGGATTCGAGAATCGGCATAAGCCAGATCGGCCGCGTGATTCCGTGGCGCGCCTTGATTTCGCTGATCATGCGATCGACTTCGGCCACCTGCTCGGGCCGCTCGACCTTCGGGATCAGAACTAGGTCGGGGCTCTCCCCGATCACTTCGGCAAGATCCTCGAGTCCCAGCGGGATCTGGTTGATGCGAACCATGCGCTCGCAAGTGCCGAAGTCCACCGCGCGCAGCACATTGCGCACCAGAATCCGCGCCGCGTCTTTTTCGTTGCGGTGAACCGAGTCTTCCAGATCCAGAATGACCGCATCCGGCTCATGCAGCGCCGCGTTGATGAAATATTTCGGCTCCGATCCCGGCAGATAAAGCCTCGAACGCCGCAGCCGATCTTTCGTTGAGGGCGCCGGTAACGGAGATTGCTCCGGGAGCCAGCGCTTGTCGAGACCAACTCCCGCGCGCCGCGCCGCCGCTTCAACTCGGGCGCCAATGGCAAACGGCAACGCGCCTTCATCGTGAATGGCGACCCGCGCGTGCTGGACTCCGAGGTCCGCCAGCACGGTGCGTGCCTGCTCGAGAATCACCGGACCATAATAGGGCGCAACGCGCGATTCCAACGCCACCTCGATTCCACCACTATCTTTTCCCTGGAATACCACGTGCAAGTCGGAGCGCACGCCTTCGCCCGAATGGCCCGCTTCGGCAGTGTGCGACGTCTGTACCTCAACGCCCATGTCTTTCCTTTTTCAAATCAGTTCTTCTTAAAATCTATCGTTCAAAATTGTTCTTCACAAAACGCATTTCTATCACGAACTCACAAGAGGAGGAGAAAATCTTCCTCTTTTTCTCCGTGTCTCCGTGCCTCCGTGGTTCATCACTGGCTCAACTTCTCCACAATCGCGTCCGTCATCTGCATTGTCGAAGCCGCTCCCTCGCCGATCGCTTTCGCTCCGCCCGGAATTCGCAGCATATCGTAGGTCCGCACCTTGCCCTGGCAAACCACGTTAGCAATCGCCTTGCGAATACGCCCCGCCTTCTCGCCCTCATTCACGTGGTCAAGCATCATCGCCGCCGAAAGAATCATGGCTATCGGATTCACAATGGGCGGATCAAGCTCCGCGTACTTCGGAGCCGACCCATGCGTCGGCTCAAACACCGCGACCTCATCGCCAATATTCCCCGACGCCGCGAAACCAAGTCCGCCGACGAGTCCAGCGAATGCATCCGAAAGTATGTCGCCAAACAAATTTGACGACACAATTACGTTGTAATCTTCCGGATTCTTGTTCAGCCACATCAGCTGCGCATCGATATTCGTCGACCATAGGGCAATCCCGGGATAGTTCTTCGCCACTTCCCTCGCCACTTCTTCCATCATGCCCGACGTTTCGCGCACGACGTTCGGCTTCTCGCAAATGGTCACGCCCTTGAACCCGCGTTTCTTTGCGTATTCGAACGCAGCCGTCGAAATGCGCCGCGCCGCATTTCGCGTAATCACGCGGCAGCTGACCGCCAGCTCCGGCCCGGGCACATGGGCAAATGCCTTGAACTTGGCATGGCTGCCCAGCGCTGCCCGCACGTTTTCCGGAGGATTCGTCCACTCAATCCCCGCGTACATTCCCTCGGTCCCCTGACGAAATACGGTCGTATCGATATGGGGCTCGTCAAATCCGCCGCCAGCCTTTTTGCGAATAAAGTTCAGCGGATTGCCCTCGAACCCGATGCACGGCCGCATACAGATATCGAGATTGAACTTCTGCCGCATGGTGACGATCGGCGAATAATAGACGTAACCCTTGCCCTGCAGCTCGGGCTTCAGCTCTGCCTGCGCCGCCTTGTTCGGCTTCGACGTGATCGCGCCAAAAAGCCCAAGCTTGTGTTTGGTCAGCAGCTCAATCGTGCGATCGGGCAGCGCATTGCCGTTGTTACACCAGCAATCCCAGCCAATATCGGCGTGAATATATTCGGCATCGAATCCGACCGCCTTCAGAACCCGTAATGCTTCCGGTAAAACCTGATTCCCAATGCCGTCTCCTGGCATGGTCACGACCGTGTATTTCGCCATGAATGCTCCTGATGCAAGATAAAAATCCAAATCCACCGCTGAGACGCGGAGATTGCCGAGAAGAACTAAACTCACGACCTGTCATCATTCACAATCTGTCATCCCGAGCCGAGTCGAGGGGACCTTGTGCTTCTCCCCGCCCTCGGCGCCTCGGCGGTGAAATCAGGCCAACCGCTTCGCCACCAGATTCTCCACTCCGCCCGCGATCACCAGCGACTGCGGCACGCTGCCCAACGCCGGAAACGTAAACTTCTCTCCGCGCCATGCAATCGTGCTCGAAGTGAAGTC